>VEOY01000066.1 GCA_012026685.1 Nitrospirota bacterium
CATACCTGCCTGAGCTCAGCTTCCTCGCTCCGGAAGAAATCTATTGCCGCCTTGCCGGTGACTGCCTCGATCCTCCTGATACCGGCGGCAACGCTGCCTTCGGAAACGATCTTGAAAAGGCCGATATCGCCGGTCGCGTGAGCGTGCGTGCCGCCGCACAGTTCCGCGCTCACGCCGGGGACCGAAATGACGCGTACGACGTCTCCGTATTTTTCGCCAAAAAGGGCGGTGACACCGCTCTCGATAGCTTTCGCGGTCTCCATGACCGTCGTCTCCACGGGGATATTATTCAGTATGCCGTCGTTCACGTCGTCCTCCACGGACAGGATCATCCGGGGATCGATCGACTGGAAATGGGTGAAGTCGAAGCGGAGCCTCTCGTCCGATACGTAGGAGCCCGCCTGTTTTACATGCTCGCCCACAATATTCCTTAGCGCTGCATGAAGCAGATGCGTTGCCGTATGGTTCCTCATGGTCGACAGCCTGCGTTCACGATCAACGGATGCAGACACCTGAGAGCCTGCCCTGAGAGCGCCCTGCGCTACCCTGACCTTGTGTATGAATATCCCTTCGACCGGCTTGCGGGTGTCGAGTACCATTGCTCTCAGGTTATCGGCGCTCAGCTTGCCGGCGTCGCCGACCTGTCCCCCTGATTCCGCGTAAAACGGCGTCCTGTCGAGAAGCACTTCACCCTCGCTGCCGGAAGCCAGTTCGTCAACAACTTTCCCGTCCCAGACGACCGCCAGCACCCGGGCAGTTGATTCAAAGGATTCATATCCCGTGAAAACCGTTGCCGCATGCTTCTGCAGGAGATCTTTATATACGGCGGATGCCGCAGATGATTCTTCTCCGACCCAGGCAGCCCGTGCCTTGGTCCGCTGCTGTTCCATCTCCCGGTGAAAACCCGGCTCATCGATCGAGAGGTTCTGCTCCGAGGCGACGTCACGCGCAATGTCGAGCGGAAAGCCGTATGTATCGTACAGACGGAACAGTTCGCCGCCCGGTATGCTGTTCAGTCCTTCTTTCTTTGTCTGTGCGATCACGTCGGTGAGGATGACAAGGCCCTGCTCCAGGGTCTTCATGAAACGTTCTTCCTCAAGCTGAAGCATTTTCTGGACCCTCGTCTTTTCTTCTTGCAGCTCAGGGTATATGTCACCCATGGTTTCCGCAACCGCCTCGCACAGCTTGTACAGGACCGGTTCGCCGATATCGAGGCTCTTCGCGTAGCGCGATGCCCTGCGGATTATCCGCCTCAGCACATACCCTCTGCCTTCGTTTGAGGGTACACATCCTTCGGAAAGCAGGAAGGTGATAGACCGGATATGGTCCGCGATGACCCTGATGGCAATGTCCGTGAGCCTGTCGGCATGGTATTTCTTTCCGGAATGTCCGCATATGGACGCAATGATCGTTGTGAAAAGGTCGGTGTCAAAATTGTTGTGCTTCCCCTGCAGCACCGCGGAGAGCCTTTCAAGGCCCATGCCGGTGTCGATGCTCGGTTTGGGAAGCGGCGTCAGCGCGCCTTCCCTGGTGCGGTCGAACTGCATGAAGACGAGATTCCATATTTCGAGGAAACGGTCGCAGTCGCATCCGACGGCGCAGTCCGGTTTTCCGCAGCCCACTGACTCACCCTGGTCGATAAGGATCTCGGAGCACGGTCCGCAGGGGCCCGTATCTCCCATCTGCCAGAAGTTGTCCTTGGCTCCAAGCCGGACGATCCTGTTTCCCGGGATGCCCGTGAGTTCCTTCCAGAGTTTCGCAGCTTCGTCATCGTCCTCATAAACAGTCGCCCAGAGCCTGTCCTTCGGGAGTTTGTAATATTCGGTCAGGAGTTCCCAGGCAAAGATGATCGCGTCCTTTTTGAAATAGTCGCCGAAGGAGAAATTGCCGAGCATTTCAAAGAACGTATGATGACGCGCTGTATGGCCGACGTTCTCAAGATCGTTGTGCTTGCCGCCGGCACGCATGCACTTCTGGCTCGATGCAGCCCGATGATAGGGCTTCTTCTCCTCGCCCAGGAAGACGGATTTGAACTGGACCATGCCTGCGTTGGTGAAAAGCAGCGTGGGATCGTTTCCCGGGATCAGAGAGGAACTGCGGACGACTTCATGTCCCCTGGCCCTGAAGTATTCGAGAAATGCTTTTCTGATGTCTGAGCTGTTCATATTATTTTGCACGCCCCGGTTCGTTATTGATGATCTCTGTGAGCCTGTCGTCCGTGAAGATGAGCCGTGTCTTGAAGAATGTCATCTTCTCGTACACCCATGCGACGCGCTCCTTGCCGTCACCGCTCGGGGTCAGCACGCTGACCGAGTGAGGACCTCCCCACGAATACCGCACCTGCTGTCTTGTCATCCCGACGGCTACCTGACCGTTCCTGATATGCTCCTGGGTCTGCGGCGGGTAGTCTTTGATCTCGTCTTGGGAGTAGCGTACCGATTTGGCGCAGCCGGACGCGGTGATAAGTATGACCGGGACCAGCAGCAGAAGAAACTGTTTCATGCTTAAATCTCCTCGTCTCTGCATCTGTTTTTCAGGGCCTTCCGGATGACATGAAGGGGATAGCCCTTTCTCATCAAAAAACCGATCAGGCTCCTCGTCCGTTTCGGTTCAGGATATTTTTCTATACTTTTCTTTTTTTTGTCTATCAGTCGTTCAATGCCGAGGAGTTCCGTCTCCTCATCATAAGCGAGCACCCGGTCGATGATCTCGCGCGAAAGGCCCCTCTGCTGCATGAATCGCCGTGCACCGTCAAACGCAAGCAGTTTGTTTGCCATGGCCTGTCGCTTAAGATTTTCTGCGAGGACTTCGTCATTGAGGAATCCGGAGTCACGAAGGTTCCCGATGACAGCTTCGATTTCCTCCGGATGACAGCCCTTTTTCCTGAGACGGTCCCTGAGCTCTTTTTCGCTTCTGTCGCGGTAACGGAGAAGCGTCAGAGCGTATGCGCGTGTCTTAGCGGCCGAACCGGTCAATCTTCATTTCGTCCTTGTTCTTGTGCTGCTGGTCATCATAGGCGTCGCTCGTCGACTGGATGCCTTTGACCTTGAGCGCAAAATCGTCGGGATTTGAAGCCCTGCGCAGTGCCTCATCATAGGAAATAAGACCGGACTTATAGAGGTTGAAGAGCGACTGGTCAAAGGTCTGCATGCCGTAATGAATGGCACCCTGGGCAACCGCGTCCGCTATGGCCTTTGTCTTGTCGGGATCCAGTATGCAGTCCTTGATCGTTGCAGTCGCGATCAGCACCTCAACGGCGGGAACTCTGCCTTTCCCGTCAATCTTCGGGACCAGCCTCATCGAAATGATGCCCCGGAGCACCGAGGCAAGCTGTATCCGTACCTGTTTATGCTGATAGGGCGGAAATACCGAGATGATCCGGTTGATCGTTTCCGTCGCGTCGATGGTATGAAGCGTGCTGAGGACGAGATGACCGGTCTCTGCCGCGGTAAGTGCGGTCTGGATCGTCTCGAAGTCCCGCATTTCGCCCACGAGAATGACGTCAGGGTCCTGCCTCATGGCTGCGCGCAGTGCCTTGCTGAAGGACTCGGTGTCGCTGCCGATCTCTCGCTGGTTCACAATGGAGCGCTTGTCCCTGTGCAGGTATTCGATAGGGTCCTCGATCGTCATGATATGGTCGGTCCTGTTCGTATTGATGTTGTCGATCATCGCGGCAAGGGTCGTGGACTTGCCGCTGCCGGTGGTCCCGGTGACGAGGATCAGGCCGCGTGCCTCGTTCGATATCTTCTTGATGATGTCGGGAAGCAGAAGCTCCTCGATCGTGGGGATGCGCATGGGGATAACCCGGAAGACGAGACCGACCGTTCCTCTCTGGATGAAGATATTGCAGCGGAATCGGCCAAGACCGGGTACGCTGTACGCCAGATCGATGTCATTTCTTTTCTTGAATATCTCCCGCTGTCCCGGGCTCATGACCGCAAACGCGATCTTGACCGTATCCTCCTGACTGAGGCGTTTTTCTGCTGAGAGCGGGTTCAGCTCACCGTTGATCCTCAGTATCGGATGGGAGCCTACCTTGATATGCAGGTCAGAGGCCCCCTGCGAATGCGCTGCTTTCAATAGTTCATTGACATCCATCTCTGGTCTCCTCGCTATTTTGTGTGCGTGGCCTCTATGATCTTGCTCTCGATCTCTTTCGCCGTGTCCGGATTGTTCTTGAGATACTCTTTAACGTTCTCTCTTCCCTGTCCTATCCTGTTTCCCGCGTAGCTGTACCAGGCACCGGCCTTTTCAATGATGCCCTTTTCCACGCCGAGATCAACGACCTCCCCGGTGTGAGAAACACCTTCATTGAAAAAGATGTCGAATTCGGCCTGTCTGAAGGGCGGGGCCATCTTGTTCTTCACGATCTTGACCCGTACCCTGCCGCCAATGATCTCCTGATTGTCCTTCAGGTTCTCGATCTTGCGGATATCAAGCCTCATGGAGGAATAGAATTTCAGGGCATTGCCGCCGGTGGTCGTTTCAGGATTGCCGAACATCACGCCGATCTTCATCCTGATCTGATTAATGAAGACAACGGTGGTGTTCGACTTCGAGATCGATGCCGTGAGCTTTCTCAGCGCCTGGCTCATGAGACGGGCCTGGAGGCCGGGGAGGGAATCGCCCATATCGCCTTCGATCTCAGCCTTGGGTACGAGCGCCGCAACCGAGTCGATCACGACAATATCGAGAGCCCCGCTGCGCACCAGTGCTTCGGCGACTTCAAGCGCCTGCTCTCCGGTGTCGGGCTGAGATACCAGCAGATCCTCGATCTGCACGCCAAGCTTCTGAGCGTAATTGATGTCAAGCGCGTGCTCTGCATCGATGAACGCGGCTGTGCCTCCCGCTTCCTGGGCCTGTGCAATGGTGCTCAGGGCCAGGGTTGTCTTGCCGGACGATTCCGGCCCGTAGATCTCGACCACTCTTCCCTTGGGAAGCCCGCCGATGCCGGTCGCTATATCAAGGGTAAGGGAACCCGTGGATATGGACTGGATACCTTCGGCTATGGACCCTTCACCCAGGCGCATGATCGAACCTTAGCCAAAGTTCTTTTCGATCTGAGATATGGCCATCTCAAGGGCCTTGATCTTTTCCTTATTCGTCTCCTTGGTCACATCTTTAGCGGACATCATTCCTCCCTGTATTTCAATGGTATACGACAGAGGCAGCTGTATTCAGCGCCTGCCGGCTTCAATTCGCTTCTCATGATATGGACGGCATTAACCTCAACCCTGCCAAATGCTTTTCCCCTGAATTCTGCAAAACGGTCCATCAATTCGACGACCTTCTTCGGCGATCTGACCCTCCCGATCGTGAGATGAGGGGAGAAAGACCGTGCCTCATACGAAAAGCCGAAGTCCGTCAGGACGTCGTCAACATCTTTCTGGATATCTGCGAGGGTTTCAGAATCCTCGATACCAATCCATACCACCCGTGGGCGCTTCTCTGACGGAAAGCATCCGGCATCAGCTATTGTAATATAAAAGGCCTTGTAATGTGAGAGTTTTTTGCAGAGAGCATCTGATATCCTGGGTATCAATTGCTCGTCGGTATCCCCCAGAAATTTCAGGGTGAGGTGGATGTTCTCCGCGTTGACCCACTTTACATCAGCACCGGTCTTTTTCAGTTCTGTGACGATGCTGTTTATGGCAGCTTTCGCATCATCGGGCAGGTTGACCGATATGAAACAGCGAATGGTCATCGGTATGCGACAGACCGTTTCCCGGAGTGAGCCCGCGTGAATGACCTCAGCATTCCCTCTTGACACCTTTCATGTAATCAGTTCAGTTCGGAGCAGATGGACATATGCCTGAAGCAAGATGTTCGTATATATCCCCGCAAGAATATCGTCAGCCATAACCCCCACACCTTTATTTAAAGTAGATTCTAACTTACGAATCATAAGTGGCTTTAATATATCAAAAAATCTGAAAATAATAAAGGCCGATATCAGGAGCGTCGGGCTGTGCGGGACGTAGAACGTTGCAATCAGGAAGCCTGCGAATTCATCGATGATGATCCGGCCGCTGTCCTTCTGACCGAGGGCTTTTTCTGCAGCTGTCGCCGCGAATGAGCCAATTATGGTGACGCTGACAAAAAAAACGAAATGTGCATGGAGAGACAGGGACATTAACAGGACGCAGATCAAAGCAGCGAGCGTGCCAAAGGTGCCGGGAGCAAAGGGAATGTAGCCGATCGGCCCGAGCGTTGCAATATGCTTTAACAATACCTGCATAGCCGCACGTATTGTAACACTTCGCATCCCTGCAAATCCTGCCGGCGTTCTCCTGTTCCGGCATGCAGGACTACAACGATGCTATGCCAGTTCTTTGCCGATCGAAAATGCCAGCCCGATGCTTTTTCCGGTGGTATGATACGCACGTATCTCCGGGCTGAAGATGATCGGCCTTATCTTTTCAATGTCAGGCAGCCCCTTTTCATTGAGGACTGTCTCATCTGCCTTCACGTCGATGACCTCTCCGATGAACTGGGTATGGAGTCCGATCTCAATGGTCTGGAGCAGTCTGCACTCCAGGACCATCGGGAATTCCTTCACATAGGGGGCATCAACGAACTCGGCCTTTACGGGTGTAAGTCCGGTTGCGGCGAACTTGTCCAGATTCTTTCCCGAAACCATTCCCGCATAGTCCGTGACCTTCACCTGCTCCTCTGAAGGGACATTGATCGTAAAGGCTTTGCGTCCGACAATATTGCCGAAACTGTAGGTGGCCTTCCTGAGGGACACTGCCACACAGGGAGGCTGTGAGCAGCATATGCCGCCCCAGGCTATGGTCATGATGTTGGGTCTCCCTCCGGCATCATACGTACCCACGACCCATACCGGTGCCGGATAAACAAGCGTTTTCGGACCGAATGATTTTTTCATGGCTGTCTCCTTGTTTTTCTTTGTCTTGCGTGACGCGCTGTGCTTCTCATATTTTAGCAGGTAGAGCCGCACTTCTGCCGACGCTCTGCCTTGAAGTATGTGATTTCTGATATGGTAGAATGCACCCATGAAGAACAGCCTGCTGTTTGCGTTGTTCATCCTTATTGTCGTCGGATTTCTCTTCAGCATATCCGGCAAGAAATATCCGCAGATGCCTGCAGACACATCCCACCTGGGCGTAACGGACACCGCGGTCTGCATGGGATGCCACGAGGCCGGCAAGCTGTATCCCCGTAAGGCAACGCACCCTCCCAAATTTGAATGCCTGAAATGTCACAAGCAGAAGAGAAAAAAGACCTGATAGCTTACCGCGGTTACCCCTGGAGGACGCTCATATATGGCGCCTCAGCTCACCCTCTGAACCTTATTCCTCTTTCAGGATCTTCCAAAGGCTCGTTCGTGATATACCGAGGGCCTCTGCAGCCTTTGACCGGTTGCCTCCGAGCATCCTGACCACTTTTTCAGCATACTCTTTTGTCAGTTCCTCGATGCTCTTGATCCTCCCGGGGTCAAAGGTCTCTATCTGCATGAGCCGGATGCCGTGGGGCAGACTTTCAGGGGTGATCGCAGCGGTCTTCTCGAGGGATTATGGCGCGTTCGATGATGTTTTCAAGCTCACGGACATTGCCGGGGAAACTGTAGTGCATGAGCACTTCCATGGCTTCGTCGGAAATGGCGGCGATCTTCTTGTTCGACTTCGGCAGGTGCTTCTGAAGAAAGAACCTGCTGAGCGGACGGATATCTTCCTGGCGTTCACGCAGCGGCGGGATGAACAGTTCCATGACGTTCAGACGATAATAGAGGTCCTCCCTGAACTTTCCCTCGGAAATCATATTTCTCACGTTCTGGTTGGTCGCTGCAATGAAACGCACATCGACCTTCTGGGGCCTGGTGGCCCCCACGCGATAGAACTCCCCGTCCTCCACTACCTTGAGCAGCTTTGCCTGGAGATTGGGCGAGAGTTCGGCTATTTCATCAAGAAAAAGGGTTCCGGTATCAGCGATCTCCACCAGCCCCTGCTTTGCACTGATCGCCCCGGTAAACGCACCCCGCTCATGTCCGAAGAGCTCGCTCGCAAGCAGGTCTTCAGTCAGGGTGGCACAGTTTATGGACAGAAAAGGCCGGTCTTTTCTCCTGCCGGTAAAATGAATGATCTTTGCGATAAGGCTCTTGCCGACCCCTGTTTCGCCGGTAAGGAGCATGTTGATATCTGAGTCGTGTATCCCCTCGATCATCTCCAGGATGCGCTTCATCTTGTCGCTCTTTGCGATGATCGATACATTCTTATCCATGCCGAAATAGGTCTTCAGCGCGATATTCTCTTTCTTCAGGGATGCCTGTTCCCGGATCTTCCTGACCCTCAGCACCAGTTCGTCAAGATCAAAGGGTTTTGTGATGTAGTCATAGGCGCCTTTCCGCATGGCATCCACGGCAGAACCGATGCTGCCGAACCCGGTGATCAGGATCACCTCGGTGGAAGGATGTTTTTCCTTCACCTTTTCCAGAAGGTCGATGCCGCTGAGTCCCGGCATCTTGATGTCTGTGATGAGCACATCGCAATGGTCACGTTCCAGTTTCAGAAGCGCTTCACTGCCGTCCCTGGCCCCGGTGACATCGTATCCCTCATCACGGAGGGTATCGACGATGTTATTGAGGGTGATCTCCTCATCCTCTGCAATGAGTATCCTGAATGACATATCAATGTCCTCCGGTCATAGTGTAACGGTTGCCCGCATTCCCCGGCAACATGATCAGGGGGCTTTCTTCGGAAGGGTGATGATAAAGGTCGTCCCTTTACCTTCGGAGCTTTCGACCGATATGCCGCCGTGATGCTTCTGTATGAGGTTGAAGACGATGGCAAGACCAAGGCCGGTCCCTTTGTCCCTGGTAGTGAAGAAGGGTTCAAAGATCTTTTCGAGTGTTGCTGCGGGCATGCCTTTTCCGGTGTCAGAGACCGTGATGCGGACCGCGTGTTCCTCTTCCAAAGCCCTTATTGAAAGATCGCCCGCGCCTGACATGGCATCTGAGGCATTCATCATGAGATTGATGAATATCTGCTCCAGCTGCTCCGTGTCCGCATAGAGGACGATCTCGCCGGGAACCAGTTCCAGGTGAAACCTGATCGCGGACATGTCCCGAGCGTTGGCAACATGCTGGTAGACCCCGCTGATCAGACCCTTCAGCTCAACTGCGCGGTAGTGCGGCTCGCGTCCCCGCGCGAACTCAAGCAGGTCGCCGACAATGCTCTTGACCCGCATGGTCTGGCCAAAAATGTCGTCAAGGCCTTTTCTCAGATAGGGAGGCGTGTCATCTCCCGTTTTTTTCATCAGTCTCTGGGCCGTCGTATAGATGTTGTTCAGCGGGTTGTTGAGTTCATGGGCCACGCCCGAGGCCAGAGTACCGATGGCCGCGAGCTTCTTGCTTCTCAGGAGTTCCTGCTCCCGCAGGACAAGCTGTTCTTCCATATGATTGAATTTCCTGATCAGGATGCCGACTTCGTCCGTGCCCCAGGCGGTCACCGGTTCGGCGACAGGGACGAAATCCCCGGTGCCGGTCTGTTCAATGAGGTCGGTGAGGAGCTGGAACCTCTTGATCACATTACTGATGATAAAAAGCATGGTGCTGAAGCCGACGATAAGAAAGAGGGGAAAGAAGATCAGGATGGCGATCCGGGAGACCTCGATGAAACCATCCACCTTGTCGCGGGCGGCCTTGTCGAGGTCCTTCGATGCGATCAGGATGTTCTCGCCGGTCTTCCTGATCGCAATGATCTCGGCGTCGATCTCCCTGAGACCCTTCATCAGCCGGTGGTCCGGCTGAAGACCAGAGGTCTCCTGCAGATACCGCACGTCCTCAAGCGGTTTATCCAGGAAATTGGCCTCTATCAGACCACTGACGTTCCGGTAGGCAGGAGATGATGCTTTGAGCTTACGGGATTCTTCAGACAGGGACGCGACCAGCGTTTCTATGGCTATGAAGCGCCCCCGGTATTCATTGACGAGCAGCCGCAGGGACGATGTGCGGTCCTTGACGTCCGGCCTCATCTTGTTGAGGACATCGTCAAGTTCAGCAAGATACTGGTATATGGCCTTTGACTCTTCGTCAGCCTGCGCGGGTGCGTAAAGAAAATAGTTCTTTTCGTGCCTTCTGATCTGGAGCGATTTGCTGCGTATGGAGTCGGTCATCTCAAGAAACGCCGTCTCCTTCTTTATCTCAAGGAAGTTCAGATAGAGAAATGCCGAAAGTATGGCAATGATCAGCGCGCTGACAAAGAGACTGAGCACGATTTTTTTCTTGAGGGACATACGAACGTATATTAGCACCGGAACGGGGAGAAAGAAAGACTGAGCACTATTCTGTTTATTAACTGGCGGTAATTTTATACAATAATCGCATGAAGTTATTCGGCAGGAGCGACCAGCCGCAGCAGGACCCGGTACTTGAGCAGCTGAGGGAAAAGATCTTCGGTGCTGATGTCCCGCGACATGTGAAAGAGGTGATCGACCGGGAGATCGAGCTCCTCGCCAGGATAGGACCTTCAACGTCCGAGTACACGATCGGCCTCTCCTATATTGAATATCTTCTTTCTCTCCCCTGGAAGGTCAGGACCGATGACATACTGGACCTCAACCGGGCGGAGCGCATCCTCGATGAAGAGCATTACGGTCTCAGGAACATCAAGGAGCGCATCCTTGAGCATCTTGCCGTAAAGAAGCTGAAGATGGACCGGAAGGCGCGGGTGCTGGTCGTTGATGATGAGGAGATCGTGCGCCGCAACATGACGCATGTCCTTACGAAAGAGAACTATGCCGTACAAACAGCCAGGGACGGCTACGAGGCCCTTGCCGCGGTTGAAAGCACGGAGTTCGATGTTGTTCTGACGGATTTCAAGATGGAGAAAATGGACGGCCTTGAGGTACTCGAAAAGATCAAGCTCAGATCGCCGGATACGCAGGTGATCATGATCACAGGGTACGCGACGATCAACACCGCGATCGAAGCGATCAAAAAAGGGGCTTTTCATTATATCGCGAAGCCGTTCAAGCTCGATGATGTGCGAAACACGGTGAATCAGGCACTTGAGAAGAGGACGGTGCGCCAGGATTCTCGTGGATCGGTCCTCTGTTTTTCCGGACCCCCCGGGACGGGCAAGACATCACTCGGACGATCCATTGCGCGCGCGCTCGGCAGAAAGTTCGTCCGGATATCCCTTGGAGGGATCAAGGATGAGGCGGAGATCCGGGGCCACCGGAAGACCTATGCCGGAGCAATGCCCGGAAGGATCATCGACGAGATTCGGAAGGTCGGAGTATGCAATCCGGTTGTGATCCTTGACGAGCTCGATAAGATAGGCCAGGATTTCAAGGGTGATCCTGCATCCGCGCTGCTTGAAGTGCTCGACCCGGAGCAGAACACGCATTTTCTTGATCATTATGTGGACCTGCCGTTCGATCTGTCAGGCGTCATGTTCCTCGTTACCGCCAATATAGCCGATAATATTCCGGGGCCGCTCAGGGACCGCATGGAGGTGATCCTTTTTTCGGGATATACCGAAGATGAGAAGGTGCGGATAGCGGCCCAGTTCCTGACACCAAGGCAGATCCGGGACAACGGTCTTTCAGATGATCCTCCCGAGTTTACGGAGGAGGCGCTGTTCAAGATCGTTCAGGAATATACGTATGAAGCGGGCATCCGCAATCTCAACCGCGAGATCGCGTCGATATGCAGGAAGATAGCGAAGAATGTCGTGCAGCAGGCAGGCCCTGCGGAACCGGTGACCGTGACTCCCGGGCTGGTTGAGGAGCTTCTGGGGCCGAGAAAATATTACTTTGAGATTGCGGAGGAGCAGGACAGGGTCGGCGTCACCACTGGTCTGGTATGGACCGATGTCGGCGGCGAGATCATCTTCATCGAGGCCGCCCGTATGGCGGGAAAACAGGAGCTTATCCTCACCGGATCACTGGGGGACGTCATGAAGGAGTCTGCGCAGGCCGCGCTCAGTTATATCCGGAGCAATGCCGGGAAGTTCGATATACCGGAGCATTTTTTCGAAGGACATGATATCCATGTCCATGTTCCTGCCGGTGCCATACCCAAGGATGGTCCTTCAGCAGGCAGCACCATAGCGCTGGCGCTTCTTTCCCTGCTGACCGAAAGACCTGCTCACCGGGACGTTGCCATAAGCGGCGAGATCACGCTGAGCGGAAGAATGCTGCCGGTCGGGGGGATCAGGGAAAAGATTCTCGCAGCGGGCAGGGCGGGGGTGAAGCATGTGGTCCTGCCTCTCAGGAACAGGGTGGATATAGAGAAACTGCCATCCGAAATACTGAAGGACCTCAGGGTCAGCTACGTCGACCGGATCGAGGATGCAGTCGGACTTGTCCTGATGAGCTGAGACCCGCCAGCGCGCGGGCCTCAGCTCGTATCGCGTTATCTCCGGGGAGATTGTCTGCGCGTGTCCCGCGGTCTTTTCCAGACCGTCGGCCGTTCGGCAGAAGCGCTCTCGGTTTTTTTCATAATGTCTCTGGCGGTTTCATGCTCGCCGGACTCTGCAAAGGTAATCGCCATCATGATCTTCTCGAATTTCTCACTGAAGCGTTTCATTGTCTCCTCCTTGGTAAAAAGGTTTCTTACGCACCGGCTGTCTTGACCACCAGAACGGGACATGCTGCATGGCCTATCACTTTTTCCGTTACGCTGCCCATGAACAGTCTTTTCACTCCGGTTCTTCCATGGCTTCCCATAACGATTATGTCCGTCCCCTGTTTGCGGGCCATGTCAGTGATCACCTTGAAGGATTCTCCTTCTCTGACAAAACGCTCCGCAGGGACGTCCATCGCATGCGCTTTCCTGCCAACTTCATCAACATGCTGCCAGGCCTGGCTCACGAGGTTCTCGACCGCATCGGGGGCCTGGGCCTGGAACTCTTCGGTCACATCCACGATCGAAATGACCTTTATGGAAGCGCCGTACGCCTTGGCCAGGCCGATGGCACGCTGGGCTGATGATGCGCTGTATGATGAACCGTCTATCGGCACGAGCAGTGATGACCATGCCACTGTCGTGTTCTTCGGAACGACCAGCACGTCGCACGTGCTGAGGCCTATGATCCGCGCAGTGACCGTGCCGATGAGCGAGCGGTCAAGACGGTTCTTGCCCCTGCGTCCCGTGACGATCAGGTCAAAGAAGTTCTCCTCGGCAACATCAAGGATCGTATCCACGGGACTGCCTTCTTCCAGTCTGAATTTCACATAGACATCCTCTTCCTGCGCGACGGTGCTGATGTCGTCAAGGATCTTCTGCCCTTCGAGCTTCAGGGCCCCGCTTACTTTCTCCCTGATGTTCAGTGTCTGGAACTGGTCCTGATAGGGAGGAACGACCGTCAGAGTTGTGATCCAGCTCTTGTCATGGCGGACGATCCTGCAGGCCTGCCTGAAGGCGTTCCTGCTCGATTCCGAACCGTCAACTGCAACGAGTATTTTTCTGTACCGTTCCACGGTCATTCCTCACCTTTCAGGGAAGGAGGCCTTACGCCTCCTTCTTCACCTTTGCCTTCTTCATGCTGAGGCCGAGGCCGGCAAACATGTAGAAGATCGAATACCCCCACCACATGGTGTAGGCAACGTAGAACACGAGGAGGCCTCCCAGCATGCCGGCGTGATCGGCGACCTTCTGGCCTTCGATCTTGTAGAAGTTGTAAGCGGGCTCGATAGCCTTCTTGTTCACCTCGTTTATGACCTTTGCCTCTTCAATGAGCTTCTCCTTCTTCATGTTCTTTTCGATCATGCTCAGCGCTGTCCACCAGCTCTTCATGGCCTTCTTTTCATCCATGCCGTATTTGTCGGCAACGACCTTTCCGTCGTTCTTGAACATGGCATCGGAATCGGCCACCGTATTTTTGAGAATGCCGCCCAGGTCCCCCTCGATCGAAAGGGTGCTGTCCTTCAGCTCGGTCTTTGCGCCTGCCGAAGCAAAGAGTTTTGCCGTGGTTTCAGCGTCCTCTGCCTTCTCGAACTTTATGTCCTGCTTTACCCGTTTCCCTGCAACTTTTTCGACAGATTTGGAGACCTTGGGGATGAAATATGAAGACCCCTTGGAAAGCCTGTTGAAGCTGTCGTCTGCAAACTGGAGACCGTTCTTGCCGCTGAAGACCGGGGAGAAGATCAGGAGTAACACCCCCAGGAATGTCGTTGCAGCGAAAGAACCGATTGCGAACATTTTCTTGTTCTTGATGATCATGTTATGCCTCCTCCTTTACCAGGACTGGCGCAGCGCTTTCTTCCTCTCCGCGCAGCTTGCCGATATTCGTGATGAATTTGCCGATGACCCATGCGGCAAAGACGCCGACAACTACCCAAAATACGACGTTACCGACCGATTCAATTGTTGTTACTACAGACTTCGGCACGTTGATCATTTCGAGCTCTACCATCTTCTTGGGGAGTGTCGCCGCCCTGTTGATGAACCCGGCCAGGATCGATACCGCGTAAAAGCCCCTGATGTGAATGCCCTTGACAACCTTGGTCGTGAGCGCGCCGACCTGGATGCCGATGAGCGAACCGAGGAGCATTCCCATCGCCAGGGTGTAAAAGACGTAGCCGTAAACAGCGTACTGCGGGATCGCAGCAAGTCCTGCAGTGAAGATGATCTGAAGGATGTCGGTGCCGACCGTCGTCATGGAGGATACACCGAATGCGTAGACGAACATCGGGAATGTGATGAATCCGCCGCCTACGCCCATGATCGCGGCCATGAGACCTACGACAACGCCGCCCATCGCCACGATAACGCCGGAGATCTTCCTGCCGCCCGGAACGAAGTCCTCGTCAAAGGTGATCATGGGGGCGATCTTCACTTTCTGCATGGTAACGGCGAGTCCTGTCATGCCCTGTGAACTGCTGCCATGCGCGTCGCCGGTGTCCTTTGACTTCCGTGCCTTGATAAAATCGATCAGGGCGTAGAAGCCCAGGAAGCCGAGGAGCACAGCATAGACAAGGCTGATGAATGCCTCGCTGAGGAGCGGGTCATAATCGTACAGTGACTTGTTGATATACCCGCCGATGAAGGTGCCTGCTCCCGAACCCACGAGGAACGCCATGGCGAGCTTCACGGAAACATTGCCCAGTTTCTTGTGGACCGCGGTCCCCATGATGGCTTTAGCGAAGATATGGAACAGGTCGGTGCCGACGGCAAGAATGCCTTTTACCCCTGCTGCCATGAGCGCCGGGGTGATGACAAAGCCGCCTCCTGCGCCGATGCACCCGGTGATGAGGCCGGCGCACAGGCCTATCGCGATGGAGATGAGAAAGATGTTGGTTGAATAGAAGGCAGGTGCGTACGCGGTCTTGCTGCCGAGCATGTCTCCTGCTTCAAGGAACGAGACCACGCAAATGGGAAGCATGAGGGCCAGAAGGATCAAAAGCTTTTTCCTGTTCTTCAGAATGCTCATTGACACTTCATAATCCCACTGTGCATGGGCTTGGGAGCCCATTTTGAGAAACTCGAAAACTCTTCTTGCTGCGTTCATAATGTGTCCTCCTTTTGGATAATTGTTTCTTTTTATGCAACCGAAGGCGATTCGCCTCTTGATACAACGACCAACGGGCACTTCAGCCGTTTCCATGCTTCCGAGAGGGACTTTTCCCCGGCTTTGCATTCGATATCAAGCTCGGGTGTTGTCCCTACCACAACAAAGAGCACTGACCTTTTCTTTGACGTGTAGTCGAGGATGGCCTGTTTCATGCAGCCGTCCTTCTTCGTGATGATACTGGTGATCCCCTCACGTGCAGCCCTGGACATAAATGCGTGTATCTCCTCCATATGCGGTTCGGTCCGTGTCAGATACAGGATGTCGAGTTCGCACTGAGTGCGCATGCAGATGTTCAGCGCATAGGAAAAAACGCTGGAATCGAACGCCATGTCAGAGACTGCGGCAAGGACCCTGTCCTTGCCCTTCAGGATGCTCCGGGCTGTTTCATGTTCTCCTGACTGGGCAAAGGTGGCGGCTGACATCAGTTCATCGAATTGATCGTTGTTCATCCTGTCACCTCTCTGTTCGCCGGGGTATGTGCCATATATCCCTCCTTCAAAATATGCGTTTCAAAGAAACGTGCCGCATCTCTTATTCCATAAACCGTGCCAACACAGACACGCAGCGGCAAGTGTCTGAGATTAAAAGGAAAATCCGATGAAAGAGGAGGAGACTGCATATGAAGATAAGGTTGCTTTATGCAACATGGTCGATTGAGATTATCTAAATATGACGCAATTACAATGGGTTGAGTAAAATGTTGCAGCAACAATGGCCATATTGCAAAATGCAATGCGGTGTGATAGAATCCACCATGCTCCGAGGGGGGACAAGCATTCAGAACAAGGTGCGTTACGGATATTACATCTGTATCGCCACGATCATATGCATCGCCTTTCTCAATTATCTCAATCTTCGCACCATGGATAAAAAGCTCACCATCAGTTTTATCATTTCCGATTTTTTCGAGGCCACGCTTGAAATGCGGCGCTTTGAGAAGAATTATTTCCTGTACAAAGAACTGCATGACTATGAGGAGAACCGTCATTATACGGACAAGGCGGAAGCGCTCATCCACGATAACCGGACGGCGATCATGAAGCTTTCGCCTGATACGGACGTCGCGGCCATCGAGTCTCTGATCCATGATTACAAAAAGCTCCTGACGGAATACCACGAACAGAAGAAGACGCTGAGCAGCCTGTCCGCTGACGCGCTGGAGGCGCGGATCCGTCAAACAGGAAAAAAAATCGTGGAGGCGACGGAAGGGATTTCGATAGCCGAACGCAGTTATATCCAGTCGATGATCACGCGTTCCAAAAGAGGGTTGTTCATATCCATCATGGTCGTCATGGTGTTCGGACTGCTTGTCGGCCGATATTTTTCCCGTATGGTGGTGCGCCCTCTGAAAGAAATGGAGGACAGCATGCAGCGCATCGCCGAGGGCAAGTTCGATAAGCTGGATGTCAGGTCATCGGATGCCGAGATCGTTTCCCTGGGCAATGCGTGCAGCAGAATGATACACGAGATCGAGTTCCGGCAGAAGCGCTTTATGATGCAGCAGGAAAAGCTGATAACCCTCGGCACGATGGTTTCGGGTGTGGCCCATGAACTGAACAACCCGCTCTCCAATGTCTATAGCTCATGCCAGATCCTGCAGGAAGAGATCCATGAGTGTGACTGCCCGTTTACGGACGATATGCTTGCACAAATAGCCTCGGAGATCGAACGGGCAAAGACCATGGTCCATTCGCTTCTCGAATTCTCCCGGAAGACGGATTTCAAGAGAAAACCGTCTTCTCTGAAATATCTCATTGAGGAAACGATCCGGCTTATCCACGGGGAAATGCCCACCAAGGTGGAGGTTGTTGCCGATATCCCTGATGACGCGTGGGTGTTCGTTGACAAACAGAAGATAGAACAGGCCTTCCTCAACATCATCAAGAACGCGGTGGACGCGATCCCCGGGGAGGGCCGGGTGGAGATCTATGCAGAAAAGAACGCCGACGGCAATGCCATGGTGATACGTATCAGGGACAACGGCAGCGGCATTGAGCCCGAGAAGCTCGAGCATATCTTCGACCCCTTCTTCACGACAAAAGAGGACGGTAAGGGGTCGGGACTCGGACTGTTCATTACATGGGAGATCATTGAAGAGCATCGCGGGACCATAGCGGTCGAGAGCGCAGTCGGAAAGGGAACGGTCTTCACCATAACCCTGCCGGTCCAGGAGGTTTGAACGTGCAGAAAAACAGGATACTGATCATTGATGACGAGCAGATCGCGCTGCGAAATCTCGATCACATAATGAAAAAAGAAGGATATGAGGTCACCTCAACCCAGAGCGGCACCAATGCGCTGAAGCTTCTTGAGGAGCAGCAGTTCGATCTTGTACTTACTGACCTGAAGATGGAGAAGGTTGACGGTAATCAGGTGCTGAAGCGATGCAAGGAGCTTTCTCCGGACACCGAGGTCATCATGATCACCGGCTACGCGAGCCTGCAGTCGGCGATCCAGGCGATAAAGCAGGGGGCGTACGACTACATAACAAAGCCGTTCAAGCTCGACGAGGTGCGGAAGGTCGTCAGGGAGGCCCTGGAAAAGGTGCTCCTGAAAAAAGAGAACCAGCAGCTCAGGGAACAGATCGAGAAGTTCGCAGGCAAGGTAAAATTCATTACCCAGAACCCGACCGTACAGCGCTTGCTCGAAACAGCCCGCCAGATCGCCCCGACCGACTGCAGCGTGATCATTCTGGGGGAGAGCGGAACCGGCAAGGAGCTCTTGGCCCGGTATATGCACTTCATGAGCCAGCGCGCTGAGGGTCCGTTCATGGCCGTCAATTGCGGCGCGTTCTCTGAGGAACTGCTGACGAACGAGCTCTTCGGTCATGAGAAGGGCGCGTTTACCGGGGCCCATAATCTGAAGAAAGGCCTGATCGAGATGGCCAACGGCGGCACGCTGTTCCTTGACGAGATCACGGAGATGCCTCCTTCGATGCAGGTAAAGCTCCTCCGGGTGATACAGGAGAGGGAAGTGCTGCGTCTCGGCTCCGGCGAGCCGGTAAAGATCGACGTCCGTTTTCTCGCGGCGACAAACCGCGACATCGCCGAGATGATCAAGGAGGGCCAGTTCAGGCAGGACCTCTATTTCCGGCTGAATGTGGTCAACTTCAGGATCCCGCCGCTTTCCGAGAGGAAAGATGACATTCCGCTGCTCAGCTACTATTTCCTGAACAAGCATTCCGTGATACAGAAAAAAGCAGTTTCGGACATCTCACCGGAAGTGCTCGCGCTTCTGATGAACTATGACTTCCCCGGCAATGTCAGAGAGCTTGAGAATATCATCGAGCGGGGGGTGGCCCTGACGAACAGCGCCGTGATCGAAACTGCGCATCTGCCCGAGGACCTTAAGGAACTGAGCATCAGGACATTCCGGAAAAAGGAAGGGAAATATCCGTCGCTTGAAGACCAGGAGATGTCGTATATAACCTGGGTGCTCCGGGAGGTGGGCGGCAACAAGACCATGGCTGCGCAGATCCTGGGGATCGACCGCGTCTCGCTCTGGAGAAAACTGAAAAAGTACGGCCTCGAAGAGGAATAATACTCTATGCAACGGGCAGGTATCCTTCCTGCTCACGCTATTCTTTTCTCATAAGTTTTCCGGTAAGATATAGCCCATGAACAGGAAGAAGTTGCTGGTTGTCGATGACGAACCTGACATTGTCGAACTCGTTTCCTATAATCTTAAAAAGGAGGGATTCGACGTTTCATCGGCTTCTGACGGAGAAGAGGCTCTCTCTCTGGTAAGAAAAGGGAATTTCGATCTTCTTATCCTCGATCTCATGCTCCCGGGGATACAGGGCATGGAACTTTGCCGCATCCTGAGGAATGATCCAAGGACTGCCCGCATTGCGATCATCATGCTTACGGCAAAGGGGGAAGAGATCGACCGGATACTCGGGCTCGAGACCGGCGCTGATGATTATATGACCAAGCCCTTCAGCCCGAGAGAATTGATCGCCCGCGTTAAGGCTGTCATGAGAAGGCTCAGCGAAAAGGCTGATAAGCCTCAGCTGATCAGGATCGGCGATATTCTGATCGACCAGGAAGCCTATTCGGTAGTAAAGAACAATGTCCCGCTAACACTGAGTTCGACGGAATTCAAGCTCCTCGTTTATCTTGCTGAGCGGAAGGGCAAGATATTCAGCCGGGACCAGCTGCTCGATGCTGTCTGGAAAGACGAAGCCTATGTGGAACCCCGGACCGTGGATGTGCATATCCGCAGGCTGCGCACACAGATCGAAGATGATCCTTCCGAGCCCAAATACGTAAAAACAAGAAGAGGAATCGGATATTACGTGGAGGCCGGGGCGTGAAGCCGGACATCTTCAAACGCATCTTCCTCCTGTATGCCGTGCTGATGCTGGCGGCAATTGTTGTTGTCGAACTGTATATAACTGCTGCAGTAAAGAATAACTATGTCGATAATCTGAGAAAAGACCTGGCAATACAGATAAGCCTGATGTCGAAAGGACTGTCCTTCAAACAGGCGGATGCCGATGATCTCTGCAGGGAATTAAAAAAAGACACCGGTGCCCGCGTCACCCTTATAGCTGATGATGGCAGGGTAATAGGTGATTCTGACAAGGACTCTGCGCAGATGGACAACCACCTGCATCGGACAGAGATAGAGCAGGCCACCCTTTTCGATATCGGCATGACCATACGCCGCAGCGATACCCTGAACTATGACCTGCTTTATGTTGCCAGGATGATCCGGAAGCCTGACGGTTCCGGCTTTGTCCGCCTCGCTGTACCGCTCAGGGAGATCGACCGGACGGTACATATGCTCAGGATCAAGATCATGCTTGTTGTCGGCATCGTCCTGCTGCTGACGTGGATGGCTGCCTTCTGGCAGACCGATCATCTGAGAAGGCTCCTCCATCAGATCACGGAATTTTCCCGATCACTTTCACGGGGAGAAATCGAGAAGAGGCTTTTTCTGAGAAATGCCGGCGAGTTCAACGAGATCGCCGACAATCTGACGTCCATGTCATCGAAGCTCAAGGAGATGATGACACTGAGCGAGGAGGAAAAGAGCCGTCTGAATGTTATCCTCAAAAGCGTTCCGGATGCCCTCCTGATCATCGACGTCCGGGGGGCCATCACGCTTTCCAGTTCATCTGCGCGGGATTTTTTCGGTGATACTCCCATGGCAGGCGTGCAGTTCATCGATGTTGTCAGAAACCATGAATTTTCCGGTCTGGTGGGTAAGGTGAAGAACACCCTGGTACCCGGCATGACAAATTTTAGAATTGAATTTCCTGAAGAAAAATATATCAGCGTCCGGGTCTCTCCCCTGTTTTACAAGGAGCAGGAGCTTTCGGGTTTTGTGGCTATCTTTCATGATATTACGCAGATCGAGAAGCTCGAGCAGGTCAGAAAAGATTTTGTGGCGAACGTCTCGCATGAACTGAAGACACCGATCACCGCCATTAAGGGTTTTGCCGACACGCTCCTCGAAGGCGCTGTCGACGATAAAGAGAATGCTCTCAGGTTCATCCAGACCATCAAGTCGAACAGCGAACGCATCAACAGTCTGGTGGACGATCTTATGACGATCTCGAAGATAGAGCTTGGCGTGATAAAGGTCGATAAGTCCCTGATCGATGTCACGGATGTTTTTGAAACGGTTACCGAGCTTTTTCAGGACACGGCTAAAGCCAAGGGCCTGTTTCTGCAGGCGTCACCTGATCCTGACATGCTGCAGATCAATGCAGACAAGAACAGGCTGATACAGATCTTGACCAATCTTGTGGACAATGCCATCAAGTTTACGGAGAAAGGCGGCGTGACCTTTGGTACCGGAAAGGATGGCAGCAGGGAGGTCATATTCGTTGAAGATACGGGAACGGGAGTCATGACAAAGTACATCCCGAGGCTGGGCGAACGGTTCTTCAGGGTGGACCCCGCGCGCTCGCGGAAGATGGGGGGTACGGGGCTGGGTCTTGCTATCGTAAAACATCTGGTCAAGGCCCATGGCTGGACCATGCAGTTCGAGAGCACGGTCGGAAAGGGCAGCAGGGTCAACATTTATCTGTAACACAAATGTAACAATTCTTTAATGCTCCGGTAACAAGGGTTTGGTATAGTGGTCTTATGATGCATGCGCATCGTGAATCATCGAACACAAGGAGCAGTCATGAGAAAGCTTTTTTTACTTCTACTTGTTTTTGCAGCGCTTTTCCCTTATACCTGTGCTGATGCGGCCCAGACGATCAATGGGGCAGGGGCGACCTTCCCCTATCCGGTGTATTCTGCGTGGGCTTATGACTACAACAAAGTTACCGGCGTGCAGCTGAACTATCAATCCATCGGCTCCGGAGGAGGCGTGAAGCAGATCTCTTCCAGGACCGTTGATTTTGGAGCTTCGGATGATCCGATGAGGCCTGAGGATATTACAAAGGAAAAACTGCTCCAGTTTCCGGCTGTTATCGGCGGGGTTGTTCCTGTTGCCAATCTCGCTAACGTCAATCCCGGCCAGCTCAAGCTCGATGCGGATACGCTCTGCAAGATTTTTCTCGGCGATATCAAGAAATGGTCGGATGCCAGGGTGACGAAGTTAAATGGAGGGTTAAAGCTGCCTGACAGTGAGATCACGGTCGTTTACCGTTCTGACGGATCCGGGACTACTGCAATATTTACCAATTATCTTGCAGAGACCTGTCCGGCATGGAAGGAAAAAGTCGGTGCAGGCAAAGCAGTGAAATTTCCCGTGGGCATAGGCGGTAAAGGGAACGAGGGAGTTGCCAACTATGTGAAAAGGACAGCCAATTCAATTGGTTATGTAGAATTTGCCTATGCAAAACAGAACAAGCTTGACTATACCCAGCTGAAGAACAAGGCAGGGAATTTCGTGGAGCCAGGATTCGAGAGCTTCTCGGATGCGGCAGAAACAGGGGATTTTGACGCGAAAAAGGGATTCTATCTCTGGCTTACCAATGCCCCGGGCAAGCAGTCCTGGCCGATCGCCGGTGCTACGTTCATCATCCTTGCAAAAGAAAAGACAGATGCCAACAAACAGACGGTGAAATTCTTTGACTGGGCATTCAATAATGGGGATACCAAGGCAAAAGACCTTGTCTACGTGCCGCTGCCAAAATCACTTAAGGACAAGATCAGGGCATACTGGAAGGCGAACGGCCTTCAATAATGATCTGCGAAAGGGGCGGGCGTAATGCCTGCCCTTTTTTGTTGTTTCGACATTAACAAGCGAAGAACTATGGCGATTTCATTCAAGAACAAGAACCCTGTTGATGTGATCTTTTCTTTGCTTACCGGACTGGCTTCGGTCAGCGTTATCCTCTTTATCATCGGCATCATCTATGTCCTCGTCTCCGAGTCTTCGCTGGCCATGGGTAGGTTCGGGATTGTCAAATTTCTCACTTCAGCGGAATGGAACCCCGTGAAGGAAGATTTTGGCGCACTGACGAACATCTACGGGACAGTCCTTACCACGTTTCTTTCGCTGCTGTTTGCCATACCGGTTGCCATAGGGATAGCGATATTTGTCACGGAGATAGCCCCCAATTTCCTGAAGGGGCCGATTGGTGTTGCGATTGAGCTGCTGGCCGCCATCCCGAGCATCATTTACGGCATGTGGGGGCTTTTCACTCTTTCACCGATCATGAGCAATTACATAGAGCCGTTCCTGAAAAAAGTCACCGCTGATATTCCCCTGGTGAATATACTGTTTCAGGGCACACCCATGGGAATCGATATACTCACGGCTAGCGTTATCCTGAGCATCATGATCATTCCGTTCACTGCCAGCATATCGCGGGACTCCTTTAATCTCACTCCGTCGGTCGTCAAGGAATCTGCCTATGCCATCGGCGCAACACAGTGGGAGGTCGTAAAGAATGTTGTTCTTCCCTATTCGAAGCTCGGCGTCTTCGGTGGTGTTGTGCTTTCTCTGGGCAGGGCCCTCGGCGAGACCATGGCGGTTGCCTTTGTCCTGGGGAACAACCACAGGATCGCCACGTCGCTTCTCGATGCAGCAGCGACCATAACGGTGACGCTGGCGAATGAATTTGCAGAGGCGGACAACGATGTATACCTGTCATCGCTGTTTTATCTTGCCCTGGTACTTTTTGTCATGAGCTTCATCACGCTTGCTGTGGCGAAGTTCTTTCTGCTCAAGGCAGAGAGGAAATATTCCCGATGATGAGGGTTCAGAAGAGGAAGATAGAGGGCTCGATAGCCCTCACGTTTAGTACCCTTGCGGCATTTCTCGGCCTCTTCTGGCTCATCTTCATCCTGGGGGATGTGCTGGTGCACGGCGTTAAGGCATTGAACCTCGACCTGTTCATCAATGACCCCGCACCGGCAGGAGTCGAAGGGGGAGGGCTGAAGAACGCCTTTGTCGGGCAACTGCTGATCACGCTCTTTGCGACGCTGATCGGGGTCCCGGTCGGCGTTCTCGGCGGTACCTTCCTTGCCGAATATGCCCGCGGCAGGAAGATCGCACGGGTGATCAGCGTACTCGCCGACATTATGGTGAGCGTGCCGTCGATCGTTATCGGGACATTCATATATGCAGCACTGGTCAAGCCCGTGGGGCACTTCAACGGCTGGGCCGGTTCCCTTGCGCTGGCCATCATTATGGTCCCTGTTGTTCTCAGGACCACCGAAGATATGCTCTCCCTTGTGCCCTGGACCCTGCGGGAGGCTGCCTTTGCGCTTGGCGCTCCGTATTACAAGGTCATAACCCAGGTAGTCTACCGCGGGGCAGCGACCGGCATTCTTACCGGCATCCTGCTCTCTATCGCGAGGGTGGCGGGAGAGACAGCCCCACTGCTCTTCACCTCATTCAACAACTCGTTCTTTTCGGTCAATATGAACCAGCCCATATCATCCCTGACCGTTACCATATTCCAGTATGCCATGGGCCCATACGATTCCTGGCATGAACAGGCATGGGCTGCTGCTTTTGTTATTACGATATTCATACTCATCCTTACGATCACCGGCAGGCTCATCATTAAATGGAGGTACCGGTAGTGCTTGACCAGATAGAACTGAGAGTAAAAGGACTGAATTTTTATTATTCCGGCGGGATTCACGCGCTGAAGCAGATCAACCTTCCGATTTACAGCAATCAGGTGACGGCCCTGATCGGGCCGTCCGGCTGCGGAAAGACCACGCTCCTGCGGTGCTTTAACAGGATGCACGATCTCTATCCGGGCAACCGGTACGAGGGCGAGATCTATTTTGTGAAGGACGACATTCTCAGCCCTGATACGGACCTGATCAGTCTCAGGAGCAGGATCGGCATGGTCTTCCAGAAGCCGACACCGTTTCCCATGAGCATTTTCGATAATATTGCCTATGGACTGAAGCTGAAAGGCATAAAAAAGAGATCTGACCTTTCAGAACGCGTGGAAAAGGCCCTGGTGCATGCGGCCCTGTGGGAAGAGGTCAAGGACAAGCTCAACGCGAGCGCATATGACCTTTCCGGCGGGCAGCAGCAGAGGCTCGTTATTGCGAGGGCGCTCGCGGTCGACCCCGAAGTTCTGCTCTTTGATGAGCCGACTTCGGCGCTTGATCCCATTTCGACCGCAAAGATAGAGGAGCTTACGGCAGCGCTGAAAAAAGATGTCACGATCATCATCGTGACGCACAATATGCAGCAGGCGGCAAGGATCTCCGACCGGACGGGTTTCATGATGCTCGGAGAACTGCTGGAATTCGGTGATACCAACAAGATATTCACTGCGCCGTCCGAGAAACTGACAGAAGATTATGTAACGGGGAGGTTCGGCTGATGACTGTTTTTGATGATGAACTGCAGAAACTGAAAGAGAAACTGCTCAGGATGGGATCACTGGTCGAGGACGCGATCAAGAATTCGGTCACTTCCCTTGTAGAAAGGGACAATGCGCTTGCGCAGCGGGTCATCGACAATGACCGGCTTGTGAACACCCTCGACGTGGAGATCGACGAGGAGTCCATCCGACTTATCGCGTTGAGGCAGCCCATGGCGTCGGACCTCCGCTTTATCACCATGGCGATGAAGATTACGACCGACATGGAGAGGATGGGCGACCTCGCGGTCAATATCGCTGAACGGGCTATGGAGCTGAATACCGAGCCGGTGCTCAAGCCCTATATCGACATACCGAAGATGCGTGAGATCGCACAGGGAATGATCCGGGACGCCCTGAACGCTTTTGTAAAAAAGGACAAGAAACTCGCGGTGGATGTCATCATGAGAGATGATAAGGTCGATGACCTGAAGCATGACGTTCTTCAGGAACTTGCGTTTTTTATGACGCAGGACCCGACAACCGTTTCGCGTGCCATGAGAGTCAGCTTTGTGGCACAGTATCTGGAACGCTTTGCCGATCACGCCACCAATATAGCCGAGATGGTGATCTATCTTGTCGAAGGGAAGATCATCAGGCATACCTTGCCGCCTGCCTGACATGCCGTAAGGTCGGTAACGTTCGATGTAGAAGCGGTGCATGACTGCTTGAGTATGAGGGAAGGGTGAAAAAAAGAGGGGCACGCGAGATTTGTGCCCCTGCAGGAGGGGAAACAGACCTTAGTATTTTTTCTCCATCATGTCCTTATGCTCCATCATCTTCTCTTTGCCCATTGATTCCTTCTTCTTCATCATATCGCCGCGCTTCATCATCATCTCTCCGGCTTTCATCATCTTTTCGCCTTCCATGGACATCATCTCGCCGTCCTTCATCATGTCCTTGTTGCCCATCATCATCTTGCCCTTGTCCATCATCATTTTGCCGTTATCCATCATCATCTTGCCGTTGTCCGACATCATTTTGGAATCGTCCATCATCATGCCGGCAAACGCAATACCAGCGACCAGGCAAACCGCTATAACCATCACGACCAGTCGTATCGACATCCTCATACTTCTTCACCTCCTTTCAATACGGATAAAGCGGAAGGCCTATTGCTTGATCATTGTCGTAGGCTCGGCACCTTTCGGGAGCAGCACGCTTACCACAACCTTGGCAGCTGTAGTCCCTGCATTGACGACCGAGTGCTGATCGCCGGGACCCTCGGTCCAGCTCTCGCCTGCCTTTAATACCCGCTCACCTGCTTTATCGATCAGCGTCATTTCACCCTTCAGTACGACGACGAGCACGCTGCCCCCGTGCATATGCTTTGACATACCCACTCCCGGAGGAAATTCCAGAATCATGGTCTGCAGGTCATATTCTCCGGTCTGAACAGTGATGGGAAACTTGGCCTGAGAGATCATGTTTGGTCCTGGTGTGGCAGCTGGGGCTGCTTTCTCCTCGGCCATGACCGCAGAAGCGAGGACAAGACCTGCAAGGATGACAAAAAGAAGTGGTTTTAAAGCTTTCATTTTGCGCCTCTTACTTCTTGCCCCGAACAGGCTTCATCTGCTCGCCGCAGCACAAAATGTCACAGTAATCAACGCATCCGCAGGCTTGATCCACGGACACCCTGAGTCCGCAGACAGAACAGGTATATGATGCGCCTTTCTTGGCTGTTGTCTGCTTCTTGGGGGTTGCTTTTGTTGCCGTCTTTACCGTTTTTACCGCTTTCTTCGGTTTTGCTGCTTTCGTTGCCATGGTGGTCTCCTTTCAGATCATGAGCAGTAGTTCCTGTTTCCAATATACCTCCTCCTCGGCAACATTCAAGGCTCAGGACGATTTTTTTTCATTTTGAGGGTCAGCGTATTGACGGCGACGTATGCCAAGAAGGCGATTGCTACGAGTCGCGGATACCTCAAAGTCTGACAGAGAATGGTTTGATAGGGGTGTTCTTTCTCATAAGAGACATTCTGAAGTGTGCAAGTATAATTTTCCGCAAGCTTATATCGCGGGCGATATAAGCTTAAAACAGGAAAGATTTTCCTTTCAATACAGATAGTTATAATCTCTAACATTCGAGTTTCTTCTTGACCACCGCGCATTGTGCCACTATAATCATCAAAAAGACGCATGCGACATAAAAAACAATGTTCTGAGTGAATAAATTAAAATGAAACCAGACATTTTCATGCATGATTTCGAGCGCACAGATTGGGCTGATGCCCACTATTCCGTTATTGGACGGGCACTCACCTTTGCATCGCGCTTCGAAGGGTTGTGTAAGGCATTAAATGTATTAATCGGAATCAAAGAAAATAGAGGCATTTTAGACTCAGAAGAAGAAGTTGCAAATTTCGTCAACAACTTGCATAAACAGCGGCTAATTCAGCACGTCACATCAATTGCACGCGACGATAGCGAACTACAAATGATATTAAACAAAGGTCGTCTTGCGAGAAATGAAATAGCCCACGAAATAGCCAGCGGGCTTGATCGCTGTATTGATCTCCTTGAAAAGAAATATATCGAAGACTTAATTAAGCGCCTCCGTGCACTAATTATTGATCTTGCGGAAGCAGATCGAGTGGTGTCTTTTATCATTTCAGTTGTGACAAACGAGCCATTACCCACTCGCGACTTTCTGACCGAATATCCACATTACGTAGAACAATGGGTTATGGAAAGAGACAAATGAGAAGGCGCTCAGAACAATTTGCTTTAGGTGCCGCGGTGATAAACGCTTTTCGTTTTTCATTCCAGCCTTTGTGCTCCCACGCCCCTGAGCATGGTCGTTGGAAGACTTGAGGGACGAACCAGATTAAGAGTAGATTGGAATAGGCTGTATCTGACGGTCAACCCGATATTCATGCAAC
>VEOY01000072.1 GCA_012026685.1 Nitrospirota bacterium
GAGGACGAAGAAGACGAGCGGTCATCAGAGGAGGAATCATGATAAAGATCGGTGTTGCAGGCGCAGCAGGGAAAATGGGAAGCCGGATAGTGGCCCTTTGCAGAGAATATGACGGATTGAACCTTGCCGGCTCATTCGAACGAACAGGCCACGCAGCGATAGGCCAGGACATCGGTCTTGTTTCCGGTATCGGAAATAACGGGGTTACGCTTCAGGAAGGTATCGGCAAGGTGATCGATGCGGTGGATATCATCATAGATTTCACGTCTATCGAGTCCACAAAAGAGAACCTGAAGCTCGCGTCACAAAAAGGCAAGGCGATGGTCATCGGCACGACCGGATTCACCAGGGATGATATGAAGGAGATCGATCCCTTGCTCAGAAAAATACCGTGTGTCATGGCGTCGAACATGAGCCTGGGCGTAAACCTCCTTCTCAAAGTACTGGGGGATGTAGCCAGGGTGCTCGGAGACGATTACGACATCGAGATCGTCGAGGCACATCACAGGCTCAAAAAGGACGCGCCGAGCGGCACCGCCCTGAAAATGGCAGAGGTTCTGGCTGATGCCGTGAACAGGAACCTTGATGAAGTAGCTGTTTACGCCAGAAAAGGCCTGATCGGCCAAAGGACAAAACAAGAGATCGGTATTCAGACCGTACGCGCAGGCGATATTGTCGGCGAACATACCGTTTATTTTGGCGGGCTTGGCGAGCGCATAGAGATCACCCATAAGGCATCGAGCAGGGATACGTTTGCCAGGGGAGCCCTCAAGGCCGCCCTTTGGCTGGCAGGCAAACCAGCAGGGCTGTATAATATGCAAGATGTACTTAATTTAAAGTAAAACTTTAATTATAATTAATCAACCATCTGTTTTTTAATGCTTGTTTATATTAAGATATTAACAATTGCATATACTCTTTCTGATCCAGGTGAAAACAAGGCGCAGGCAAAATCATCCGTTGAAATGAAAAAGCGAACAAGTAAATAACCCCGGACTTACGTCAAGGGCTTTCTAACAGCATGCAACCTGCGTTTGTCCGCCTCCGGCGGATAAACTTCGTCCCCGGAGTGACCTCCGGGGGTTTGCGGTGGATGAACTAAAAAAAAAACGGGCCGCCCTATGCGGCCCGTTCACAGTGTTTCTCCGATCCTATCAGCGTGAGCCGGAAACAGTTCGGCTACATCTTCTCGAATTGGTCCTTCGCTGCCCCGCAGACCGGGCAGGACCAGCCGTCAGGTATATCTTCAAACTTGGTTCCCGCAGCTATCCCTCCATCCGGATCACCGTACTCAGGATCATAGACATAACCGCAAATTGTGCATCTCCACTTTTCCATAGATCACCTCATTAAGCAGGAATAACAACTTTGAAAAAATTTTACCCTTTTCTCACGATAAATACAATATGCGCTCCTCGATCCCTGAATCTCTCCAAAAGAATGATTTTTCCTGCACTTTTTGCTATACTTATCCGGAAATTATGGATGTAAAAGAAAGAACATCCCTCATAGAGGCCATGCTGTTCGTCTCAGGGGAACCGATAAACCTGGATTCTCTCAAGGGAGTGCTGGATATTCCTGAGGCGGACATTAAAGTTGCATTGGACGAACTCATCGCAGAATACAAAGAGCGTGACCGGGGGCTGCTGATTCTTGAGATAGCGCAAGGATACCAGATGGTAACCAATCCGGCATACGCCAAGCTGCTGCGAAAATTTACCAATGCTGCAACATCAAACAAACTCTCCATGCCGGCACTCGAAACGCTTGCGATTGTTGCGTACAAACAACCTCTCATCAAGGCTGAGATCGAGCAGATACGGGGCGTAAATTCCGACGGCGTAATCAAGAGCCTACTTGACAAAAGACTTGTCAAGATCGTCGGGCAGAAGGAAGCTCCCGGCAAACCCATGCTCTATGGTACTACAAAGGAATTCCTCCAGTATTTCGGCTTAAAGGACCTGACAGAATTGCCGACATTGAAGGAATTGACCCGGGAAGAGGCCGCGTAGTGAAAAAGCTCTCGCTCCTGACGCTTGTCTTCGTACTTTTCATCCTCACCTCCGGGGCTTCTGCAAAGGTCACCTATACGGTCAAAAAAGGCGACAACCTCTACGATATTGCAAAAAAATTCCATGTCAGCACCAAAGACCTTGAAAAAGCGAACAAGGTCGGAGCAAAGAACCTGAAGCCCGGAACAAAACTCGTAATCCCCGGAAAGAACAGCCGCATCGAAAAAGCGAATAAAAAAAGCGTACAGGAATCCGCAGAGCCTGCAGTCTCTTCAAAGCCGTTGGCAGGGAAAACGGCCGCGATTCGTACGACGGACGCACAAACCCTGAAAGCGGAGGACAAGGGTGCTGCTGAGACCACAAAAACATCGTCCGATTCCGGAAAATACCATACCGTCAGAAAAGGCGATACGCTGAAAGGTATCGCGAGAAAATACAGCGTATCGGCATCTGATATCAAGGCACTTAACGGACTGAAATCTGCGAAACTCAGAACCGGCCAAAAACTCATGGTAAGGCAGGCAGGCCCCCGGACGTATGCCGTGCGAAAAGGCGACACCCTCACCAAGATAGCAAAGAAATTCGACATGGACGCCGATGATCTTATGGAGATAAACGAACTGCCCTCCCCTTCGCTTAAGGTCGGCCAGAAACTGTATCTTGACGAGAAGCAGGATGTGGTCAACGTCGATCAGAAATATCTCATCATGGCAAACAATATCGAAGCCGAGATCAAGAAAGTCTCCGAGTCCGCGGACTTTGCAGAGATGACGACACAGGATAAGCTTGTCGTATTTGCCCGGAAGCTCCTTAACATCCCGTACAAGTTTGGTGGCAATACCATCCTCGGCATCGACTGCTCGGCGTACGTAAAGAAGGTATACGGACTGCTCGGCGTTGAGCTCCCGAGGACTGCCAGAGAACAGTTCAATGAAGGACAGCAGATAGCGAAGGAAGAGCTTTCGATCGGAGACCTGGTCTTCTTTAAGACATACGCGTCCTTCCCGTCCCATGTAGGCATATATCTCGGGAACAACCTCTTCATCCACGCGTCGTCCAAGGGCAAGAAGGTTACGATCAACAGTCTTGACACCCCTTATTATTTCAAACGTTTCATCGGCGCAAAACGCCTCATTTCCGGTGCCGGTGAAAATGATCTCGCATCTGCCGACCCGTCCAGTTAATCCGTGCAGCGGATCCCCCGTAAATGATCCCTTTCCCCGCAGATACTTGGATCTTGCGCAGGCACATAACAACCTGATATGCAGAATATTATCATCGTAGGTCTGGGAGGCTTCCTTGGGGCAGCAGCCCGTTTTGTCATCGGGCTGTGGATAGGCCAAAAATGGGGCAGGATATTCCCCCTCGGCACATTCATTATTAATGTGAGCGGCAGTTTTTTCATCGGCTTTCTCATGGTGCTCTTTACCGAGCGGTTCATGCTTAATCCGCAGTGGCGCATGTTCTTTGTGATCGGCTTTTTGGGTGCTTATACGACCTTTTCAACGTTTGAATATGAAACCGGAGCGCTCCTCAGGGATAGTGAATGGCTTATGGCAGCACTGAATGTCGTTCTCAGTGTTATAGTAGGATTTGCGGCCCTCAAACTCGGCGAGGGAGCCGCCCGCATTTTATAGGAGGATCTCGATGGCAACGACGCCCGCAAAAAAACTCTCGATATATGTGGATGAAACCGACAAGATCTCGGGAAGACCCGTCTATGAGGCCGTCATGGAGATCTGTTTCCGGAACAGGGTGTCAGGCGTGAGCGTTTTCAGGGGCGTTGCCGGTTACGGCGGTCACCGAATCTTCCACACATCCAAGATCCTCGAACTGTCGACATGTCTTCCGGTAAAGATCGAGACCGTAGATACAGAAGATGTCATAACCAGGATCCTTCCCGAGATATCCGAAGTCGTGCTCAAAGGTCTTATTGAGATCAGCGATACGTCCATCATTAAGCCCACTGCCAAGGATTCCTGAACCCCGCCGCGCGGCAGCACATTTGCTTATGACACGCGCCTCGTTGATCCCCGCATGCTTTATTGCCCGTCTAATTAAAGGAATACATGGATTAATAATTTAAAGTTCACGTTGACAATTCGGGCGGACGCTTTTAACCTACTGAAAGAAACGGGTATGCCTCTTTGAAAGGCAGAACGAAAAGAAAACCATAAATGATAGCATGGGGGGTAATACCGGACTATGATTACCATCCTTACGGACTCGGCGCTGATATGACACATTCACGATATTTTCAATTGTCCCTTTCTTTTCCCTTTATCCTGTGGGCGATCGGTCTGGGCGGATACTCGATAGCGACAACACAGAATTATGAGTTCATCGCGACACATTTGCTCGACGCACTTCGGGTCTTTGTACCGTACCTTCTTTTCGCTGCAGTAGTATGGAGACTGGCAAAAAACAAACCCTACCGGTCATTGATCGCGCTTGCATTCGTCATACCGATAGCCTGGGGTATCTTTTTCACCGTGTGCTATATGCCGTACTCCTATTTCAAGGAAAAGATGCTGGACTGGTACATTCTCTGCATCATGGGCTTTTGGGCCACCTTTGTTGCATACGTTGCAGAGATCATCCCCTATGTCATCCTCGCCGCATTCAGGGACAATTTCACGAGCGAGACAGTAAACAGTAATGCAGCATCGTCGCTCGATGCTGCTCCTGCGTCGCCGGAAAGGTCTTAGCTGTCGACCAGCTTGTGTCGGGAAGGCAAGGCACAGCCCGATCGTGCAAGCAACGAAATTCAGACGTGTACACCTTATGTTTCGGCACGGTCGGTCAATGAGCCGGTTATTTTATTCTCTATCAGACACTGAAGCATTTCCAGTTCGTCTGCCTCGAACCAGGTTGTCCGACACATATTGCACCGGTCGATCTCGATAAGGTAAGCGCCGCTGTAAAATGTCCTGAACATCACGTTGCCGCATTTTCGGCATCTGTTCCCCGTCTTCTGGCGGGAGTCCCTGCCCGTAACTTTGCTTATCGTTGCAGTCCGCTGATTGTCCCTGAGAACAGCAGTCGCCAATGATTTCACCCGGTCCGTGCATCTTTTCTCCCGCCGCGCAATGATCCGGGGGATCTTGTCATTCTCCACCAGCGTTCCACCGCAGGAATGACACTGGTGGACCTGCGTCCCTTCATACTCGATCATCTTAAGAGGCTGGCTGCAATTCGGACAAGTATAGCCGGAAGGAGACACCATGCGGAGACTGAGCGCAGAGCTTATCAACTCGCTGTCCGCAGCGCGGAAGGCTGGGCTGCCGGCCTCTCCCGAAATCCAGGTTCGGGGTGTCAGCCAGGGAATGGCCGTAAGATCTGCAGCGTTGAACGGTCCCTGCCACTGTTGTTTCCTGTCAAGAGCATAATATTGGGTGGGAGCTCCGGCATCACCTTCGACCGCTGCATCGGGGCGGTCCTGCAGCGCTGCAAAATCGCCGTATGTCCGATGTGCGTACTGCAGGACAGTGCGAATACGTTTTATCATCGGCGGATGAGTAGAAAACAGATCAGCGAGCCACCCTTCGGACCCGTCACGGGATTCCGCTGGGCTGGTGATGCACAGCATCTCAAGTCCGCTGCTGATCATACCGCCCCCATTCCAGTTCCGTGAGATAATATGAAGCGCTTCGGCAAGGGCGATGGGGTTTTTCGTCATCCTGACCGCAGCCGCATCGGCGCGATACTCGCGCTCCCGTGATATGAACATGCTCAGCAGACTGCTCAGGTTCAGGAGAGCGAAGAACGCAAAGAAATCAGGCTGATATAGCGTCGGCCTGTCATCAGCCGACCATGACTTCAGCTGATCGATGAGAGAGGCGTAGACCCCGAAAAGGCTGGTCGCGATTGAGCTTTCAAGGCAGTCGCCGGAGATCACGTGATAGGCTTCGTGCGCAATGACCGCCTCAAGCTGCGGCCGGGACAGGCGCGACACAAGACCCTCGGTAATCGCGATTACGGCGTTTCCCTTCATGTCCGCAGCGGCAAGGGCGTTCAGAGACAGGCTCGGTATGACCAGGCATTCCACCCTGCGCCTGTTCGTGAGCAGCTGCACCTCCTGCATAACATTCAGCAGCCTCTGGTGCACAATGTCCTCGGGGTCCGGCTTTACGGCCTTTAACGTCCTGGCAACGGAACCGAGCACGGTCGAGGCCGATATCCAGAAATGGATAAACGCTGTGGCAAGGGCACCGACGACGATCACGACGAAAGGAGCATAGGAAGAACTGAGACCTTCCGCGGCAAACCGGAACGGCATCAGAACAATGAATATGAGGCCGTAAAGGGCGAGTGCGGTAAAGATGTATAACGACACGAGGAAAGCAAAGAGCAGGCCGATCCGCCATCTCGATCTGCGTTCGATATCAATAACGGTAAGGGGCATGAAGAGCCCGGAGCCCTACTGTTGCACCGCAGCGGACGGAAGCGCTCTGCGATCATCCGATGAGACAGAAAAGTATTCCGCACCTTTGAACCCGAATAGTGACGCAATGATAACATCAGGAAAGACCTGAAGCAGGGTCATGTAGTTTGCTACGAGATCGTTGTACAGCTGCCGGGAAAAGGCAATGCGATTCTCGGTAGAGACCAGTTCGTCCTGCAGCCTGAGAACATTCTGGTTTGCCTTGAGCTCGGGATAGGCCTCCATTGCGGCAAAAAGCGCCTTTACTTCAAGTGACAGCCGGCTTTCTGTTACTGATTTTTCCGGGATCTTCCGTGCAGCAAGAGCTAGGGAACGGGCTTCTGCTACATGCTCGAGGATGTGCCGCTCATGCTCCATATACCCCCTGACGGCTGCCACGAGATTGGGAATAAGATCATGACGACGTTTGAGCTGGATATCGATCTGGCTCCAGGCATTCTGAACATCATTGCGGGCTGTTACGATCCTGTTATATGAGAATATGCTCCAGAGAAAAAGAGTGACAATGAACGCTATGACGATCCATGCGATCACCATGGTTCCGGGTTAGTCGCAGGCGGATCCTTCCTGCGGCCGGTCTTCAGCAGGGGCCTGGTCATCATCAGACTCATCCCCTGTTTCCGGTGCCTGCCCTTCAGCACCTTCCTCGACCACTGCTTCTTCCGTACCCTCGGCAGACTCGCCCCCTTTGCCCATCCGGCGCAGCCGTTTTTCTTCCTGCTTTTTCTGGCGCTTGAGCTCCTTCTTTCTCTTTTCGCTCCGGTACGCGCCTGCTCTCTTTGCCATGCATCCCTCCCTGAATTATCCGACGATGCAGGGATTATACCATGACGCTTACGATAATTGCCTTCCCTGAAATTGGCATTGACAATTGACGCGTATCAATGTCATCATAATCCCGAAGTTTCAGAAGTTTTTGTACGAGTGTCAGGTCACAAAGACTTTTAGCTTTGTGGCCTTTTTTGTTGAGCAGCGCTGTCTGAGACTTTAGTTTATATGTAAGGAGGGAGTATCATGGCTAATGGAACAGTGAAATGGTTCAATGAGGCAAAAGGGTTTGGCTTCATCACCTGCGAAGACGGAAGCGATGTGTTCGTGCACTATTCATCTATCCAGGGCAACGGCTTCAAGTCGCTTGCCGAGGGAGATGCAGTAAGCTTTGACACCGAAAAGGGCCCGAAGGGTCTTAAGGCAGTTAATGTAAGCAAGGTCTAGGACAGAAAGAAATAATTGACCGCTAAAGCCCCCGATTTCAGGGGGCTTTTTTTATACCTGATTTACACCCCGCTCTGCATTCTGCTAACATACGACGGCGCGCAGCAAAGCGCGCGATTTCACCAGGAGAGGTACATACATGGATGATTTTCACGAGGTAACCGTCCTAAAAAAAGCAAACGTTTATTTTAACGGTGCGGTCACCAGCCGGACGGTACTGTTTAAAGACGGCTCAAAAAAGACGCTCGGTATCATGCAGCCGGGTGAATATGAGTTCAGTACCGCGGATAGAGAGATCATGGAGATACTCTCCGGAGAACTCGATGTTCTTCTCCCGGGAGAAAAGTCCTGGAGGCACGTACGGAACGGGGAGACCTTTGATGTGCCTGCGCAGTCGAAATTCACCATGAAGGTCACATCCCTGACCGATTACTGCTGTTCATTCATAAAGTGAATCCTGAAATCCGCGGTCATTTTTTCTGCTAAAGTCCCATGTCATTCGTTGACATCCTCTTTCCCCTGAGCCTGGGTCCGCTTACCTATCGCTGCCCGGAGGTCCTCGATGAGGCAGCAGAGCCTGGTATGCTCGTGTCTGCCCCGATCAAAAAAAGCATCTCCACAGGTATAATCCTGACGAAAAACGTTACCCCCCCCGGCATCCGCGTTAAGGAGATCGCAGGAGTTCATGGAGAGAGGCCGCTATTCAGCCGGACTATGATAAGACTGCTGATCTGGATGTCTGAGTATTATCTCGCCACTGCTGGTCTCATCCTTAAACAGGCTGTTCCCAATGAAATGCTCATACCGGTAACATCGAGACGGTCAGCGGACGAGTTCCGGGCTGAACCGTACGACCTTCTTTCCATTCCCGGTCCTCACCTCGAGATCAGCACCCGAAGCCTGGGCGCACATTCATATCAAACCATGCTCCTTCACGCAGCTTCGTCACTGCATGAAATATCTCTTGCGGCATCCCTGGTCCGCACAACTGATAATGTACTGGTCCTTTTCCCGGAGATCACTGCCGCAAACCGATTCTTCAATACTATCAGGGATCTCGGCAGCCGGACCTGTATTTTACACAGCGATATGTCCGCGGGCAGACGCTCGGACGCCCTGCAGGGCATCATCTCAGGCATGCACGATATCGTGATCGGTACCCGTACCGCTCTTTTCGCTCCGATGATGAGGCCCAAACTGATCATCATCATGCACGAGCAGTCAGGCTCGTACAAGCTTGAGGACGGCATCCGGTTCAATGCACGGGATTGCGCCATCATGCGTGGTTTCCTGGAAAAAATTCCGGTCATGCTCACTTCTGCCGCTCCTTCAATGGAATCGTGGGCAAATGCAGCCAGCGGCAAGTATCGCCTGATAGATGTGCGGGAAGGTATCACGGTGCCGAAGGCCCGCACCATTGATATGCGTTTTACCAAAAAAGCTCGTCCCTACCTTTCGAATGCAGTAATCGACACGGCAAAGAGATCAATGAAAAAAAATGAGAAGGTCCTTCTCCTGATCAACAGAAGAGGACACTCGACCATGCTTCACTGTGCTGAGTGCGGCAATACAGAACGGTGCGACAGCTGCAGCATTCCGCTTGTATTGCACAAAGACGGAAATTTCCTGCAGTGTCATTACTGCGGAAACAAGGTCCTTATTGCGGAGACCTGCGGGAAGTGTCACAGTCCGCGCCTCGAACTTTTGGGGGCCGGCACACAGAAGATCGAGGAAGATATACGAGAACTCTTCGGTGTCGAGACCGTGAGGTTCGACAGCGATAAAGCGGTGCGCAAGACAGAGGTCAGGGCCATGCTTGCCCGGGCATCAGACGCCGCAACAGAGATTGTGGTTGGAACAAAGATACTGCACCGCGTTCTGGGAGGAGTCGCCCGCTTCGGTATGGCCGCCATGCTGAATCCGGATGCCAGCCTCAATGTGCCCGATTTCAGGGCGAGGGAAAAAGCCTTTCATGAGATTGTCGCGATCCGGGACCTTGTGCATTCTTCAGGAGAGATGCTGCTGCAAACCCGATTCTCCCGTGATCCGTTTTTCAAACATATCAGGGATAACGATTTTGCATCTTTTGCCAGCGAAGAACTTTCGCTTCGAAAGGAACTCCGTTTCCCCCCGTACGCAAAAATGATGGACATCACTGTTTCGGGCAATGCCGGCATCGCCGATAAGGCCGCCCATCTCCTCTCCCTCTTCTCAAAGGAGATAGATATCCTCGGCCCGTCAGAGAGACGAACGAAAAAGGGGAACATCGAATATTCCATACTCATCAGGCATTCCCAAAGAAAGATCTTGCAGAATGCTGCGCGGGTTGTGCTGGAAAAGATCGGTCAGACAAAAGGTGTCGAGATCAGGATAGACGTGGACCCTTATTGAACTGATTCCTGCTCTCTTCAGCGAACAGCTGATAAAGCTTTTTTACCTGCGATCCGGTATGACTCCTGGTGCCGCTGTTGTCAATGCAGTAATCAGCAAGCCGCTTCTTGGTCCGGATATCCATCTGGCTCCGAAATCGCGCCATGGCATCCTTCCGGCAAACCCCTGAGCTGCTTAACCTTGCAAGAGCGGTCTTCCTGTCGGTAAATACCGTTATCGTCCTGTCAAACTGTCCCTGGTATCCGCCCTCAAACAGAAGAGGAACCTCAACGATAATAATGCGTCCCCCGCCCTTGACCTTCTTTGCGGAGTCATCAATCCTCATAAGGACAAGGGGATGGAGCAATGTTTCAACTTTCTTCCTTAATCTATTGTTATTAAATATCTTGTTTGCCATATATGTTTTATCGATATTGCCGTCGGGGTTCATCAGGCCGACTCCGAAAATCCCCATGAGCTGTCCTTTAACAGATTCGTCCTTTAACAGCGACGCGACAATCCTGTCGCTGTTAATAATGACAGCACCCAGATGCCTGAACATTTCAGAGACCGTGCTCTTCCCCATGCCATAGTTCCCTGTCAATCCGACCTTCAGCATGACCTATTATACAGAATTTCATCCTGAACTGAAGCAGCTGCTTGCATTCATGTTGTCTGCGACACCGCCGCCCGGTTGCGTGCGTGCATGACATCCATTGACGCCCGTCCGGACAGTTCGTTATAGTAAGAGCGAAAATAATCATAACCGAAAGGTCAGCTCAATGCCGATATACGAGTACAAATGCGAGAAGTGTCGAAAACATCATGAAATCATGCAGAAGATCACGGAAAAACCGCTGACCATATGCCCCAGTTGCGGCGGTGTGATGAAGAAACTGATATCGAATACGTCCTTCGTACTTAAAGGGTCCGGATGGTATGTGACCGATTACGCCGGCAAAGGCAAGAAAGATACGAAGGAGACGGCTGGCAAGAAGGAAAAGACAGAAAATACTGCGAAGAAGGAATCAAAAAAAGAGCCCAAGCCAGAAAAAAAATCATCTACAGATACCGCGAAGTGATCGCTCCCCACGTTCATATACCCTTCGATCGGCTCTCAGCGCACCTTGATCTCATTCGAGAAAGGTCGCTCAATCTCGAGATCTATTTTCCCGGCGATGTCCTTGACAAGATCACGCCAGCGGATGTGAAAAAGGCAAAGAAAGAGCTCAACCACAAGCCTTCACTCTCCTTTCATGCCCCGTTCATGGATCTGTCCCCGGGTGCGGTGGATTCGCTCGTCAGGGAAGCTACCCTCAAACGTATCAACGATATACTGGATATCGCCGAAGTACTTAAACCTAGGATCATCGTCTTTCATTCAGGGTACGAGAAATGGCGTTACGCACTGAAGGTCGACTGGTGGCTTGAGAAAAGTCTCCTTACCTGGAAGCCGGTACAGAAACGGGCAGGAGCGATGAACGTGAAAATTGCGATCGAGAACATTTTCGAAGATGATCCTTCCAGTCTGAAGATGCTCATGGAGGGTGTCAGGTCGCCTGATTTCGGCATCTGCTTCGACACCGGGCATTTCAACCTTTTCTCTAAGGTTCGCCTTGAGGACTGGATGGAAGCGCTCAATCCGCATATCCTGGAAATTCACTTGCATGATAACGACAAGACTTCCGACCAGCATCTGCCGGTGGGTGACGGGACATTTGATTTTGGCAAGTTCTTCTATCTGCTCAAGAACAAGAATTGCGTCCATACCATCGAGGCGCATTCACCCGAAAAAGTGCTGCGCAGCATGGAGAGTATCCGCCGCTTTACAAGGTCCTCAGCTGGTTCCTGATCGAAAACCCTTTCAGCTTTGGGACATCGCTTCCCGCATACTGGATCATGACCTTGTGTGATTCACCCAGCCCCTGCGGCATGAAGAGTTTCTTTATCCGGGCGAGCTCGAACAGGTAATCGGGTGATATCTCTGCAAGCAGTGCTATTTCCCGGTCGATCCCGTTCGCCAGCAGAAAGGTGCCCTGACTGCAATATCCGACAGGCTGCAGGCCCATTTCAGCTCCCCATCGTTTCAGACAGGAAAAATCCACATGCGCAGTGATATCCTGCTGGCCGATATGGGCAAACACGTCCTCGCTGAGCTGATGCCGGTGGTAGCACATGAGCGTTCCCCTGTTCCTGTCATCGCAGAAATATTCTTCAGCAGGATATCCGTAGTCGATCGTAAACACGAATCCTCTGCGGAGCACGGCGACTATTTCTGACAGCCAGTCCTTTATGCGCAGATTGACCTCGGTAGTATGCCCCGGGCTAAGCGTGATCCCCGAATCGGCGAAATAACGCGCGAGCGCTTCTGTTGACGGGGGAAATGTCCGTTCATGAAATGCATGCCCGTCGTGATCTATGAAGATCTCTTTAAGTGTGTCTCCCATTCTGACAAGGTGTACAGGAAACGCATCGAGCAGTTCATTCGAAAATACACAGCCTGTTACGCTTCCGGCGTCACGGACGTCAGCTACCCAGGTAACCTTACCGCCGTGCTCCTTCACGCGTCCTTTCTGCCGCGGTATCAGGAGGGGGTTCTTTTCCACGATAATGTACCGGACGCGGCCATAGAAATCGTGACCGGCATTCCATTTGCCACTTTCTCTTTCGTGAGGCGCATCGCGCAGCCAGGTAAGGATGTCATTGCACATGTATCCCTCACCCGCCCCCATCTCGATGATCGCGAAATCTTCCGGCATTCCGATGACGGTCCACATCTCCATGATCTGCTTCGCCACTATTGCCCCGAACACCGGATGGAGATGAGAACTGGTATAGAAGTCTCCTTCTCTGCCGATCCGCTGCCTGTCGGAGGCATAGAATCCATAGTCCGGATCATACAGTGCCATTTCCATGAAGGATGCGAACGTCAGGGGGCCTTCCCTTCGGATTCGCCGGCTTATCTTTATTTCCAGAGCGTTCATGAAAAGGATATCACAGGCAGCGGTCGGTAATTATATCGCTGGTGTCTGCCAAGGATTACGCTACGCGGAGCATCCTGTCAAGGGCCAGCTTTGCCGGGATGCGTACATGCTCGGGAACGTTGACGACAAAAGTGTTTTCCCGGAACGACCGCAGTATGCTCTGCAGCGTCGTCTTCTTCATGTTCGGGCAGACCATATCGTTTCTGAGCGGATAAAACACCTTGTTCGGGGTTTCTTTGCGAAGTCTGTGCAGGAGACCGATCTCCGTACCAACGACAAATTCTGTTTCCGGGGACGCTGTCGCGAACCTGAGCATGCCGGATGTGCTTGTCACGTGATCTGCCAGTTCCAGAACCTCTATCCGGCACTCGGGATGGGCCATGACAACAGCCTGCGGGTGTTCCCGGCGCGCCCTTCCGATATCCTCAACCGTGACCCGCTCATGTATATTGCAGTAGCCGTCCCAGGCAATGACTTTTTTCCGTGTGTTCTTTGCGGCCCACATCGAGAGATTCTTGTCCGGGACGCAGATGACGGCATCGCCCGGAAGCGATTCGATGACCCGCACCACATTCGCCGATGTACAGCAGATGTCGCTCTCGGCCTTCACCTCTGCAGTGGTGTTCACGTACGCGACAACAGGGACACCCGGGTTCTGCTTCTTGATATCCTTTAATGAGAACTCGGGAGGATAGACATAGGCCGGAGGATTTTCGAATCCGGGGAATGTCTTTCGGACAGGACGAGGGGCGTCGGCCCGTATCATGTCCGCCATGGGACAGCCCGCTTCCCGTTCCGGCAGCAGTACGGTCTTTTCGGGTGAAAGGATCGATGCGCTCTCCGCCATGAAATGGACACCGCAGAACACGATCATCGCACAGTCGAGCGTGGCAGCGGTCCGCGAGAGCTCCAGGGAGTCGCCAACAAAGTCTGCGATCTCCTGCACTTCATCACGCTGATAGTTATGGGAGAGAATGACAGCACGTTTTTCCTCCTTGAACCTCAGAATCTGATCCCGGAGGGCGGAGAGGTCTGAAATCATCTATAACCTGGTTTTATTGTTCTTTTCGAGCGTTGCGTTCGTAAAGAGGATCGTACCGTCATCAAGTACGACTTTGTAAATCGGCGTGTATTGTTTTGTCGCTGCTTTGGATGTATCCGAAAGCGCATAGGCCTTCTTGCCGTTATAGAGAGAATAAACTTTCTTCACATATTGCCGGGTCTCGAGGATGGGAGGCACGGTGCCATATTTCTCGACGGTCTTCGGTCCGGAATTATACGCAGCAAGCGCAAGGGTAAGGTTTCCGTTGAAGCGGTCGATAAGCTGCTTCAGGTACCTGGCACCGCCCTCAATATTCTCCTCGGGGTTGAACGGATTAGCGACATTCAGGTCATTTGCCGTACCGGGCATCAGCTGCATAAGCCCCATGGCGCCCTTCCGGGACACCGCCCTGTGGTTGCCGTTCGATTCGGTCTTGATCACAGCCTTGATCAACTCGGGTTCCAGGTCATATTTCGCAGCAGCCTGGTGTACATAGCCGACAAAATCCGAAGGGGCACCAACAACGGGAGTCCTGCCCCTCTTCGTCATAACCTTATCTCTTGAGACCTGCTCCGACGTCTTGCCGAAAGGTGCGTCCGTATAACAAACAACACCATTTTCATCGACATATTTGTAGATATCTGCGGACGATGCTGATACCGCCAGCAAAAAGGAACAGAACACCATCAGCGCTATTCGCATGTTTCAATGATAACACGGATGAGCACCTGAGTCAATATTGCTTTTATTATGTATAGTTACATCGGCTTTCGATGTTTTTACTTTAAGTTTATGGTAAGATTCCATCAGTTCCGGGATGCAGCGTGAATGAAGAGTACCCGAAGGATGAGAAATGAAAAAAAAGATACTGATTGCTGACAGTCTGAATAATGCTCTCGAACGTGAAAGGTCTATACTCAGCAGGGCCAGCTTTGAGGTGTTCACGACCCTGTCGGGCACGGAAGCGCTATCTATCCACAGGAACCGGCATGTTGACCTTATCATCGCCTCCCTCGAGCTGGCAGACATGGGCGGCGATGCCCTTTGTTCCCTCATCAGACAGGACAAGGAACTGAAAGGCGTTTCGATCATCCTCACCTGTGACAACAACCCTGCCTGTGCTGCGCGCGCAGCCGGTTGCGGCGCGAATGCGTACATAACGAAACCCTTCCATTCGGAGCAACTTTCCGAGAAGGTCACTGCCCTGCTCACAATACCCCGCCGGCAGAGCTACCGCGTGCTCATGAAGGCATCGGTCATGGGTACCGACGCGAACGAATCCTTCTATTGCTCGACGCGCGATATCAGCTTGTCAGGACTCATGATAGAGGCCGAACGTCCCCTGAAAAAAGGGCAAGTACTGACTGTATCTTTTGTCCTGCCGGGCCACGGCCAGATCACGGCGGAGGGAGAAATCGTGCGGATCGATTCCAGAGGTACGGTCCCCGGGTATGGCATTCATTTCCGCTATCTGCCGCACAAGCAGCGTCAGGCCATCGAGGCGTTCATAGCAGCCCGCTCCGGGCAAAAGACCTGACGTGGAACATGTGGAAGAATCATACGAGATCATCGATATGTCAGGCAGGGTACTGGGGATTGCACCGCGTTCAGCGTTCCATGCAAATCCTTCTCTTATCCACCGAGTCGTCCATGTGCTCGTTTTTAACCATCGTGGCGAACTTCTCCTTCAGAAACGATCCGTGCTCAAGGATATAGAGCCCGGCAAATGGGACTCGTCGGTAGGTGGCCATGTCAACATAGGCGAAGACATCCGCTCAGCCGCGGAAAGAGAGATGAGAGAAGAACTCGGTATCGCTGTGTCTTCATTTAGCTACCTTTATGATTACGTTTTCAGCAATCAGCAGGAAACCGAACTCGTCAGTACATTCTCCTGCATCTATGAGGGATCGTTCCGTATCAATAATGAAGAAATCGATGAGATCCGGTTCTGGGATATCGATGCCATCAGGAAGAAACTTGAAAGCGGCATCTTCAGCAGCCATCTCATGCAGGAATTCTCACGGCATGAGGAATTCAGACGTCGCGTTCACCACGAGAACGGATAAGGACTCAGATCCTTACATGCAGTCGGGGGAATCCCGTCAGTACTTCAGCATCCGGGGATCCGTATGCGGGATGAACAGCGCGCCCTGAAGGACATTCAGCAGATCTGCGTCTTCGCTCATCTCGCGGTAGGTGATCAACGATCTGATCCGTCGTACATCGTCACGCAGGCCGCTGTCTGTCAGCACCATGGAGGCGCCCTTCAGTGAGGTATTTCCCATCGGCACGATCCTCTTCCGATCAATGTCCGGCAGCATGCCGATGTTTACGGCGCTATCGACATTGATGCCGCATCCGAGAGCGCCTGAAACATAGACCCGGTCAACATCACCTGTCTTCATTCCGACGGACCGGAGAAACACATACAGGAACGCGAACATGGCGGCCTTGGACCGCAAAAAGTTCTGGAGCTCATGTTCGGTTATGACCAGTTCCTTTTCGGGTGACCCGTAGACCAGGTATGCCGGAACCCCGTCTTTTACTACAACTCCTTTTTCTGATACGTTGAACTTTCCGGCACGGTCGATGATGCCTGTACGATAGAGCTCTGAGACAAGATCGATCAGGCCTGAGCCGCAGATGCCGACCGGTTCCCCTCCCGATATCACGGTGAGGTTCATGCGAGACGTCTGGTGGTCCATCGAAACCCGGCTTATCGTCCCCGGCCCGGCTTTTCTGCCGATGCCGGCGATGCCACCTTCAAGCGCGGGACCGGCAGCTCCGGCACCAACCATGATCCATTCACTGCAGCCGAGAGTGATTTCGACATTCGTGCCTACATCCATGAACAGCACCGGGGCGTCCTGTTTCAGCATCTCCAGGGCTATCATTCCGCTGATGATATCTCCACCGACATAACTTCCGGCATTCGGAAAAACATAGACCGTGGCCTTGGGATTGACAGAGACCCCAAGGTCTGCTGCAGCGCAGAACACGGGATCCCCGGCCGCAGGAATGTTCGGAACTAACGGTATATTCGTGGTATCAAGACCCAGGAAAAAATGCGACATGATCGTGTTGCCGGAGACGGTCAGCGCATATACAGACCGCGTATCAATGAAATTCCTGTCGCACACGGCACGGACCAGATGGTCGATGCCTGCCCGCAGCACCCTGACAAGTTCGTCATGCCTGCCCGCCATTGCCAGCTGCACACGCGCAAGAACGTCTGCACCGTAGACCGATTGGGGATTTGGGATATCCTGCACATCGATCTGCCGTTTATCTCTCAGATCATACAGCGCGCATTCGATCGTTGTGGTACCAATATCGAGGGCTACGCCATGAACGCCACCGGTACCGCCCACTTCCAGCACCTCATATCCCTCTTCCGTGCAACCGATGACCAGATCAGCAGAAAAGTCATGTTCCCTCAGAACACGCGGCAGCCGCTGCATGATGTCAAGAGACATATGGACGTGCCGCATGCCCAGTTTCTCAAGCGCATCTCTCAGGCGGTCGGCATCAGCACCTTTATCGATGGACGAAGGTTTCGGCAAAACGACGGAACAGCTGAACGCAAGGGGTCTATGATTCATAGAGCAACTTACCCATATCCGTGACGTCATATCCGCCGAGGGCGGCAACCGCGCCCCTGAACTCCCTGCTGTTCCGGATGATATCAAGCAGCGCAGCGATATTCGGCAGTTCGACGAAATCAGCGGGTATCGCAAGATCGTATCTCTCGTGAGCAACAGGAATAAATTCAAGATCAAGTGCCTGCGCAGCCGCAAGAATACCCACTCCGGTGTCCGCAATGCCGGTGAGCACTGCAGATGCCACACCCATGTGCGTGTATTCTTCGCGTTCGTACCCGGCCACCTGCTGCGGTGATATTCTCCTGTCTCTGAGATGTTTGTCCGTGAGCAGACGGGTGCCTGAACCTCCCTGCCTGTTTATGAAACATATGTCGCTTCGCGTAAGGTCCTCGAATCCCCTGATGTTCTTCGGATTACCCCGCAGGACCATGAATCCCTGTTCACGGTATACGAGATTGAACAGAAACATCCTCTTTTCGCCGAATATTTTCTTTATGTACGGAACATTGTATTCTCCACTCTCCTCGTCAAGAAGGTGCGTGCCTGCAATATGGGCCTCGCCTTTCCGAAGGGCGATAAGACCTCCCATGGAGCCCACATGAGCCGACGACAGGGAAAATCTCGGGTGTTCCCGTCTCAGCAGATTGGCCAATAGATCAAGCGCATTGTCATGACTTCCTATGCATACGATGGTTTGTTCGATCTCGTCTTTTCCCCTGAGCATTTCAACCTGCACTTCTGCGCCGGCGCCGAAGCCCTCTGACGTGGCAGGGACCCTCACAAAACCGTCGGCCCGAACAAGCGACATCAGCACCCCTGCCCCCCTGCTCACCGGAGTGGCGATCAGATTTCCGCCAACCCTTCCGAGTTTTACCCTCAGAAATTCCTCCTGTCCGAGCGACGATGCAACCTGCCGCGAAAGACGCGCTGTCATTTTTTCCGGTTCCGGAGGTTCAATGCCCTGCAGTGCATGCACAAGTTTTTTTGCAAACAGATTAAACGTTATATAGGCAGACACCGGATAACCGGGAATTCCGAGCACCGGCTTTCCCTGCACCAAACCGAGGATGACCGGTTTGCCCGGTTTGATATCAACCCCGTGAAGGACGACTTCCCCCAGCGCTCTGATGCACGCCGCAGTATAGTCCTCTGATCCCGCCGAGGAGCCTGCATTGATCACAACGACATCATAGAGTTCACATGCTTTTTTCAGGGTCTGCTGCAACAGTTCAGGCTCATCAGGGACCGGCCCGAAGCGGATCGGTTTCCCGCCCCATTCGGTAACAAGAGCCGAGAGGATCCTTGAGTTATATTCAATGATGTCGCCCTTCTTCAGCGGTCCGCCCGGTTCAACAAGCTCTGTCCCGGTCGGGATCACCGCGATCCTCGGATGTTTTCGCACCTTGATCTCCGTATGTCCTCCGGACAGGAGAGCACCGATATCCACAGGCCGTATCTTATGATTTTCCGGAAGGATCAATTCCGTGCTCACGATATCCTCTCCGATCACCCGTACGTGCTGCCAGGGAGTGGCGGGACTCAGGATCTCGATCCCCTCCCCGCCGTCGCACTGTACCGGGTTTACGTCCTCTATCATGATAACCGCAGTGAACCCGTCCGGGACCGGGTCACCGGTATCCACATAACGTGCCTGCTCCGGGATGCAAAGGGTCTTCGGATGTGATTCGCTTGCGCCGAATGTCTCGGCGAATTTTACGGCATAGCCGTCCATGGCTGACGAGTGATAAAAGGGTGATGAAATTCGCGCGAATACCGCTCCGGCGGTCACCCGTCCCAGCGCTTCATGAACCTTTACATCCTCTGAAGGCATTTGCCGGAAATTTACCCTGTCCAGGGCTTTTCTCCATATCTTCAAAGCCTCATCCAGCGGTGTATTTTCAAGGTAGATGCCCTTCTTCACGGTTCTCTCCTGTTCATGCTATGTGGTTTATCGGATTATGATCAAAAAACGGGGGGAAATCAATATCGCGGTTGAACGTGGGACAACATCTACTCTTCTACATATTCGAGTTCTGTCGCCTCGGCAGTCACCGTGCGGTCCCTGCCGAGCTGTTTTGCACGATAAAGCGCAAAGTCAGCACACCTGATAAGTTTTTCCTCACTTTCGGCCTTCGCATCCGGCATGCCGGAAATACCGATACTCACGGTTATGTTCCTGTCAATTCCGCCGAAAGCATGCTGCCCGATCATCAGCCGTATGCGCTCAGCCACGACCCGAGCATTCTCCCTTGCCGTATTCGGCAGGATCGCAATGAATTCTTCGCCGCCATACCGTGATGCAGTATCAATCTCCCTTATACTGTTCTTCATGATCGTAGCCACTTCCTTCAGAACGCTGTCTCCGACCGAATGTCCAAAGACATCGTTTACCCGTTTAAAATGATCGATATCCATCATAACAAGGGAAAAAGGTGTGGCATAACGTTTGGCGCGTTCAAATTCGCTGGTAAGCACATCATGAAATCTCCTCCGGTTGAAAAGACCGGTCAGGGCATCCGTGATCGCCATGTAGTTGACCTTATGGAGAAGTTCTTCAAGCTGTTTATTCTTCATTCTCAATTCATCCTGAAGCGCCTTGGTCCTGAGCAGCGCATATATGCGTGCGTTCAGTTCAAGCTCATTATAGGGTTTCGGCAGGTAGTCATCGGCTCCGATATGCAGACCGGAAATCTTGTCAGAAAGCTCCTTCTTTACCGTCAGCATGATGACCGGGATGCCTTTCGTGGTCTCTTCGATCTTCAGCCATCGGCAAACCTCATAGCCATCCATGCCGGGCAAAATGAGATCGAGCAATATGATATCCGGCCTCTCGGTCTTGACCGCCTTGATGGCATTGATACCGTCTTCGGCCAGCAGGACGTCATAACCGACCTTCGTGAGGATCTCTCTTGTTGCCGAGGCCTGCACAGGGTCGTCTTCTACAAGCAGCACTTTGGCCTTTGCCAATTATCCTCCCCCTTTGGAATAATATACAATAACAGTAAAAAAACGCTTATTCAAGCTCTTTTACCACCCGCACGGGGTGCTTCAGCACCTTCAAAGGCTGCTGGCGACTATTTTGACCTTATCGTCGGCGACAAGATGACAGATGATATGCAGATGCTTTCGTCCTATGTGCGACTCTGCCTTTGTTTTGGCTGCATTGCAGATCTTTCTCAATATATCAACCTTGCTTCCGTAATAGAGCCAGGGAAAGAGATCGTTTATGTCAGAGTTCCTGAAGGGTGCCAGTTCGGCCTCGCCTGCGCCGGATTTCCTGAGCAGGCCCATGACCTCGAAGCGGGACGGTGTCGATGGCGTCCAGAGGGCGATCATAAGGAGATGCATCCAGTCAGCGGTGATGTGCATTTTATCCACGCCCTCTGCAGCGAGGGCGAGAATGGAATCTAGGATATTGGTTCCAGCTGTCACATACCGGCTGTTTTCAAAAGAATACAGTTCCTGATGCGCCTGTCTTGATGCCTCATGCTGAACAAGCGCGACCTCACGGTATGCTGCACCCGCCGTCTCCCCCGTCTCTCGTGACACATGCATCTTTTGATACCTCCATCGGGCAGCCTGCCATTCAGCGAATCTGCAGAAAAACAGCCGCCTCTATATGAAATGTATTGGGAAAGAAATCTATCATCCGGATTGATGTTATCTCATATTTCTCCTTCAATTTCTTCAGGTCGCGCGCAAGTGTCGACGGGTTACAGGATATATAGATGATCCTCGCGGGAGCATGCTCAATGATCTTTTTTGCAACCTCTGCCGCAAGGCCGGGCCGCGGGGGATCCAGTATCAGAAGATCGGTCTTTTTCTGGATCCTGTATTTCTCGGCAGACGATTTCACGAAACGACAATTCTTCAGCCTGTTCAGCTTGATGTTCCGTGCTCCGTCCTCAATGGCACGCGGATTTTCCTCAACAAGCAGAATCTCCCGGGCCTTTTCTGCCAGCGGCAGGGAGAAATTCCCGGCACCGGCATACAGGTCCAGGACCGTCTGTCCTTCCAGTGGTCCGGCCAGCACCCCGATATGTTCGGCGACTTGCGTATTTAAAGACCAGTGGGCCTGAAAAAAACTCCAGGGAGATACGGTATATTTCAATCCAAGGAGGTCGAACGTCACATAACCGGAGCCTTCTGAAAGCTCATCATTACAGGCAATCGTAGTAATGCCCGACTCCCGGAAAAGGTCCGGAACGCACGAATAGCCGCCATCGTGCTTCAGCAGAGCTGCTGCAGCGTCGGCCACGGAAAGGTGGATCTCCTTCAGACCATGAGCAAGTGCGCGTGCTTTAATGCTCTGAAGCAGAACATTGATCTCCTCTTTCATCAGAGGACAGGCTTCGAACTCTACGACATCCCGTGATGAATCCCTGAAAAAACCCGTGTTCCCGTGGCGCGATACCTTGAACTGTGCACGGTGCCGGTAGTGCCATTGCGCACCGGACATCGAAGGCCCAGGCATTATCTCGATGCCGCCGAGCCGGGCAAGGGAATCGGCCAGCACTTCCTCCTTCATGCTCAGCTGCCGTTCATAGGAAACATACTGAAGATGGCAGCCGCCGCAAATGCCAAAGACAGGGCACTTCGGCTCTACCCGGTGTTCTGAAGGCTCCACGACCTGTGAGACCGTTGCGAGCGTATAGTCGCGCTTCTTCTCCTGAACAGTCACCTCGACAACCTCTCCCGGAATGGCACCCTTGACGAGGATGATCTTGTCATCCCGTGCAACCGTGTATCCGCCGTATGCTGGCAGCAATGGTTTTATGATCACAGAGGTCATTCCTTTCCGGTAAGCTTCTTTATGACCGCCTTCAGCTCCGTGAGGTCCGATGATTTGACGATATAGGCCTCGGATGCCCACACGGAAAAATCATCGCGGTAGTCGTATGCCGTTGACATGATAATCGGCAGCCGCGGCCGCTTCTCCTTCATCTGCCGCAGCAGTTTGATGCCGTCGATATCGGGAAGATGGATATCGAGGGTAACGAGGTCAGGCTGCTCGATCTCGAACTTCTCCAGCCCTTCCACGCCGCTTGATGCCGTGACGATCGTATATCCCTCTTCTTCGAGTTCTTCCTGATAGAGCCTGAGGATGCTCTGGTCGTCATCTACGATGAGTATTTTCATAGTACTGCCTCCTTTATAGGTAAATAAATTCTGAAAATCGTTCCTTCTTCAAGTGCGCTCTCCACCTCGATCCTCCCGTTATGCTCCTGGATGATGCGATGAGTGATCGCGAGGCCGAGGCCGGTACCCGATGATTTTGTCGTAAAAAACGGATTGAAGATCGACGACAGTTCTTCCGGCGGGATACCCCTGCCGGTATCGCGTATCTCGAGTACCACATCGCTTTCATGTGCATAGGTGCGTATCTCGACCGCTCCGGCGCCGGAAAGGGCCTGCACCGCATTTGTGATGATGTTGACGATCGCCTCCTTCACCCGGTTCGGATCAATGAATATCTCGGGGATATCCTGATACGCCTTTTTCAGAACAACCCCGCGCTCTTCGATATCGGACTCCATGAGGCGAATGATCTCATCCATCAGGAGGTTCAGATTCACAGGTTCCTTCGCAAGCCTCACGTCCTTGACGAAACCGAGTATCTCCCTCAGGATACCTTCGAGCCGCGATACTTCCTTTACGATAATACCCGCATATTCCTGAAGATTGCCGTCCAGTTTCTTTTCCAGGCGCTTCGCGAATCCGCCGACCGAGACCAGAGGGTTCCTGATCTCGTGCGCCACCTTCGCGGCGACCTCGCCGCGCGCCGCCATTTTTTCCGATAACACGAGCTTCTTCTGGAGGTGTTTCAGTTCCGTGATATCCCTCACTACGTGCACGGAACCGATGAACTCACCGGCAGAATCGAAGATAGGAGAACTCGAAGTGAGGAACGTACCGCCGAGATGCGGGTCATCAAGTTCCTCGATATATGCCAATTTTGTGTTGACCGTCTTATGGTGCGGACATTTCACATAGGGTTCCGTCGTGCCGTGGAACAGCTCGTAGCATTTTCTCCCGATGATCTCGCTTTCCGGAAGCTGCAGCTTGTTCGCAACAGCCTTGTTGATCCTCTTGATGACATAATCGCTGCTGTTGAAGTACACCATATCCGACATGGACTCGAAGATGTTCTCAAGCTGCTGTTCGGCCATGGCCACCTGCTCGAACAGGCGGGCGCTCTCAATTGCCGAGGCTATCTGGTTCGAAAAACTGGCAAGGAACTGCATATCCTCCTCGGTAATGTCCTTCCGGTTGAAATAGTTGTCAACCCAGATCAGGCCTATGACCTTATCGCGGGAGATAAGCGGCACTACGGCATATGCCTGCGTACCGAGCTGCTGTATCAGTATTGCATCAGCAAGCTGCTCCCGCCTGACGTCATGGACGTTATAAGGCACTTTATCCCTGACGGTACGTGTCAGCACCGTTTCATCGCCAAGAGGAATTTCGATGCCCTCAGCCAGACGTTCCAGAAACGACTGTTCCTGCGCCGAAGAGCTCACGATTTCCTGCATGATGTCGTCCAGGGATTTGCGCTTCAGGGAAAGTTCATCCCAGATCTTCCACGCTTCCTCGGGCGTTGCGGGTCCGACGCCCATGACCCCTTTCAGCGTCTGTCTTTCCTCGTTGACGAGAAAGAGTATCGCGCGGTTGAAACCCATGCCGTCGCTCATGGTCACCGCGGGCAGCACCATTCTGAGAAGCTTATCGAGCTCAAGGGTGCTCCTCATGGCAGAGCTGATGAAGAACAGCCGCGACATCTCCTGGCTTCGTCTGATAAGCTCCTTTTCAACGCGCTTCTTCTCGGATATATCACGGGATATGCCGCAGATACCGATGACCTCTCCCGCGGCGTCCTTGATAGGTGACAGCGTGAGACTCACTTCAATAATGCTCCCGTCCTTTTTTTTGCGCAGGGTCTCGATGTCCTTGAGCACCTCTCCCTGCTTCAGCCGCGCCATGTTCTCGTTCTCGGTTTCGAGAATTATATCGGGCACGAATGGAAGAAATCGTCCGATGACCTCTTCTTCGGTAAAGCCAAATACCTTCTCTGCCCCCTGGTTCCACGAAGTGACGATCCCGTCGAGATCACAGGTTACGATCGCGTCGGCGGAATTATCGATGATGCTTTCAAGATATTCCTTGGTCTGGATCACCTCGCGGTAAAGGCTCAGGGTCTCTTCCTGATAAAGGATCCGCTCCGTAATGTCCATGATGAAGACAACGCACTCAGAGACATCGCCCAGTTCATTCCGTATCGGGTACGCCGTCAGTTCCGCGTAGTTCACGCCCCGTGACTGCGTTATGGTATTGATATCCCCGGTCTCAAAAGTGGGCTTGGACGCGCAGTGGGGGCAGATGCCGATCTTGTCATGGAATATCTGCTGGCTGTCCTTGCCGATCAATGAACTGGCGGAAAGGCCGATCCAGTCCTCTATATATTTATTTACCGATGTTATGACGAAATCCCGGTCGAGGGTAATGATGCCTCCCTGCACGCTGTCGAACAGGATGTTCAGCCTCTTCTTTTCCTCAATTGCCAACCGCTGGCGGTTGACCTCTTCTTCATATATCCTCGCCTTTTCGATCGCGATGGAAGAGATCGAGGCAAAACCCTCGAGCGTGCCCAGATCATCCGCAGTGAACGGTGTCAGCGTTCCCTTCTCATCATGCTTGTCGTACAGGCTCACCGTCCCGATAACCGTGTTGCCGATCTTTAACGGAACGCAGATGGCGGTCTTGATGTCAAGTCCGGGGACCTTCAGGTTCACGGAGATCTTGTCGGCGTCCTCAACGAGCATCGGTTCACCGTGTTCTGCGACCCAGCCGGCAATGCCCTCGCCCACCGCGAGCTGCATGGACTGTTCGATCTCCCGGTCGAGCCCATAGGATGACTTGATCTTCAGGGTATTTTCCTCGAGCAGCCGTATAATGCATCCCCGTGATGAGACGAGATGCGAAATCTCCTCCGTGATCTTTCTGAGAAGCATTTCGAAATCGAGGACCGATGTCACCGCCCTGCTCAGATCAAAAAGGACCGTCATCTTTTCGGCATGCTGCCGGGCAGCCTGATAGAGCTCCCCATTGCGTATGACAGATCCTATTGTGTGAGAGATGATCTTCAATGTGTTCTTCTCATCATCAGAAAACACATACGCAGTGGTATTACGGACAACGAGCAGGCCGATGCAGGCGGTATCCCGGATTATCGGGACCACTATCCCGGACTCCTGGTGGTCCAGCGTCAGTCCGAATCCCTGCATCAGCTCCCGGAAATCCATCTCCATGAGCAGATCGGGCTGTTGGCATACCCGGGTCCTGGACAGAGCAGCCAGGGGAAGATTCTGCCGTTTCTCCGCATCTTCGGGATCGTTCGAAGACTCGAGGCGAAATGAGTCCTTATCCGCATCGAGCATATAGACGGCGCAGCTCCCGTAATGCATGCTGTCTACGATCGTTTGAACGATATGGCCGAACGAATCTTTCCTCTCGAGGGTCGTCCCCGCGACCTGGGCGATATCGAGAAGCAGCTGGGTCTCATTCAACTTGTACTTTAACTTCGCGCTGGAGGACTCGAGCTCGCCGACCATGTCATCGAACCTTCGGGCAACAATGCCGAATTCATCGGCCCTGTCCATATGGATCCGGTAGGAGAAGTCGCCACCGCTGATCTTGCCGGTCGCCTTCAGGAGCTCGTTGAACGGGTCCGATATGGCGCGCTGTATCCGGATAAAGAGGAAGAGGGATATGAACGACGTGAATGCGACCAGCGATGCATGGTATAAGACCATGCGCCTTTTCGCTTTTTCCGCCGATCTCGCAGCGTCCGTTACTTTTACAAGTGTATATTCCTGCACCTCGTCGATCCGGTTAATGATCTGGAGTGCGACAGCCTCGATATTTTTTATGCGCTCCAGCGTTGCGGGAGTACCGACTTCGGCGGGCTTGCTCAACACGACCCTCGATGTCTCAAGTATCGTCTGGAACTGACGGCTCAGGGTCTGTAGGTCTTCCCGACGTTTTGACTTCACGCTGAGAGCACCGAAGCTCTTGTAGACATCGGCCAGTTTCTTGCCGTAAAGCTTCTTGTACCTGATGTCTCCGGTGAGTCCCCATTCCCTTATCACTTCAACAAAATCAGCAATGCTTCTGTCCAGTTCGTTCAGCATCTTCGTCTCTTCGCTGACCGTCGCAAGCGAGCTCAGATGCTCGTTCAGGGCATTGGAGATCAGTATGGTGCCGGTCGCAAGGATAGCGATGATAACAAGGAAGAGGGACAGCAGCAGGGAAAGCTTCTTCCGAAGGGTCATGGTGCTGCCTTTTTCGGCGATTTCCGGTAAAGAGCAAGATACTCACGAGCGGAATCCCGCCAGAAAAACTCCCTGCTCATGGAACTCCGGACAAGATTATTCACATATGCAGGATCCCGATAGACACATAATGCCCGTTTAACTGCATCCAGAAATGCCGACGGCGACATGTCCTGAAAAAGAATGCCGCTTCCCGTTCCCCTGAGATGATCAAGATCATCGACCGTATCTGCAATCCCCCCGGTTCTCCGGGCAATGGGGACTGTTCCATATCTCATGGCTATGAGTTGTCCGATCCCACAGGGCTCGTACAGGGAGGGCATAAGAAAAAAATCCGACGCCGCATACACCTGGTGAGCTCCCGCCTCCTCGAACCCTATGGTTATCTTCACTTTGCCTTCATGCTGCTGTGCCTTGCGGGCAAGCGCCGTCTGGTATGCTTCGTCACCCCTGCCAAGCACCGCTACCGTCACTCCCAGCGAGACAAGATCATCAAATGCTCGCAGGACCAGATCAATACCTTTTTGGCTCGACAATCTGCTTACCATGCCGAGAAGAGGCGCTTTCCGGTCGGAGATACCGGCTTCCCGGCAGAACGCCGCCTTGCATTTGTGTTTGCCGGCGAGATCTCCGGCGGTATAATTTGCCGGCAGCAACGCATCGCCGGTCGGGTCCCATTCGACGGGGTCGATGCCGTTGATGATCCCGTAGAGATCGCTCTCCCTCATGCGGAGAACGCCGTCAAGGCCAAACCCCTGGTCCGGGGAGAGTATCTCGCGGGCGGACGTCGGGCTGACCGTATTCAGGATATCAGCGTAAAGAAGACCCGCCTTGAGAAAGTTCAGCTTCCCGAAGAACTCCAGTTTCTCCGGGACAAAAAATTCCCTGCCAAGCCCCGTATATGCCATGGTGCCTGCGTCAAATATGCCCTGATAGCCGAGATTGTGCACCGTCAGGAGGGAAACCGTCTTCCTGAACCGTTTGTTTGCCCTGTAGATCGTCCTGAGATAGAGAGGGACCATGGCGGTCTGCCAATCGTTGCAGTGGATAACGTCCGGCGCAATGTCAAGAGCAAGGCACGCTTCGAGAACAGCCCGGGAAAAGAAGATATACCGGAGCGCGTTGTCCGTATAATCGCCCTCACCCGTCCCGTAGAGCTCAGGCCGGGCAAAAAAAGGATCGCACTCGATAAAATAAGTTTCAGATTGTCTGCGTCTGTCTGTTGTCCAGATGACCCCTTCGATTTCAAAGTTGCCCATCGGTACCCTGACGGTCCTTCCGGTCCTCACCAGCCTGAAGCCCTGCTTGATACCGGAATACAACGGCAGGATCAGAGAGGCGTTCAGCCGTTCCTTGCGGAATTCTCTCAGCAACGCCCCCGTCACGTCTGCAAGCCCCCCCGTCTTTGCATAGGGAACGGCCTCAGAACATGCGATCAGAATGTTCAAATCCTGGCCTCGCGCATGAACTTTGCAGACTCTTCCGGCGGCGTAGGGTTGATATAGAAACCGGAACCCCACTCAAAACCTGCTATCTTGGTAAGCTTCGGCACAATTTCTATATGCCAGTGATAATAGTCATTGATCTCATCGTAAAACGGCGACGTATGGAGGACAAAGTTATACGGCGGCGTATCAAGGATCCTGTCCATCTGACGGAGGATCCGCTGGAAGATCTCGGCAAGTTCGGAAAAGTTCTTGTCCGGCGGCCGGAACATGGAATCATGCTGCTTGGGCAATATCCATGTCTCGAATGGCGCCCGGGGTGCAAAAGGGGCGAGAGCGACATATTTGGCATTCTCATAAATGACCCTCTTCCCGTCAGCGAGTTCCTGATTGACCACATCACAGAAGATGCACCGTTCCTTGAACTCATAGTGCTGCCGCGCGGAGTCCAGTTCCTCCCTTACCAGTTTGGGCACGATCGGGAGTGCGAGCAGTTGTGTGTGTGTATGCTCAAGAGATGCGCCGGCAACCTCGCCTTCGTTCTTGAAAACAAGGCAGTACTTGAACCGCTGGTCCTTTTTCAGGTCTGAAAGTCTGAGAAATGCGGCCCAGAGCACGTCTTCCACAGCCTTCTGCGACATCGTAGAGAGGGAAAGGTTATGGTCAGGGGTTTCAATGATGACCTCGTGGGCGCCGATCCCGTTCATCTTGTCAAAGATGCCTTCACCGGTCTTGTTGAGGTCACCATAGATCTGGAGTGCCGGAAATTTGTTTGGCATGACCCTGAGGCTCCACCCCGGGCCGTTCGCGGGCGAGCCGGCGGGTCTGAAGGCCATGATCTCGGGCGGGGTGGTATATTCATTTCCCGGGCAGAAGGGACAGAACCCCCCTTTTTTCCTCTGGGATGTTGAAAGGAAGTCGGTCGGTCTTTTCCCCCGTTCGATCGATATGATCACCCACCGACCCACAATAGGGTCTTTCCTGAGCTCAGGCATGCATCCTCCCTCTATTCACACTAACAGGGAACACCCGTCCCCTGCCATGCTTTCTGTTGATGGTTTTCGGTATTATATCACATAACATCCCTGCGAAAATGAAGCCAGCTTTCCATCATAAACTCCTGAACGGCCGCTACGGAGACCCATGCCTTGTGGTCAGGATCATCAGAGAAAGACGGGCGCTGCTCTTTGATCTCGGCGATATCCATGCTCTCTCTCCCGCAGTCCTCAGCCGCGTTACCGACGTTTTTGTCTCCCACACACATATCGATCATTTCATAGGTTTCGATGCCATGCTGAGGGCTACGCTGAGGAGGTCAGCGCCCCTCACGCTTTACGGGCCATCGGGGATCACCCGGAACGTCGAAGGCAGGCTCCGCGGTTACGCCTGGAACCTCATCCGGGAATATCCGGCGGAGATCGTTGTGGTTGAATATAGCGGGAGATCCCTTCGCAGAGCTGTCTTCAGGGCAGAATCCGGCTTCGCGAAACAGACGCTGCCGCGCACCGCTTCCGATGGTCTTCTTCTCGAAGATCCCGCGTTTACCGTAAGAGCGGCGGTGCTCGATCATGGCATACCCTGTCTCGCCTTTTCCCTTGAAGAGCCCTTTCGGATGAATATCGACAAGGACAGGCTGCTACGGAGAAATCTCACTGTCGGTCCCTGGCTCACGGTACTGAAGCGAAAAGTGCGCGAAGGCAGCATCGCCGGCTATCTGATCGTTGGAAGGAAACGATACGCACTCAGAGATCTGCTCGACATAGTGCGTCTGGGACGGGGGCAGAAGATCTGCTATGCGACCGACATCGGCATCAATCGTAAAAATGCCGGGAAGCTGATAGCTCTGGCAAAGAATGCCGACAGCTTCTATTGTGAGGCATATTTCATGGAAGAGGACAGGCGACTCGCCGCCGGTCGCTACCATCTGACAACGGGGGAATGCGGACGGATCGCGCGCTCTGCGGGAGTGGGAAAGCTGTATCCCATGCACTTTTCCCCGAGATACCATGGAAGCGAAGCTGAGTTGATCAAAGAGGTCGAAGAGGAATTCGGCGGCAGGATATCCTGACCTGAGATGTCCATCTGCTCCTCACGCAGGTACTGCCCAGCGGCAGGTCTGCATCTGAAAAAAGCACGCGCGGATATGGTATAACTAATACAACGTCATGAAAAGAAGGCATCGCATATGATCCCGCTCGCGATCAGACGGCACGCACCCCGTCTTCTTCTGATCATCACTATCCTGTCCGTTCCTTTATCCGCTGCATATGCCATACAGGTCGGCAAAACGGTCGTGTATACGGGAGGGAATATGGGAAGGGTCGTGTTCGACGGCAGGGCCCATAACGAGGCGGGCTATCACTGCATGAAGTGTCATAACGTCTATTTCATCCCGAAGATCGGCGCGGTGAAGATCACGTATGCGGATCATACAACGGGCAAGGAACTCTGCTTCGGATGTCACGATGGTTCACGGGCCTTTGACGCCAGGGCCAACTGCAATCGCTGCCACAGGAAATGACCCTCCGGACTACCGGACGATCTTGAGACTGATATCGGCCGCGGTCACCGAATGGGTAAGTGCGCCGATCGAGATCATATCCACCCCTGTCGCAGCGATCTGTCTGACGTTATCGAGTGTGACATTCCCCGATGCCTCAAGGGCAACCCTGCCGTCAGTGATCTTTACCGCCTCGGCCATGTCCTGGACCGACATATTATCAAGCATGATGATATCCGCTTTTGCAGAAAGGGCCTCTTCAAGGTCTTTCAGGTTCTCGACCTCGACCTCGATCTTTGCAAGGTGATGTCCTGCTTTCGCCAGCGAAACAGCCTCCCGGATACCTCCAACCGCTTCGATATGATTGTCCTTTATAAGGATGCCGTCAAACAGTCCGAAGCGGTGGTTGACCCCTCCCCCCATCCTGACAGCGTATTTTTCCATGAACCGATGGCATGGCGTTGTCTTGCGGGTGTCAACGATCCTCGCTTTCGTACCGGAAACCGCATCGACGAACTGGGAGGTCAGCGTGGCTATGCCCGAGAGCCTCTGCAGTATGTTCAGACTCGTCCGTTCACCGGCCAGAAGCAGCCTCGTCTTTCCCGCGACCTCTCCCAAAACATCGCCCCTGCGAACTTTTGTGCCTTCAGCATGAAACGTCTGGAACGATACCGACTGGTCAAGCACCTGAAAAACGAGACGTGCGAACGGAAAGCCGGCAAGCACAAAATTGCCCTTTGCGATGAAAAGGGCCCTCGCCTCGCTTTCCTCGGGAATGATCAGCGATGACGTGACATCGCCGTGGCCGATGTCCTCCTCGATCGCGTGCCTCAGAAGCTGGGTAACACTTGCCGGTATATCCATCAGGATCCTCCGCCCTTCAGGTCGAGCATCTTCTGCAGGTTCTCCCTGACCCGCTCGATCTTTTTCATGCAGTCGTCGAATTTTTCCCTCTCTTTTGCTACGATCTGCTGAGGCGCCCTGCCGAGAAATTCCTGATTCCGGAGCTTGCTGCCGAGAAATTCCGACGTTTCCTCCAGTTTGGCCATTTCCTTCCTGATGCGCTCTATCTCGAGGTCGACATCCAGCAATCCTTCAAGGGGCACGAAGACCTCAACATGAGACCTTACCGCCACGGACGAACCGCCCGGTTTTTCAAGGTCTCCGCCGATCTTCAGGATGTCTGCCCTTGCAAGTTTCTTCAGGAAAAGCATGTTTTCGGAAAGTATCCCGCGTGCATGGTCCGAATGTGTCTTCACCAGAGCCCTCAGTTCAAGCGTCGGTGACAGGTTAAGTTCTCCCCGGATCGTCCTAATGGCCGTAACCGTCTCCATGAGCACTTCCATCTGATCTTCAGCTGCACCGTCCCTGGGGATGTCTGCCGGAAATGGCGCCCTGACAATGCTGTTTCCCTCATGGGGCATGTTCTGCCAGATCTCCTCGGTGACATACGGCATGAAGGGATGGAGCAGCCTGAGCGATCTCTCGAGAAGATACACGAGACATTCCTGGACAGCTGCCTTATCCGCCGAATCGCCGTACAGTACCGGCTTCACCATCTCAATGTACCAGTCACAGAGCTCGTGCCATATGAAATGGTACATACTTCCGGCAGCATCATTGAAGCGGTATTCCTCAAGCGCCTTCCGGACATCCTCTGCTGTCGCGGACAACCGGCTGACGATCCAGCGGCTTCCCACGTCGAGGCTCTGCAGATCAGGAACTGCGGGAAGCATTTTGCCTTCGGTGTTGGCGAGAATGAACCGGGCGGCATTCCAGAGCTTATTCACAAAATGACGGTATCCTTCCACCCTTTCCTCTGAAAATTTCACATCCCTGCCCTGGGCTGCGAACGCCGTGAGGGTAAACCGGAATGCATCTGTACCATATTTGTCCATCATCACCAGGGGATCGATAACGTTTCCCTTGGACTTCGACATCTTCTGTCCGCTGGCGTCCCTGACAAGCGCATGGATATACACATCGTTGAACGGCACATCTCCCATGAACTTGATCCCCATCATCATCATGCGCGCGACCCAAAAGAAGATAATATCGAATCCGGTCACGAGCACGGAAGTAGGGTAGTATTTCTGCAGCTCTCTTGTCCTTTCCGGCCAGCCGAGCGTGGAAAATGGCCAAAGCGCAGAAGAAAACCAGGTATCGAGCACATCTTCTTCCTGTCTGAGATTGATATTTCCGCACTTCGGACACTGCTCCGGCTCTCTGCGCGCGACCATGACCTCGCCGCAGTCGCAATACCACGCAGGGATCCTGTGTCCCCACCAGATCTGGCGCGATATGCACCAATCCTTGATATTTTCCATCCATGCGAAGTACGTATTTTCCCAGGACCTGGGCACAAAGTTCGTTTTCCCGTCACGTACGGCCTTCACGGCCTGTTCGGCAAGAGGGCCGACCTTTACATACCACTGCAACGCGGGAAGCGGCTCAATGACCGTCTTGCAGCGGTAGCACTGGCTGATCGCGTGGCCGTGCTTTTCCTGTTTTTCGACAAGTCCCGCGTCCTGAAGGTCCCTGATGACCATCCTTCTGCACTCATAGCGGTCCATGCCCGCAAACTTCCTTCCGGCATCAGCGGTCATTTTTCCATCGGGTGCTATCACGGTAATAAAAGGAAGCGCCGGAGACTGGCGCTTCGCTGTTGCCTCGTCATTAAAGTCATGGGAAGGGGTGACCTTGACCGCACCGGTACCGAACGCCGGATCAACTGACGGGTCAGCGATCACCGGGATCATCCGGCCGGTCAGAGGCAGGGAAACGGTCTTGCCTATCGCATGGCTGTACCTCTCGTCATTGGGGTTTACCGCAACCGCAGTGTCACCGAGCATGGTCTCAGGCCGTGTCGTTGCCACCGTAAGATGTCCGCTGCCGTCGGAGAATGGATAGCGGATATACGTCAGCTTCCCTTCAACATCCTCGTGTTCGACCTCGATATCGGACAGAGCGGTGCGGCATCTCGGGCACCAGTTGATGAGCCTGTTGTCACGGTATATGAGGCCCTGCTCATAGAGGCTTACGAATACTTCCCTGACCGCATTCGAAAGCCCCTCGTCAAGCGTGAACCGCTCGCGGGACCAGTCGCAGGAAGCGCCAAGTCTCTTCAGCTGATTGATGATCCTGCCGCCGTACTCAGCCTTCCAGGTCCATACACGTTCAATGAACCTTTCCCTGCCTATCGTATGGCGGTCAACACCCTCTGCCGCAAGCTGCCGCTCCACAACATTCTGGGTAGCAATGCCGGCATGGTCCATGCCCGGTATCCAGAGCACGTTACAGCCGGACATCTTTTTCCATCGGATGAGGATATCCTGGAGAGTGGCGTTCAGGGCATGCCCCATGTGGAGCGTCCCGGTAACATTGGGAGGCGGGATGACGATCGTGAACGGCGCGGCGGTATCATCCGGGTCGGCAGTGAACATGCCGCTGCTCAGCCAGAATTCATACCATTTTTTCTCGGCGGTTTCGGGATTATAATTTTTATCTAATTCGGCCATGGCAAGAAAAACGGGGAATCGGTAGTTCCGCTTCCCCGCTCGTATCAGCTTTCGTAACGCTTAAAACTCAGCCTTGATCTTCTCGATCTCCTTCGAGATCATCGATCCCGCAAGGTCCGGAACCGTTTCCCATATCACCTTCTCAACCTGTGCGGTCAGAGAAGAGATCGAACCCTTCAATATCTCCTTCAGCATCTTCTCTGCAAGTTCCGGTGCTACCTCCCAGAGAACTTTTTCAACGGATTCTTTCATCGCAGGCATAAGCGATGTCAATATCGTCTCCCTGATATCGACGGATGACAGAAATGCGGTGACGCGATCATTGACCGTTCGTTCGAACACGGCCATCATCTCCTCTTTTGACGGCGCACTCACCTCTCCCATAACTACTTCCCTTGCAGACCGCCGCCCGACCGCCTCCTCAACAGACGCAGAAAAGACTGGCTCCGCCGCCGGGGTCTCTTCCGGCAATGCGAAAGCCTCCTCTGCGGCAGCCTCTTCGGAGACCTCCGTTACTTCCGCGACCGCCTCAGGAATCTCTTCCATTGACCAGAGGTCGTCATCAGCAGTTGCGACAGTCTCTGCGGGCTCACCAGCCGTCTCTTCAACAAGCTCGAATACATCCTCGTCGGCCTCAGCTAAAGCCTCTGCTTCCGTTTCCATCTCAGCTTCGACAGGAACCGCATATTCATCCGAGACCGCTGCACTCATGGTAAGGGCTGCATTGATCTTGCTTATCAGTTCCTGGGACTCAAACGGTTTAATGACCGAATCATCAGCGGCAACTTCGCGCGAAAGTTCCTCGTCTATCGGCTCGAATGCGCCGGCAAGAAGAATGACCGGGATGTGAGACGTTTCAGGGTTCTTTTTGATCCTGTCACAGAGCTGGTAGCCGTTGACCTTCGGCATTTCGATATCGGCAAGAACAATATCAGGATTAAAACCCGAGAGGATTTTCAGGGCATCTTCACCGTTGCTCACAGACTTTATCTCAAAATCTTCCTCAGCGAGGACCAGTTCCACCACCTTTTGTATGGTAATACTGTCATCCGCGAGTAACAGCTTGCGAGCCATTCTTCACCTCATTTAAAGTATTTCGACAAATTTTATTGCTAAGTACTGAAAATGTCAAGACTTTTCAAGCAGCGGGTGCTCATGTTCAGAAGGCTGAACCAACGGTTCAGCAGGAGGAAACTCCTCAACCGCCGCCCGAAAATCCCCCCGACGGAACAGAAGACGGAATTCCCTTTCCTGAACCGGAAGAACAGCAAAATGACGAGACCATCTTTTTCACATCATGAGACGAGCAATTCGGACATTTTGTCGCTCCCGGCTCGCAAGAGATGCTCTGAAGAAGAGAAAAGCGTTCATTGCACTTCGTGCAGATATATTCATAAATCGGCATACAAACCTCCAAAGTCGTCTATTTCTAAGCATTATTTTACCTGTCGTCTGAAAAACATGTCAACAAAACTGTCGTTTCACATACAGGCAGGACCTGATATACTTTGGGTATGAAGGAAGCTCTCGTTTATGATGCTCTTCCCGGCAATGAGGTCAGATGCAGATTATGCGGTCACACCTGTCTTATTAAAAACCGGCACAGGGGCATTTGCGCTGTAAGGGAAAACGTCGACGGCAGGCTGTACAGTCTCGTCTATGGCAAGGTCATTTCCCTGAATGTCGACCCTATAGAAAAGAAACCGCTTTTTCATTTTCTGCCCGGATCAACATCCCTTTCCCTTGCAACGGTCGGCTGCAATTTCAGATGCAAACACTGCCAGAATTACGAGATATCGCAGTATCCCAGGGAACGGAAATTCGAGATCCCCGGAAGAGACATGGGGCCGGAACAGGTCGTGGAACAGGCGATCCAGTACGGATGTGAAAGCATATCCTACACGTACACTGAGCCGACGATCTTCTTTGAGTTCGCGTATGACTGCGCACAGCGCGCAAGAGAAAAGGGGCTCAAGAACGTTTTTGTCTCCAACGGTTATACCGGACCTGACGCAGTGCGGCTCATTGCTCCGTATCTGGACGCCAACAATATCGATCTCAAGGGAAGCGACACATTCTACCGGGAGATCTGCGGAGCCCGCCTCGGGCCGGTAAGAGAAACGATCAGTCTGATGAAGGAATTGGGCGTCTGGGTGGAGGTAACAACCCTCATCATCCCTGATCTGAACGATTCAGAGGCCGACCTCACGGCAATTGCCGAATTCATCGTCTCTGTCGACCCGGGGATTCCCTGGCATGTCAGCCAGTTCTATCCCACCTATAAACTCATTGATAAGCCGAGGACTCCGGTAGCAACGCTTCGCCACGCGTGCGAGATCGGGTATAAGGCCGGGCTCAGGCATGTGTATGAGGGCAATGTGCCGGGAGAGGGAGGGGAAAACACCTACTGTCCTTCATGCAGTCATCTGCTCATCAGACGTTATGGATATACCATCAGGGAAAACACCCTGCGGAACGGCCGCTGTCCAGCCTGCGATACCGCTATCAGCGGCGTGTGGCAGAAAGAAGAGGACCGGAAGTAACCGTTTACCGATCAGGATTTACCCGCAGGAAGATCGAGCGCCATGATCACGGCATCCTCTTCCGGCGACGTATAATATCGCTTCCGCACCGTTATCATGCGAAATCCCGCCCTCTCGTACATCCTGAGCGCTGCCTCGTTCGATACTCTCACTTCGAGATATATCACGCTGCAGGACCTCTCTTCAAGAAGTCCGACAATATGCCTGACCATTTCCCGGGCCATACCCTGTCCCCGATGCTCGGGATGCACGGTCACATTAAGAATATGGCCTTCATCGAGAACCTGATTCGCGCAAATGTAGCCGACGATCCTGCCCCCCGCCCTCGCCACTTTCGGCAGAGACAGAGGTTTGTAGATCTCATTCATGAACAGCGTTCCTGACCAGGGGGTCGTGAATGCGACCTGTTCGATGGCCAGCACTTCAGGAACGTCTTCCGGCAGCATTTCATCGATCACGACTTCCCTTAATGTCTTTCTGACCATTGCACCTCGGCCTCCGATCTTCTGACATACACAGGCTCAGCTGCTGCAGCATCGGCGAATTCGGAGCAGAGAGCCTTTTGGAGTCCAAGCCGCGCAACGTTCGACGGGGACGGCACCATCGCAGGTGAAGGCGCAATGACAGCTCTCTCCCCCAGCGCTGAAACAATAAGCTCACGGTAACGCAAAACGCCTTCGCCTGCAAGGACAATCGGCCCCCTGCACTCCCTCAGAAAATCCTCGGGCCTGGTCGATACTGCTGACACCAGGGTCGTGAATTTGTCGCGCTCCCACTGGAACTTGGCAGCATATACCTCCCCCTTCCGTGCATCGAGCATTATGCATACCGGATGTGCGCAGCACGGGAAATTCCACGCAAATGCTTCAAGTGTCGGAACGAGGACCAGGGGCTTGTCCGCGGCATAGCAGAGACCTTTCGCTGTGCTGAGCCCTATGCGCAGGCCCGTGAACGAGCCGGGGCCTGATGCCACAGCGACGGCATCGATCCCGGCAAGCGCCATATCGGACTGTTGCAGCGCGTAATCAACAGCTGTCATCAGACGTTCCGAATGCGTTGTCCTCACGTTCAGCCGGACCTCCGCAATAAGTCCTCCCTCATCGGCGATGGCAACTCCTCCAAGCATGGTGGACGTTTCAATGGCAAGTATCTTCATGTCCTGTATTATATCGTATCCCGCTTTTTCAGATACGCACGGGCAAAAAATATCGCCGCGATCATACAGGTTACACCTGAGACCGTCACGGCGCGCGGCGTTCCCAACCGGTCTGCAACAACCCCCATGATCGCGTTGCCTATGGGGACGGTGCCGAGAAATACAAGGGAATACACGGACATGACCCTTCCCCTCAGTCCATCCGGCACCGTCATCTGTATGAAACTGTTCGCAACCGCCAGGTAGCTCACCATTCCCCATCCGCAGAGCATGAGGACAAGAAGCGACAGCCAGAAAATGCCGGAAAGGGAAAACGCAAGCAACGCAGCAGAAAAGCAGAGGCCTGTAAGCGCCATGAACTTCGTCTTGTTCCTGATGTCTCCCCGCGCTGCAATGTTGAGGGCCGCGGTCAGGGCGCCGATACCGGAAGATCCGACCAGGAATCCAAGCCCCCTGGCCCCCCGGTCAAACACCTCTGCAGCAAAGACGGGCAGGAGACTGATGTACGGCAGTCCAATGATGCTGAACACGGCTATCAGGGAAAAAACATTCCTGATATCCCTGTTGCCGGATACAAACCTGATACCCTGTGTAAAATCGTGAAGCATGCCCTCCGATGCGGTCCTGACATCTCCCTTAGCCTGTATGCGGGAAAGTGCGGCTATCACGGCAAGAAAGCTCAGGGCATTGAGGTAAAAACAGGCAGGTATGCCGAGATGCGCTATGGTCATCCCGGCAATGACCGGTCCGATGATACGTGCTCCGTTGAATGCTGCGGAGTTCAGCGCGATCGCGTTGCCGATGTGCCCCTTTTCGACCATCTCTGCGAGAAAAGACTGCCGTACGGGAATATCAAGGGCATTGATCGTGCCGAGCAGCGCGCCCAGCATGGCAACGTGCCAGACCGTAACGATCCCTGTGCTGGTCAGGATACCAAGAGTCAGCGCGGGCAGAATTGACAGGGCCTGGGTGAACAAGAGGAGATCCCGTTTCCGGTAGCGGTCTGCGATCACCCCGCCAAACAGCGAAAAGAGGAGGATGGGGATGGAAGTGGCTGCGGCAACCATCCCGAGATACAGCGGGGATTTTGTAAGACTGTAGACGAGCCACCCCTGTGCAACCGACTGCATCCACGTCCCGGAAAGAGATATGACCTGACCGGACCAGAAGAGCCGGAAATCCCTGTAGGAAAAAGCGGAGAATCGTTCGTTCGCCATCGTCTATTGTACCTCAGCACCCGCCTTGGAATGCGAGGCAGCCGGTACAGCGGTCAGTAATGTCTATCGCACCCTAGATCCTGTGAGATTACGAACCAGGAAGGCACAGCAAAAGAAGATAAAATTGATCAGGACAATGGATGCACCGGCCGGGAGGTCCAGAGCAAATGACAGCGCAATGCCTGTCACCAGGGACAGCAGCGATACAAGAGATGCGATGAGCATGGCATTTCTGAACCCCCGTGCATTCTGAAAGGCCGTCACTGCCGGCAGGACCAGAAGAGCTGACGTGAGCATGATGCCCACGACCTTCATGGCAAGAACGACCGTTACTGCGGTTAGCACCATGATGATGCTATTGATGCGGGTCACGGGTATGCCGGACGCCCGCGCGAACTCGTCGTCAAAGGTAATGGAAAATATCTCCTCAAAGTGGATATATACCGCGGCAAGAACAGCTCCGGAAACGATGACCGCGATCACCACCTCCGGCATGCTGATCGACAGTATACTGCCGAAAAGATAGCTGAACAGGTCCACGTTGAACCCTCCGGCCACACTGGCAAGAAGGATGCCGCACGCGATGCCGACCGATGAAACAACGCCTATGGCGGCGTCACCATAAATTCCCGCCTTTTCCGTCAGTCTGAGTATGCCAAGCGATGCAATGGCAACGACCGGTACGGACACCGCAAGGGGATAGACATTCAGGAACATGGCCAGGGCAACGGACCCGAACGTAACATGGGAAAGACCGTCCCCGATGAGCGACAACCTCCTGAGCACCAGGATCACACCCAGTACCGCACAGATGAGTGATATCAGCGAGCCCGCCAGGAGCGCCCGCCTGATGAACCCATAGTTCAGAAATTCAAGTATCTCCATGTCCCCTTCTCAGTGATGTTCATGACATATGATGTGCTGTGACGCGGAACCGAAGAACTGCGCCATATTCTCCGAGCGGCAAAACTCATCGAACCCGCCAAAAAAGATTATCTTCTTGTCGAGGTAAAGAAGTTTTGAAGCATATTCGCCGATACCGCCGATATCGTGGGTCACCATGATGATCGTCACCCCTCTTTTTTCATTGAGGTCCTGCAGGAGTGAGAAGAAATTACCCCTCGTTTCCGGGTCCAGAGCGCTCGCCGGTTCGTCGAGGATAAGAAGTTCCGGCTCATTGACCAGAGCACGCGCTATAAGCACCCGCTGCTGCTGACCTCCCGACAGATCTCCGATGAGCCTGTTTCTGATACCGCTGATCTCAAGGAGTTCCAGCATGGTCTCGATCCGGTTTTTGCGGTAACCGCGCCGCGCCCGCCCCCCGGCGATCAATCCCTGGGACACGATCTCGGCAACGGTCGACGGGAATCTCGGATTGAAGAAATCGATCCTCTGCGGCAGATATCCTATTTTTTCCCTCTCTCGCATTTCGTGCGCGTCATGTCCGAAAAGCGAAACCGAACCCTTTGCCGGCCGCAGCAGACCCAGAATGCACCTGATGAGCGTTGATTTACCCGAACCGTTGGGCCCTACAAGCCCGATGTAGTCACCTTTTTGGACTCCGAACGTGACATCAGAAAGCACCGGAAGCGTGCCGAAGTTCACGCAAAGGTCCTTTGTCCCGATGATCGTCACCGGCACTGGAGCCCCGTCATGAGCTGGCCGAGATTCTTTTCCATGAGCTCAGGAAACGTGGTCCCTCTGCGCAGTTCTTCGCGCGACACGTTATGTGCCCCATGGAGCCTGAGGAGCGATGTCCCTGTCTCGCGGGCTATGGTCCTGGCAACTCTCGGCGTAAGGAGCTCCTCATAAAAGAGGTGTTTCAATCCCTCCCTGCCGAGAATGCCGCTGATCCTGGCGAGGTCCCGCGCAGTCGGCTCCGCATCAGGGGAAAATCCATAGGCCGCTATATACGCAAGGCCATACCGCCGGGCGAGGTAGCCGAAGGTATAGTGCCCTCCGTCCACCATGGTCTTTTTTCTGCAGCGCGAAAGTGACTCGCGGTATTTCCGGTCAAGCGCGTCCAGCTCTTTCCGGTACCCCTCCGCGTTCTTCCTGTAGCTTTCCCTGTTTTGGGGAGCTTTTATGATAAATGCGTCGCGAATGGTTTCGACCATGATCTGCGCGTTGCTGAAATCGAGCCAGATATGGGGATCGGCATTCTTTTCCGCCGTACGCACCGATTCTTCTGTGCCGCCTTCACCGGTATGATCCCCATCGGTCATTTCCAGAAAATCCACTCCCCTGCTGGCGTCGACAATGAGTACCCGGCTGCCGTCGACCGACTTCATGATGTCCCCGATCCAGGGCTCCATATAGCGATTGGTATATATGAAAATATCCGCGCTGTTCAGCTTAACCATATCAGCGGGTTTTGGCTCGAAGCTGTGCGGTTCGACACCGGGGGGAAGCAGAAGCGTCACCTCTGCATTGCTGCCGCCAACAGCACGCGCGAAGTCATACACCGGAAAAAGGCTTGTTACCACTTTCAGCTTTCCTGTCCGCATACCGGAACCGGCGTCCTCTCTGCTCCTGCAGGAAAAGGATGTGATCAGTGTGAGCGCGATCATGAATATCCCTGCAGACCGGCTAAGAGACATGAACAGTCCCTTCTTTCTTCAGACAGGCATGGCAAAGACCGTTGATCTGGAGGATATGGGAAAGGACCTTCCCCCTGATACCTGACCTGACCGCCTCCTGAAGCTCCCTCTCCGCGCAGAAACGTACATCCTCAACACGTCTGCAGGACATGCAGATGAAATGATGGTGGTGTTCCTCATTCCTGCACAGATAGTAATACAGCTTCCGGTCAGGATGGATGACCCGGGAAATAACACCTCCCTCGAAGAGTCCTTCGAGATTACGATACACCGTAGGGAGTCCCAGTGTTCTGAACCGCTTCTTCAACCTCAGCCAGATATCCTCGGGACTGAGGTAGACCTGCTCGTCGTCGAGCACCTCAAGCATGGCTATCCTCTTGGGTGTCGATTTCAGGTTGAGGCTCCGAAGTATGCGCTCAAATTTCGTCTTCATGGCATCATCTTTCAAATGAAAATTGTTTCTATTTATCTCACATTCCTTCCTCAAAGTCAAGGACGATGGTACGAATCAGTACCCTACTATGGCCGCGGCCTTGCCGTTTCGCGGATATACCGGTAAAATAACAACAAGAATTCATCCTTCTGAACGGAGCGCTGATGACAGAGACAATAAAACCGACCCTTGCCTACACGATCATCTGCGATGATGTCAGACAGGAAGCCGGAGGCAAGATCAGCCTCATGGGCCTGTTCGAGAATATCTTTGCAACGAATTTTCCCGTGCTCCACCCCAGGCTTGCCCTGATGTCCGAATGGTCCGACGGCAGAGGTGATTTTTCGGTGACCACGAAGATCCTCTCACCCGACAGAAAGACCGTTCTGCGGGAGACCTCATCGAAGATCTCCCTTCGGGACACGGTAAACAAACACCGGGACATCTCCGTTCACCTGAACATCGAACTGAAGGCAGCCGGCACATACTGGATCGAACATTACCTTGACAACGAACTCATAAGCTCCCTTCCTCTCCATGTGGTCCATGTCAAGGAGCAGTCATACCACTGAGGCAGCGCCGCCATGAAGCACATTATCATCGGCAACGGCGTCGCCGGCACAACGGCGGCCCTGAATATTCGCAGGACCGATCCCTCGGCGTCCATAAGCATCATAACTGACGAGATGTATCCCTTTTACAGCAGGATACGCCTCCCTCAGATGCTTGCGGGCGAGACGGATGAGGCCGGTCTGGTGATCCACAAGCCTGACTGGTATGCCGGCAACCGCATAGACCTCTTTCTTTCCACAAGCGTGTCCGCAGTAGATCCTGTTCAAAAAAAGGTCTTTACCTCATCGCGTGAGGAATATCCTTACGACCGTCTGCTTCTTTCCACCGGTGCCCATTGCTTTGTGCCCCCGGTTTCGGGATCTGACCGGAAAGGGGTCTTTACGCTCAGGAGCATCTCCGATGCGCGGGAAATATCGGATTACCTCAAGAATTCGCCGAGAAGGGTCCTTCTTATCGGCGGCGGCGTGCTCGGCATAGAGGCAGGGTTCGGATTGATGAAGGCGGGATGCAGCATAACGGTTGTCGAAGTATTTACCCGTCTCATCCCGAAACAGCTGGATACCGCAGGTGCTGCTCTGCTTCAGTCGCGTCTCGAAACCATGGGATTCTCATTCCACCTCGGCATGACCGTTAAGGAGATACAGGGAACGGACAACGCACTTTCTGCTACCCTTTCAGACAACAGAAATATCGACTGCGATCTGATCA
>VEOY01000174.1 GCA_012026685.1 Nitrospirota bacterium
GCGAACACGGCGTGGTGGGAGCAGTTCAATGATCCGGTCCTGAACGATCTCATCCAGACGGCATTGAGAGAAAACAAGGACGTCAAGATAGCTGCCGCAAAGGTGGAGCAGTTCGCTGGTCAGTACGGGACAACCAGAGCAGCTCTTTTTCCTCAGGTTTCTGCCGATGGAACCTATGGCAGACAACGGGCAAGCGAGCTCACAGGGACGAGTCAGCTTGAAGGCACCGGGATCAGCCCGACGTTCAACAGTTCCCAACTGGTGCTCAACGCAGCATGGGAAATAGACCTGTGGGGCAAATTGCGGCGGGCTACAGAGGCGGCCCGCGCGGATCTTCTGGGCACGGAAGACGCCAGAAGGGCGGTTATACTCACTCTTGTAGCATCAGTTGCAAGCACCTATATCGACCTGCGTGATCTGGACAAGCAGCTCGAGATCTCGAAGCAGACCGCAAAGAGCCGTGGGGAATCCTACGACCTCTTCAAACTCCGCTTTGAGGGCGGCGTCATCTCAGAGCTTGAGCTCAACCAGGTCAAATCCGAGTATGAACAGGCCCTCTCTACAATTCCACAGTTCGAGAAGCGCATCGCACAGACAGAGAATTCCCTGAGCACATTACTTGGCCGAAATCCCGGCCCTATTGCGCGCGGCAAAACAATTGACCAGCTCACGCTGCCGGCTGTTCCGGCAGGCCTGCCTTCGGATATCCTCATGAGCCGGCCGGACATCCTTCAGGCTGAACAGAATCTTATTGCTGCCAATGCGAACATTGGTGTGGCCAAGTCACTGTATTTCCCGTCCATCTCTCTTACCGGGATGTTCGGATGGGCAAGCAATGATCTGTCAGATCTTTTTAAGGGACCCGCTAAGACCTGGAGCTGGGCTGTTCCTGCTTCCATGCCTATATTTACGGCCGGCTCGATAGCCGGGCAGGTCAAGTCAGCCGAGGCGTTCCAGCAGCAGGCGCTCATCGGTTATCGACAGTCGGTCCAGACAGCGTTCCGGGAAGTCGATGATGCACTTATCGACCAGAAAAAATCGCGGGAACAGATCGCGGCGCAGGACCGGCAGGTGGAAGCCCTCAGAAACTACGCCCGGATAGCACGTCTGCGCTATGACAACGGCTATACGAGCTATATCGAGGTGCTCGATGCAGAGAGGAGTCTCTTTAACGCTGAACTCTCTTATACCCAGACGCAGGGGACCCTTTTTCTGTCTCTTGTCAACCTCTATAAATCGATAGGTGGAGGATGGGTAGTCACAGCAGAGGGGATGACAAAAGAAATAGCGCAGGGTGCGGCCGCGGAGACCCAGGCTCTTCAGCAGAAGTAATGGTAGTGGGCATCAACAGGGGACCCGCCAAATCCCCTGTTGATCTCTTTATCTTCCGGCTGCGCGACATCAGGAGCGGAACCGTTGAGAAGTCCTGGAAAGCAGCATGAGTTCAGCGTCCCATATTCTGCAGTCGGCACAGCCGGAGTTTGCGATTACAGAGCGTACTGACAGACAAAGATTATGAGGAGAAATCATGAAGAAGTTCTTTCCACCCTCATTCTATAATCCGCTCTCTGTAGTCGGTGCGATAGTCTTCCTGTTCAATATCGGCCTCATGATCTTTCTCGCGATCGTCGCAACAGTCTCGAAGCATCCCAAGCCGTACGCGGATCTCATTATTCTTGTCCTTCTCCCCATTATCATCTTCTCCGGTCTTGTGCTGGTCGTCATCGGTGTCGTACGTGAGCGCCGCAGATTGAAGGCGGGGGGTCTCATTGCTCAGCAGTTACCCGTTATCGATTTCAATAACCCCCGGCACCGCATTCTTGCGTCTGTCTTCGGCGGAGGTTTTGTCATTCTTTCCCTGCTGTATGCTTTTGCCGGCTATACGACCTACGAATACACGGAATCGGACACGTTCTGCGGAATACTCTGCCATAGCGGAGGCCAGAGCATCCACAGGGCAGAAAACCTCTCCTATTCTTTCTCTCCACATGCCAATGTCGGCTGCTCGACCTGCCATGTGGGCTCGGGTGTGAAGTATTTCATGATATATAAATTGCGGGGCATGAAGCAGCTTCTCCACCATCTCACCGACCGCGTACCGAAGCCTATCCCGACGCCCGTGGCCGACCTGAGGCCTGCGCAGGATGTCTGTGAGAGCTGCCATGGGCCGAAGTATCAATTCTATGAACGTCTCGAAGCGAGGAAATACTTTCTTTCAGACACGGGCAACACGCAATGGGCACTTGATCTCCTGCTCCGCATGGGCACTGCCGGACTGAAAACGGACAGGCCGCCGAAGATGCACTGGCACTCCAGCACTACGGAAGAGATTATCTATGATGCCTCAGACCCGAAGCGCGAGGTCATCCCCTGGATCTATGTCAAACGCCTCGATGGAAAAATCAGAACCTATCGAGCCATGGCAACTGCGGCAGGAACACCGGATCCGAAGGAGAACGTTCAGCGCCGCATGGATTGCGTTGATTGCCATAACCGGGCAGGCCACTTCTTTCATCATCCCTCCGACATCCTGAACATCCTGCTGAGCACCGGGCTCGTCGATCCCTCGCTTCCTGATATCAAGAGCACTGCAGTAAAGGCACTTGAAGGAAATTACCGGACGTTCGATGAGGGCAAGGAGGCGATCAGGAAGGCGATCATGGATTTCTACCGAACCACCCGCCCTTCCATTGCAGAGGAGCAGAAGGCTGCCATCGACCGCGCAATCGCGGCGCTGCAGCGAAGTTACGAGCGAAACTATGATCCTCTGATGAAGATCAGCTGGAAGAACTTCCCCAGCAATCAGGGGCATCGGCATGCCCCTGGCTGTTTCCGTTGCCATGACGGCAACCATGTGAGTGAAGATGGGACGATACTGTCCAAAGACTGCAATCTCTGCCACGTCCTGCTGGAGCATCAGATCAGTGGGCAAAAAGAGGATAAGAGCGCTGTGATCCACCAGCTCAAGTACCCTCACCCGGTCGATATCGGTAATTCCTATCTGACTATGAACTGCAGCGATTGCCACGGGGCCATTGCGCAATGACTTATCAATGAACGACGGGTGGCTGGGGGCCTGGCCTGTGAGTACCAGCTCCCTAGCGACAGGAGAAAGAATGTATGGCACCTAAAAAAGCGGTGAAGAAAGAATCGCACCTGGTCAGTCTTGCTGACGAGGACGCGGTAAAAGAGATCCTTGTCGGCACGGTACTTAACCTATGGGAAGTGGTAAATGACCTTACACGGCTTCGTCCATCGAAGAAGGACCGGTATAGGGTCACGATCTTCGGATCAGCGCGGGTGCCGAAAGGTTCGTGGGTTTTCGAGGAGGTGAAACGCCTTGCACGGACGCTGTCCGATATGGGATGCGACATTGTGACAGGCGGCGGCCCGGGGCTGATGCAGGCAGCCAATGAGGGCGCGTCTGAGGCCGGCAAGGCCGGCCTCAGACGTTCCATGGGTATACGGATTGATTTGCCATTCGAACAGGACGCGAACCCCTTCGTCGAACAGGCCTTCACACATCGCACGTTCTTTACCCGGCTGCATCAGTTCGTGCTCATGTCTGACGCATTCGTCGTTGTCCCCGGCGGCATAGGCACTGCTCTGGAGACACTCATGGTCTGGCAACTTCTGCAGGTCAGGCATCTTGACGACAGGACTCCGCTGATTCTCATAGGGAAGATGTATTCCCGTCTTGTTGATTGGGCACGCGAGCACATGCTGAACCCTCAATTTCCGCTGGCCAATCCTGAAGACATGAAGATACCCGTGTGTGTAAACACTGCGGATGAGGCGATTACCGTGATACGCCGGCATTATGCTGCATGGCGGAAAGCGCAACGACGCAACAAGGCCGATGTTCTGCCCGGCCGATGAGGAATTACGTTGTGAGCAAAAGCGCATAGCAACTTACTTTGGAGGAAGCCTTATGAAGAACCTGATCCATGCATTTATCGAAGTGGAAGCAAAGAAATCGTTGCACCGGTATCGCGAGAGGTTTGCGGAATGGCTCTCATCTGTTGATATAGACGAGAATGGAGTGAATGACAGGGAACAGATACTGGCTAATTTCGACCGCATCAGGAATGGGATCATGGAAGTTATCGGCGGACTCGCTGACTTAGAGCAGCTCTCTTATCTATACCACCAAAAGTACGGTAATGAGATTGAGATAGACGAGAATGGAAAGGCGCACGTCGTGCCCAGAAGAAAGGTCGATAAGTCATAACGCAGTGACAAAAGGACGCGCGGTGATGAGGATCTAAACCATGAAACTGACAGTGCTTGCCGGAGACATCGGAGGGACAAAGACGATCTTGAGACTGGTCAGGGCCGGGACGAGCGGTCCCGGTCGCGCCATTCCCCTGCTGACCGACCTCTTTGAAAAGACGTATGTGAGCAGGAGCTTTGCAGACCTGGTGCCGATGGTGCATCAATTTACCAGCGACGCGGCCGAGTCGTCCGTCAGCGCTCCGTCCGTGGACAGCGCGTGCTTTGGCATTGCCGGCCCGATTGTCAATAACGCTTCGGAACTGACAAATTTGAGCTGGTCGTTATCAGGCGAGCGACTGCAGAGGGCGCTTGAAATCCCGCGGGTCACGCTCATTAATGATTTTGCCGCTATCGGATACGGCATCGCCGGTCTGCAGGATGGTCAGATCGCGACGCTGCAAGCTGCCACCTCCGATCCGGCAGCCCCGATAGCCGTAATCGGCGCAGGGACAGGGTTGGGCGAAGGCTTTCTCATTCCTGGCCCGGGTGGTGACCTGAGGGCCTTTCCGAGCGAAGGGGGGCACACTGATTTCGCGCCCCGGTCAGGTCTTGAATTTCAATTGTCGACCTATCTGCTGGAGAAAAACAGTCTGCCGCGGGTTTCGGTGGAAAGGGTGGTATCGGGAACCGGCATAGCATCGATCTACCAGTTCTTCAGGGACACGAACCCTGGTGAAGAGTCTTCAGCGATGGCTGAAATTTATCGGATCTGGTCAAGGGAAATGGGCAATAGAGAGAAGACCGTCGATCTGGCGGCAGAGGTTTCGAAGGCTGCGCTTGCAGGCAGGGATTTTCTCTGCGAGCAGACGATGAACCTGTTTATCTCAGCGTATGGTGCAGAGGCCGGCAATCTGGCCCTGAAGGTCCTGCCATATGGGGGGCTTTATCTGGCGGGAGGAATTGCGCCGAAGATCCTTCAGCTTCTGCAGCAGGGGGCCTTTATGAAGGCCTTCTCCAGCAAGGGACGCATGCGCCCCCTGCTGGAGAAGATCCCGGTGCGCGTTATCCTCGATCACAGGGTCGGGCTTATCGGGGCAGCTCTGACGGCGGCGAGGGAGATGTAAATATGCAAAGCAGCTTGCTGCTCAGAACATCAGCCGGTACTGATCTCATGAAAAAGAACTGACCTTCAGGGAACAAATGAAAGGAGAAAGAGATGAAGAGCGGTAAAAAGACGATCAACAGTATATGCATTGTGGGTATGCTCCTCGCGCTGTCCCTGGGCACCGGATGCGCGACAAAAGGCCAGACCGGCGCGCTGACCGGGGCCGGAGCAGGAGCACTCATCGGAGGACTGGCGAACATGCACGGCTCCTGGGGCGCTACCGCACTGGTGGGCGCAGGCGTCGGCGCAGGTGTCGGCTACCTCATTGGCAATGAAGAAGACAAGAAGGATGCAATGAAAAGGCAGGCTATCCGCGAAGATGAGACCAGACCGCTCGGGGGTACAACCTGGCAGGTCGTCAGCATCACGCCGAACCCGGAAATGTCCCATAAGTCGATCGTCACGAATTTCAGGTCTGACGGCACCGTAGTCACGACAAAAACGAATATGGACGGCAGGGTCGAGACACTGCATGAGCAGTACCGCATAGTCGGGTCGACCCTTATCATTTACAAGCCGGACTATGTCGAAAATGCCAAATTCACGCTCCAGGGCGACAGGCTGATCATCGATTACGGAAACGGCAGCGCTGTCATGCAGCGCGTTTCGTAGTCTGAGATCAGCCGTTTTGCTCCAAACAGAAGATGTGGGGAAAGGAGTAAACCCAATGATGGGGCGTCTTATGCATTTCTGGAATGAGGAGCATAGCCTGACTGCTCTGCTCATGCTGCTGCTCGTCTGGATATTCATCGTCATACCGGCGACGAGGGCCGGTCATATCATAGATGTGATCGGCATTTTCGTATTCTTTTTCCTGTTACTTGCGGGACTGCTCACGATGGCCCGCCACAGGATTTTCCAGGCTATTTCAGGGGTCTTCGTCATCAGCGCGATAGGAGTACGACTGGCACGTTCTGTCTTTGGAGTTTCCGGCCTTCTTCCGTGGGATGCCCTGCTTTCAATGCTGTCCGTTGTCGGCATGGTGATGGTGGTGCTCTGGCAGGTATATCGCGAAGGTCCGGTGACCGGCCACCGTGTCCGCGGCGCGGTTGCCGCCTATCTCCTCATCGCGATCCTGTTCGCTTACGGCTACACCTTTATTTCGTATCTGGTCCCCGGATCGTTTCAATTGCCGGAATGGGTGGCTCAGGCCGGAGCGGAGCGTGGAGAGGCGTTCTTCTATTTCAGCATGGTCTCACTGACAACGGTCGGTTTTGGCGATATCACCGCGATCCACCCCCTTGCCCGCTCCTTCGTCATGATGGAAGCCCTGATCGGCCAGCTCTACCCAGCCATCCTGATCGCACGGCTGGTTACCCTGCAGATGGAAGCAAGACAGTCGCGGAAAGGATAAAAGTGTAATGGCAAAGAATATAACCAGTCTCCTGAAGCCCTCACTGAACTGGCTTCTGGCATTTATTCCTGTCACCCTGTTACTGGAACATACCGTGCCGGATAAGCCGGTCCTCATCTTTCTCTGCGCAGCGTTCTCGATCATTCCCGTCGCGAGCCTTATCGTACAGGCCACCGAACAGATCGCACACCACACCGGGGACGCGATAGGCGGACTGCTCAACGCAACCTTCGGCAATGCCCCTGAGCTCATTATCGCCTTCGTGGCCCTTAGATCGGGGCTGACCGATATGGTGCGCGCATCTCTTGTCGGCGCTATCATGGCAAATCTCCTCCTCGGTCTCGGCCTGGCATTCCTGCTCGGAGGATTTCGGTATCATATTCAGGAGTTCAATCCCCGGGCGGCAGGGATGCAGGCAAGCATGATGATGCTTGCCGTGATCAGCATGATGGTGCCGGGCGGCTACCATACCCTGGTGACGGAAGAGACCCTTCATTACGAGCGTTATCTGAATATCGGCGTAGCCATCGTTCTCCTGGTCAGTTATGGCCTGAGCCTCCTGTTCATGATCAGGACCCATCCGGATTTTCTCAGCGGAGATCAGAACCACACAGAAGAAGAGGAAGGCAGATGGAGCATAGGAAAGGCAGTCGGCCTTCTCGTTGGAGCGTCACTCCTGGCCGCGTGGATGAGTGAAATTCTGGTGGGTGCCGTCGAGGGTGCGTCGGAGGACCTCGGCATATCGAAGATATTCATCGGCCTTGTGGTGCTTGCGGTAGTGGGAGGGGCCGCGGAACTGGGATCTGCCGTCATGATGGGACGAAAGAACAGGATGGATCTGGCCATGGGAATAGCCCTTGGGAGCAGCGTACAGATCGCCCTTTTTGTTGCGCCGCTGCTTGTTCTGCTGAGCCTCTTTGCCGCGCCGCAGCCCTTCGTGCTTGCCTTTACCCGAGCTGAGATCACTCTTGTCTTCATGAGTGTCCTGATCGCCACCTTTGTCGCAAGCGGCGGAAAGACCCACTGGTATAAGGGCATCCAACTCCTGACGGTCTATCTCATCTTCGCGATCCTCTTCTATCTGATACCCGGGAAATGATATGAATACGAATGAATCAGGAGAAGATGCATGCCCTTAATCGCTGTCTTCATCGCGCTCGTGTTTCTCTACAGCCTGGTATCGAGGCTGCTCGAGCGCACCGTCGTCACGGCGCCGATCGTGTTTGCCTCCGCAGGGGCCCTGCTCGTCGTCGCGGTACCGGTTTTCCGCGATCTTTCCCTGGAGAGGGAACACCTCCTCATGCTCGCTGAACTCGCGCTGGTGATGCTCCTGTTCACTGACGCAACCCATATCAATCTCAAGAGACTGCAGAGCAAGGAACGGCTGCCGCTCCGGCTCCTGAGCATCGGGATGCTGCTCACGATCGTGCTGGGCGCTGTCGCGGCCCGCCTCGTTTTCCCCGGGCTATCGCCCTGGGAAGCAGGGATCCTTGCCGCCATCCTTGCGCCGACAGACGCCGGGCTGGGACAGGTCATCGTCCAAAGCCCGCGGGTGCCTGACCGCATCCGCAAGTCCCTTGATGTGGAGGCAGGCCTCAACGACGGTCTTTCCGTCCCCTTTCTGATGTTTTTTATCGCCGTATCACAGGTCGGCGCTGACGGGGCTGGTCAGATCCTGGGCAAATATATTTACGAGCAGCTGGGGATGGGCGCGATCGCAGGGCTCGGCGTCGGTCTTGTCGGCGGTCTGCTCCTGGGCGTCGCCGACCGCAGGGGATGGATGGCCGAATCCGTTCAGCAGCTTGGTCTGGTATCGTTGCCGGTACTGAGCATGTTCGTCTGCGAACCTGTTGGCGGCAGCATGTTCATTGCGGCATACGTTGCCGGACTGGCCGTTCAGGCAGGCTTTCGCGACGCAGGTAGTCGCAGCCTGGAATTCACCGAAGGATGGGGGCAGCTGTTTGCTTACCTTGTCTTTTTCCTGTTCGGGCTGTTCGTAGCACGCGCCTTCAGTCAGTTCAGCCTTCTTCATATCCTGTACGCCATACTCAGCCTGACGGTGGTGCGGATGCTCCCGGTTGCAATAGCCCTGATCGGCACGAAGCTGCACCCTGCAACCGTCTGGTTCATGGGATGGTTCGGCCCGCGGGGACTTGCCTCGATTGTGCTTGGCCTGGTATACCTTGAAGAGCAGGCGCATCTGCCGGGCGAAGAAACGATCAAGCTCGCAGTGATGGCAACGGTCATGCTGAGCATCTTCGCTCACGGCTTCAGCGCACTGCCCGGCATTGGCCTGTATGCCCGCAGGGTGGCAGCTCTTGACGCAGCGTCACCGGAGAAGAGACAGTGAAGCGGGGTCTGAGGATGACACAGGGGATTCAAAGAAAAAAAATGAAAACTCCAGGGACCAAGATCAACGTACAGGCCGGAATCGCGCATCTCATCCCCACTCCGGTCATAGGTATCACCTGACAGGACGTCAGCAAGACGCCATGTCCTTCCTCTCAGTTCATCCCATGGAACATGGACCTGTGCCTGAACCGTACCCTCCGAGAAATTCACGATGATGAGACAGCGCTCCTCATCCTTGCTCCAGCACCAACTGAGAATATTCAAATAACTCTGGTTGTCCGGCCAGCCGCTCCGCTCACAGAGGCTCCATTGGCCGTTCCGGAAGACGTCGTGGTCGATCCCTTTGAGGAGCCTTTGGTAGAAGGCCGCGAGGTCCTGGTCAACCGGCTCGACCGGCCGCCGGCCCAGAAAGACGGGCAACCGTACCCTCCTTCCCTGGGACTGTCCCTCGTGCAGCAGCCTTGCTCCGGTGAGTGTCATGGCAACCACTGCAGCAGCCCGCCCCTTTTCGGACGAAAATGTAGCAGCGGCCCTCGGCTCATCATGGTTTTCGATGAAACGAACCATCCTCTCCTGGTAGCCAAGGTCGGCGCCGAGATGAAGACTGATGCTCTCGGCATTGTCATGCTCCAAGCGGTCGTAAAGTTTCTTGTCGTAGCAGAAGTCGAACCCCTGCTGCTGCAATTCCCATTCCTTATCCCAATAAGCCTCGGCAATGAACCTGAACTCAGGGTGCTCCTTTTTGATGGCCGGAATGACCGTCGTCCAATAGTCACCGTCAGGCTTCTGTCCTGCCCGGGCTCCCCATGTGCGCTCGAAGATATTATTCATCATGAGCATGGCCATATCGCACCTGATGCCGTCGCATTGACCGGCGACGGAGGAGACCGTTTCGATGACCGCCTGACGCAGGCCGTGCTCAAAGGCGTTCAGCTGCAGCACATCCGGCCAGGCCGGGAAATAGGGATCCTTGCCGCAGGCAAAGACATTGCCGCCTGCCTCGAAGAAGGATGCCGGCTCCCTCCGCAGGTCCTCCTTATCTCCACGGATAAAATATTCCGGATGATCAAAAACCCAGGGGTGGTCGGGCGCCACGTGGTTCGGCACAAAGTCGAGGATAAGCCCCAGAGCACGTTCACGCAGTATGCGCCGGGCGGCTGCGAGCCCCTCCGGGCCTCCAAGGTGATCGTCAACCACATACCTCCGCACACAGTAAGGCGACCCGATATTGTCCTCGGCAGAAAAATCAGGCAGTGCCCGCCGGAAATCCTCAAGGAGTCCCTGGTTCTGCATGGCTACGCCTATTCCGGCAGGGCTCCGCTCCCAGACACCCATGAACCATATCGCATCAACGCCGAGAGATGATACGTAGTCCCATTCCTCCGAAGGCACTGTGGCAAGCGTGAGGGTCTTCCCGTATTTCCGGCTCAGCTCGTTCAGCCAGACCCACGTGTTGATCTCGTAGATGACCGGATATCGGGACCACATTCTCACAGGATTCCCTCAGTCACCCCCAGATTCTCCGCTCACCTGCGCCCTCATGAGCCGGGCTATGGTCCGGCTGCGTTCAGTCTCGAGCAGTTTCTTGGCGTCAAGGCGTCCGAAAACATCCAGAACAAGGGCGACCAGTCCGGTCCAACCGGTCTGGTGGCGGGCCCCCAACCCAGCCCCGTTATCGCCGTGGAAGTACTCATAGAACAGGATGTGGTCGCGCCAGTGCGGATCGGTTTGGAATTTGGCAGTGCCTCCGTAGACCGGCCGCCGTCCGTCGGCATCCCGCAGGAAAGTGGCTGACAGCCTGCGTGCAATCTCCTCTGCCACTGCAAACAGCGTCATCCGGTTGCCGGATCCGGTCGGACACTCCACCCTGAATTCGTCGCCGAAGAAAGCATAGAGGTTCAGCAACGCCCGAATGATCAGCACATTGACCGGCATCCAGACCGGCCCCCGCCAGTTGGAGTTCCCACCGAACATCCCGGTGTTCGATTCGCCCGGCAGGTACTGGACCCTGAACTCCTCGTGGCCCACCCGGAACACAAAAGGATGGTCCAGGTGATATCGCGAGAGGGAGCGGATCCCGTACGGCCCGAGGAACTCGTTCTCGTCGAGGAGGTACCTAAGCACCTGCTCCAGTTTATTCCTGTTGAGGATCGAAAGCAGCCGCCGCCCTTTGTGCCCGATGAACCCGTTGTCCGTAGGGGCAACGTGAGCGACCAGCTCGGGGTGGCGCTTGCGGAACAGGGCGATCATCTCGACCAATCTCGGATAGCGCATAGAGAGGTCCGCCTCGAAGACAGTGGATGCACAGAGCGGCAGCAGACCGACCATGGACCTCACCTTCAACCGCATGGAACGGCCGTCCGGAAGCCGCAGGAGGTCGTAGAAAAACCCGTCCCCCTCGTCCCACATCTCGTCGTGATTCTCGCCGATGCGGTCCATTGCGTAGGAAATCCACATGAAGTGCTGGACGAACTTGAAAGCGACCTCTTCGTATATGGGGTCGTATTCGGTAAGAATCAGGGCCATCTCCAGCATGCATTGGCAGTAAAATGCCATCCAGGCAGTACCGTCTGCCTGCTCCAGCGCCCCTCCTGTGGGCAGATGGGCGGACCGGTCGAAAACGCCTATGTTGTCCAGCCCCAGAAATCCCCCGGCAAAGACATTGCGGCCAGCAGGGTCTTTCCGGTTCACCCACCAGTTGAAGTTCAGCATCAGTCCCTGGAAGGACCGCTCCAGGAAGCGGAGGTCTGCCCGGCCCAGGGTCCGCTCGAACTTGTACAGGTAGAGCGTGGCCCAGGCGTGGACCGGAGGGTTCACGTCACTGAAGTTCCACTCGTAGGCAGGGATCTGGCCGTTCGGGTGGAAATAGAGACTGCGCAGCATCAGGAGAAGCTGGTCCTTCGCAAAATCGAAATCTACCACTGCCAGGGCGGTCGTGTGGAATGCCAGGTCCCAGGCCGCATACCACGGGTACTCCCACTTGTCAGGCATCGAGATCACGTCCGCATTCAGCATATGGAACCATTCCGTGTTCCGCATGCTGCGGGGTGCTGCGTCGAGCAGGGGGTGGGCATGATGCTCTTCGAGCCATTGCTCCAGGTCGAAGTAGTAGAACTGCTTGGACCAGAGCATTCCCGCCAAGGCCTGGCGGTGCACCCTGCGCTGGTCTTCGCTCAGCGATTTCGGTGTGATCCTCAGGTAGAATTCATCCGCGTCGGAGATCCGGCTTCTGAATGTTTCTTCAACGATGCTGAAGGCCTCGTTTAGCCGGGTAGCAGCGAGGCGCAGACGGACCGTCCGGCTGCCGCCGGCCGGCAGTTCAAGCGCATAGTGGGCCGCTGCCTTCGTCCCGGTCTTTGCGGGGTTCACCGCATCGGCCTCTCCGGAAATAATATAGGCGTGAAACGCGTCCTTGACATAGGGCGAAGCATTGGTCTGGCCCCAGAGACGCTCGGCATTGGTCTCGTTCTCGGTAAAGAGCAGTTCCGGGTCTCCGTCACAGAAGAGCCAGTAAGCGCCCAATTCCTGGTGGGAGGCCTGCACGACGCCCGGCGCTGCCTCGCGCAGGGAAGGCTTCGGCATGTCCGCTTCCCACGACCAGGTGTTCCGGAACCAGAGCGAAGGCAGCAGACGGAGGCGGGCCGCTTCTGGACCGCGGTTGTGCACGGTGATCTGGATGAGCATGTCTTCCGGGCCGGCCTTGGCGTACTCCACGAACACGTCGAAATAGCGGTCGTCGTCGAAGACACCGGTATCGAGCAGTTCGTACTCGAACTCCTCCCGCGACCGTCTGCGGTTCGTCTCAATGAGGTCCCGGTAAGGATACTCCCGCTGCGGGTACTTGTACAGGTACTTCATGTAGGAGTGCGTCGGCGTGCTGTCGAGGTAGAAGTAATACTCCTTCACATCCTCGCCGTGGTTGGCCTCGCTGTTGGTCAGCCCGAACAGCCGCTCCTTCAGGATGGGGTCCCGCTCGTTCCAGAGTGCGATCGCAAAGCAGAGCCGCTGTTTGTCGTCGCAGATCCCCCCCAGCCCGTCCTCGCCCCACCGGTATGCCCGCGAGCGCGCCTGGTCGTGGCTGAAGTAGTTCCAGGCATCGCCGTTTTCGCTGTAATCTTCACGAACAGTCCCCCACTGGCGTTCGCTCAGGTAGGGGCCCCATTTCTTCCAGGGGATTCCGGCCTCGCGCGCCTCATTGAGGCGTTTCTGTTCAGTGACCTCGAGGACCTTCTTCTTCTCGCCTTCCGGGGGCTTCTTCCCTGCTGCGGACATGACGTTCCTCCTCTACACTATATAATTCGGCAAACTAATGGTCTGACAGACTCATTCTATCGCCTTGACTGAAATCCACCCGGATATCAGTTCTGCTGTCCGCTCTGCTCCTGCCCGCTGTCAGACACCCATGCCTTCAGCAGCGTATAGGTGACCGAGAGCACCACCGGTCCGATGAAGAGGCCGACGACGCCAAAGGCAATGAGACCGCCGATCACGCCGGCGAAGATCATGATCAACGGCAGATCAGCCCCCTTCTTGATGAGAAGAGGACGGATAAAATTGTCAATACCGCCCGCTACGATCGTAAAGACAAGGAGCACGGTCCCCCAGAGGGGATCACCCTTCCAATAAAGCCAGATCACTGCGGGCACCATCACGAGGATCGGCCCGAGCTGTGCAAGACAGAGCATGAAGATGACTGCTGTCAGCAACGGAGCTGCCGGCACGCCCGAGACGAATAATCCGGCACCGCCGATAGCAGTCTGTATGAGAGCAGTACCCACGATGCCGATCGCTACGCCCTTGATCGCTTTTGCCGCGAGAATGGTGACCTCCTCTCCCTGTGGTCCGGCCAGACGCCTGGCAAAACCGCGTATTCCTGCGGCGGCCGTCTCTCCCCCGGCATACATGATGGCGGAGATGATGACGGTCAGCAGGAACTGGACAACCTTCATCCCGATATTCCCGGCCTTTGACAGGAACCAGGCCCCGATGTCCCGCGCGTAGGGGGCCACCTGTGCGGGGAGTTCCTCGGGAGGTATGGCCGCAATCCGATGCCATTGATCGGCAATCCTCGGGCCCAGCACGGGGATCTTCCCGACCCATTCAGGAGGTAGGGGCAATCCGATAGCGCCCAGAGACTTGATGCGGGCCGCCACATTTTCCGCGTTGTCCATGATCGTGACGATCGCAAAGAAAAGGGGTACGATGATGACCAGCAGCAGTATCACGGTCATCACTGCCACGGCAAGACCCCTCTTGTTGCGCAGTCCGGCCTGCATTTTCAGCATGACCGGCCATGTCGCCACGACGATGATCATCGCCCAGATGATTGCGGTGATGAACGGCCGGAGAATCCAGAAACTTGAAGCGATGAGGATGCCAATGAACAACACTGCCAGTGTTATGCGGGTCACATCACGGGTGTTCCACTCATTTTTGGGCATCTTCTTTCTCCTCCGGAAAAGACTCCTGTTGACACTATCCAAGGCCGGGCAGCCGGTATCGCTTCTCCAGACCGTTTCCCTCGGCTGCCTGCGGTCGGCGTCATGCCATTCTGCGTATTATTGCAGAACATCACCCGGCCTATATGTTATTTATCATACGATGGAAGGGAAGGCAACTCGTAATATTACCAGTGAAGGCTCCAAGGCAAGAAGAAGCAGCGTGTCGGCAGTGTCCGCCCCCGTCATGAACCGGCCTGCCCGCTCATTTTTCCCCTGCCGGCGCCGAAGGCTGAAATATCGTGACCGGCAGCTTTATGGTCCGTTCCATTATGCCAAGGAGCCCGGAACCGACAGCCGATAACGGGATATACTGGATCTTCAGGTCTTTGAAATTTCCCGTAACACGGACAGGCACAGCAACCAGGGAGCCCCCTGTGATCTGCTTGACGACCGGTATCCTTTTGAGCACGCTGTCGATCGTGCTCAGGGGAGCGGCCAGAAGCTTGACATCCATCGTCTCTGACACATAATCGATGTCACCGGTCGCGACCATGTTGAAGGCCGGTGCATCCATTACCGCGTCCCGGAGCGTGAGTTTTCCGTTCTTTATCTCACCCCTTGCCGTGATGGAGCGGTAGGGGAACTGCTCTTTGCCGACATCCGGAATGCTTCCGGAAAAGATCTCTGACAGGTCGATGAAGGTGAGCACTCTCGCAAGGGTCGGCGCTTTGTCGATACTTCCGTTTCGGGCGGAAAAACTGAGGGCGCCATTCAGGTTCCGGACAAGCTCATCAGCCTTTCCCCTTGCCTTCAGATCTCCTTCGAGGCTGAACGTCCCGCTCACCTGACTCTTCTGATCACTGAGACAGCTTATGGCAGGAAGCAGTTCCCGGTCTTTGGCAGCAGGACGGAAAGCGACATCGACCACTCCCTTTTCAAAAATGATGCTCCCCGGCATGCTAACTCCGCAGAGAGCTGAATCATTCACCGTGATCGCGGTCCTCTTCTGATCAAGATCGATAACTGCAACGAGCGGGCTGACGGTGTACCGGTCCCAGACGAACTTCTCCGCAGACACCCTTACGACCCCCCTGACAGACGGGGACTCACCACCGCTCTGTTCCTTCTGGTCAACGCCCTTCTGCTGCTCCTGGAGCTGTTTGAGATTCGCATAATTGATGAGCCTTGCAGAAACGTCCGTGTCGAGGATGATTTCCTTTGGTCCGGGCCTGATCGTTCCGCGCAATGAAAAGTCCGTGTCACCGATATTCACGGTCGCAGCTTCGATCGAGACGATTCCGCCTGCGGCACGGAGGTCCATGCTTCTTATATTCAGGTATAGTCCTTCTTTCAACCGTACGGGCATCCCGGATACTGCAATGCCGCCGCTGACTGTGGATTTCGAGATGGCCTCAAGGTCGATGTCGGCACTGAGGCTGCCGCGGAGCGAACCTGTCTGAACTTCCGGCACCGTGACTACTCTGGCAAGCGTATCCGCCGTAAGGGTGCCGTCGTATTGTCCGGCAAGATGTTTTCCCGCAAGGTTCAGGCTGATCGCTGCATTCGACTGCGCATCCCGGAACTGCAGTTTTCTTATGGCGACCGCCCGGGGCGTCAGCTTCAGGGAGAGATCGACCGCAGGCCCATCCGAAAGGTCGATCCGGCCGTCGAAGCCGAACACGCCATTTTCCTTCCAGGATGCAAAGGCAGCGGTGCTGTCGCCGACTGAAATCCTGCCGGAAACCGTTCCCCTCAGGTCCCGGAGCCGGTCAAGGGGAAATACCGGCTCCTTCACAAAGCGGCGAAGGAGCTGCTGCGCAGCCTGAGCGGTCAGGGATGTATCAGCATCGAAACGGAACGGGCCATCATCTTTCCCGAGATAGATCTTGACGGTTGCGTTCTTCAGGCCGCCGCCGTCAACCACACCCTTTACATCAGCAGCGCTCAGAATCCCCTTTTCAATGCTGTATGAGCCGTCAACGTTGTTGAAAACAAGACCGACCTCCGGGATAACGACCGTCCCCTGAACGAGCCCCCCCCGAATGGCAAAACGGTCGGTCATGCCGAGGTCATCAAACGTCGCACCCTTTGCAGAGAAGGTGAGCACCGGGGCACTGCCGGAAGGAACATAGGCAAATACCTTGTCGAGTGCAGGCAGATCATCTGACAGGGCCCTGAGGCCGGATGCGGCGCGCCGGATATCGACATCTCGTGCCTCGGCCTCGATGTGGGTCCCGGCCGGCCCGCCTCCATTCCGGAAACCGAGGTCCATGGTGATCTTCGCTGCGAAATCGGTCTTCATCTTTGCCGTGAGACGAAGCATCCCGTTCCGGAAGCCGGATCCGGCCCGGAATATGGACGTGCTCTCCCCGAGGACCAGATGTCCTTCGAAAGGACCGTTGATGCTTCCAAGGTGCGAAAGAAAAGCGGGCGGTTCCTTCAGGATCTTTCCCGTGATGCCAGCTGCTTCAGGTATGGTCGACCTGATGTCCGTTTCGAGCCGGAACGGCTCATCCCCGCGCCTCACGCCGACCCTGAGCTTTGCATTATGAAGCCCCGTACTGCCCATTATGGCTGTCACATGCTCGGCCTGAAGGATACCCTTTTCCACGCTGCATCTTCCGTTTACTTTGCTGAATTCCAGCACGGTATTGGGAACGGAGACACTGCCCTTGCTCAGATCGCCTTTGACAATGATATTGTCCGTCTTCCCCAGTTCCTTGACCGAGCCCGCTTTGCTTTCGATGGAAAGCACCGGCACACTCCCTGCCCTGAGATACGAGAAGATCGTCCTGGCAACCGGGACATCACCTGCGAGCGGAAGGACGGCATCCCTTGCGCGGATGATGTCGATCTCTTTTGCATTGACCGACAGGTCAGCGCTTATGACAGATTTTTCCCCGGCTTTCAGATTGACGGCAAGAGCGATACGCTTCACAAAATCACTGTTTCCGCTGATACTGACATCCGCGGACATGCGGCCGAAATCAGCATCAGCCTCGATATCCCTTACGGTCAGCTCTGCGCCGCCTTCGGCCGCAAGGTTCACCACACCTCTCCTGATGCGCACATCAAGCCCGGGGACTTCCGATGAGATCCCGGCAAGCAGTCTCGCCAGCTTCGCATCGATGTCTTCTTCTTCAGCGGGCTTCTTTATCCGGACGGAGATAACAGGCGCCTGTATCTGAACCGAAGCGAGCTGAACTTTTCCTGAAAGCAGTCTCAGGAGCGAAGGGTAGAGGCTGAGGGATTCCGCGTGTATTGCCGGGCCATCAGGAAATTGGGCGTTCACCCCGGAAATGGTAACGCGGAGACGGGGGAAATATGCGAGGCCCACCTGATCAAATTGAACAACCGCGCCGGTCTTCTCAGAAATGGCAGCCGTCGCCTTCGTCTTCACTCCCTCCAGGTCGATGAGACGCGGAAGGAACAGGACCAGCGCAGAGACGGCGATCAGAACGAATGCCAGCGCGAGAGCCAGGAATAGGACGATCTTTTTCGTTCTGCTCATGCGGCCCCCGCGGATATTTTACCGGTTGCGAACAATCACGGCCTCCCCTGTAAAGCATTCATAATCAGCATGATCATCATTACACAATGCTTCTCATTCCCTCAGCTGCCAGCCGAGCCTGATCAGAAGAATACGGTGGACAAAGGTCCTGAGAGGATACGTTTTCATTTTTCGCGGGCTCCTATCGCGTACCTGGTCGAAAGGGGGTGTCAGGCCTCCGTGAAAAATGAGGGCGACCGGTCGAAATCCGCGAACTGCTTCTGATACGCCTGGATCTCGAGGATCAGTGACTGTGCCTGGCTGGTATTCAATAGAGGAGCGAGCTGGGTTGCGCTCTCCCACCACCATTCTATGATGCCGTCATAGGGTTCATCACTCCCCCGCGATTCCATGATCTTGATGTTTGCTCCTACCTGCAGGGACAGGCACCGGGCATGCTTTACCGGTTTCAGGACCGTTGCGGCCTTATCCATGAGACCGGCAAATGTCGCATCATCCCAGTACTTTCTGAACTCCTGGTGAGATATGCTCTCTTTTCTCCTTAGGCATGTGATCAGACGTATCATAGGACCTCCGTCATAGAATGGCATCAGGCTCTTCCGTAGCATAAATTATATGACTTCCCATGGTAATTGTAAAATACTGTTTTCCCCAATAATATCACTGTCATAGGGATGCTTTTTGACTACCAGTCCAATATGTTGACTGCTTTACGCATTGTCCTTGCTGATATATGGGCATCGATGGTGGTTGTCCGGATGCCAGAACCTGTCGTCGACGTGTTTTCATCGGATTCTCCGTGGTATCCCCTGACCAGGACTGAAGCGGGACAGAAATTCTGCACGTTTGTAAAGCATAGTATTTTTTAAGTTGACGGTGCACGTAAATAATGAGAATATAGGACAAGAGTTGTGATCTCTGCAGGGCGGATTTCGCCTGAGTGACAGAAGCGGTGTGTCGGGGGCAGTCGAATATTCCGCAGAGAAAAGACCGGCAGGAAATGCTTTGGTAGATGAGAAAACGGCATTCTGATGCCGGGGCACGTCAAGGAGGGGTGTATGCTTATCAGGGTGATGTATAAGAACGGCAGGTATGACCAGGTCAAGGGTTTCATCCTTGACAAGCTGATCGAATCCGAGCGGGTTGTAAAGTTTTATCGTTCCGGCAGGTGGGCCATCATAGGCCACGACAAGCTCAGAGGTACCGGAGGCATAAATCTTGGGTACCACAGAAGATATTATGAGTATTAGAGAACAGCCGTTTAAGCCGTCTCCCCTGCCCGTATGATGATCTGACAGGATCGGCAGACCGCCTCGCCCGCCGTTCTTTTTCGTAAGCTGTGCTGTTCACAGATTCGGGATATGCCGTCATGTTATGGATTTCTCCGCATGCGTCTCTTCAACCTACCAGTCAAAGACCCGATATTCAGTGATACGATATTCTTATGATCGATATCGACGGAGCGTATGGAGAGGGTGGCGGTCAGATCATAAGGACAGCGCTCGGTCTTTCATGCCTCTTCAGAAAGCCCTTCAGGATGTGCCACATCAGGCAAGGCCGCAAAAAGCCCGGCCTCATGCCGCAGCACCTGACTTGTGTCGGTGCGGCCCGGCTCGTTTCAGGGGCAGAGGTGGAAGGAGACCGTCCGGGGTCCACAGAGCTTTTCTTCAGCCCCGGAGCGGCGCAGGAAGGAACATATTCATTCGACATAGGCACCGCGGGATCGACCTCCCTTGTACTGCAGACTCTCATACCCGCCCTGCTCTTCACGGGCGGGATGTCCTCGATAACGCTCACGGGCGGCACGCACGTGCCCTTCAGTCCGCCGTTCGATTTCCTTTCCGGCGTCTTTGTCCCGCTCCTCGAACGCCTCGGCACCAGGGTCCGGCTCTCCATAGAGACATACGGGTTCTATCCAAAAGGAGGCGGAAGGATACGGGCCGATATCTTCCCGGCGGACAGAATAGGTCATCTCGACCTGACCGAACGGGGAGCGGTCAGAAGCATCATCGGACATTCAGGAGTCGGGGGCCTTCCCCCCTCCATAGCAGACAGGCAGCAGCAGGCGGCCATCGCCCGGATCTCCGCATCGGCAAATGAACTCGTGGACATAACAGCGATCGACACGGTCAACGTCCGGACCCGCGGCAAGGGTACGTTTGTCTGTCTCGAGTGCAGGTCCGAACATTCTCTTGCCGGCTTTTCTGCGCTCGGCAGCCTGGGCAAAAGAGCCGAAACCGTGGGAGAAGAGGCTGCGGCCGGGCTCATCCATTATTATCGGTCCGGCGCGGCCCTTGACCGGCACCTCGCAGACCAGGCCGTGCTGTATCTGGCATTGTCTGACCAAGGGTCCGTCTTTACGACCGAAGCAGTGACAAACCACCTCATAACAAACCTCTGGGCCATCGGCCTCTTTCACCATTATCATTATGAGGTCGAGGGCAGCCTGGGGGAAAAGGGGATTGTGCGGATCACTCCGGCCGGGAAGATCGGGGAACGGACGGCGCCCGCCTTGACCTGAACAGAGACTCGCCTGCAGCGAGGGATGGTGATAGCATTAAGGTATCCATCCAAAGAACACATCAGCAGGACGCTGAACATGATCTGCATGGTCGCAGGAATGGCAGACGACGCAGGTAAGGGAGGAGCATATCATGAAGATCCTCGCAGCGGTCATGGAGCGACGGAGCATACGCAGCTTTTCGCCAAAGGAGATCCCGGGCCCGGTCATGGACAGACTGGTCGATGCCCTCATCTGGGCGCCGAGCGCCGGCAACCTCCAGTCCCGCAGGTTCTGCGCCGTGAAGGACCTTCGGCTCAAGCAGAAGCTGGCTGCGGCGGCCCTGCATCAAAACTTCATCACCGACGCGCCGGTCGTGTTCGTCTGCTGCGCTGATTCTTCGATCAGCTACCACTACGGCAGCCGGGGCGTTGACCTCTACAGCATTCAGGATGTTGCTGTGAGCATCATGGCCATGATGCTTGTCGCCCATGAGAACGGACTCGGCACCTGCTGGGTCGGGGCCTTTCATGAAAAAGAAGTGGCCACAATACTCGGTCTGCCGCCGAACCTCAGGCCTGTCGCCCTCGTGCCTGCGGGCTACCCTGAGAGGGTCCCCCGCCCGACGCCAAGGATCTCGCGCGAACAGGCAGTCGAGTTCAGATGAGGCCCTGGCGGCCGGAAAACAGGAGACTTGCAGATGAAGAAGAAAGGAATGTCCCTCAAAGAGCGCGATCTTACCCAGAAGGAGCTGAAGACGCTTGCGGAATGACTTGAAGAGCTGAAGGCCGTGTTCAAGGCTTTCAAACTGTTAATCGGAAGGTCCCACCCTGATTTCCGCAAGGAGTTCCCGTCGATCGCAAGAAAGGTCTCCGGAAGATCCTGACAAAACAGCTTGCCATCTGTATTCACTGCGAGACCGAAAGAATAGTCGCCGGCTTTTTGCTGAAGCAGCTCTTCTGTGTGTCTGGAAGTACCACATTTTTATACCCAGCACATCATAAATCCTGAATTCGTCGGGGAAATCCTACGAAAATATCAGAATACCTTTATAGCAATTTTTTGCTATAGGGTCCAGACTGAATTAAATGAATATGACGGCTCTGAACACGCCATACCCCTCGTGAGAATAGAGCGGAAAATTTGACGGGCTTCTGATGACATCAAGACAGCCGGGCTGCCAATAAGAATGGCCAATGCCGGCCTGTTGCTTTCAGGCGTCCGGGAAGGGAGATATACCATAAACAAGATGTCCATTTGAAATTCTCAGGTTTGAGAGAGGAGGGAAATTCCATGACACGGCACCTTTTGAGAATCAGCATTATGATGCTACTGCCTTTCTTCATGGGAACGATATACGGGGGGGCGCTATCGGCGGAACCTCTTCCGGGCGGATCTCTGGACCCGACCACGATCCCGAAATTCGTCACCCCGCTGGTCATACCGCCGGTGATGAAAAGCAACGGTAATAATGAGTCAGGCAAGAACAGCTATGATATCGCTGTCAGGCAGTTTAGGCAGCATATCCTCCCCGGGGGGCTATGGAACAGGATCAACGGCAGGAACGATGCATTCCCGCCGACCAAGGTCTGGGGTTACGGGCCTGCAATCGATCCCAAACCGGATGTTGCGCCGAGCCCTGCCTCGCAGTTCAACTATCCTGCCTACACGGTCGAGACCACATCCGGAATCCCGGTCAACGTGCGGTGGATAAATGATCTGGTAAACAAAGACGGTGAGTTTCTTCCCCATTTTCTTCCGGTAGACCAGACTGTTCATTGGGCAAACCCTAAGCAGAAGTGCGATACGGGCATGATGGGTACCGATTGCGAAGGCACCAGTCAGAGGCCCTACAAGGGTCCCGTTCCCATAGTTGTCCACGTCCACGGAGCCCATGTGGACCCTCATAGCGACGGATATCCCGAGGCATGGTGGCTACCGGCTGCAACGAATATCCCTGCTACGTATGCAACAGAGGGGTCTCTCTTCGATGACGCAAACGGACAGCCGCGGGGCCGGAACTCCGGTTATGCCGACTACTTCTATCGCAACGACCAGCCCGCGACCACACTCTGGTATCATGACCATACCCTCGGCATGACACGTCTGAATGTGTATGCCGGGCCTGCAGGCTACTGGCTGATCCGCGGCGGCGTTAACGGCGACAGCTTTGTTGATGACGGGACAACGGCCACCGAAAACGACGGGATTCTGCCCGGGCCTGCCCCTGTCTCCGGTGACACACTTCTGGAGCTGAACGCGCCGGGTCTCATTCCGGGGACAACCGACAAGAGAAGCGGCATACGCGAGATCCCGATACTGATCCAGGACCGCTCCTTTAACGACGATGGCTCTCTCTTCTATCCCAAGTCCCGTGCTTTTTTTGAGGGAGTCCGGAGGGATCAGCTGCGCATTCCCTTAGCACCCTATTCCGATGTGCTCCCCATCTGGAATCCCGAGGCGTTCTTCAACACGATAGTCGTCAACGGCACCACATGGCCTTTTCTTAACGTTGAGCCCGACCGTTACCGGCTACGCCTTTTGAACGGTTGCAATTCCCGGTTTCTCAACCTGAGCCTGATTGCTTATGATGGCGCAGGCAACGTGCTCGGCGAGATACCGTTCTACCAGATCGGCGCCGAGGAAGGTTTTCTCCAGCAGGTCGTCGAAATCAAGACAGGCTTCGCCACACTGCTCAGCGGCAATGGGACAAAGCCGGCAAGCGATGCAGACCGCACGCCTGCCGCGCACCAGCAACAGGCGCTGCTTATGGGCCTTGCAGAACGCGCAGATGTCATCATGGATTTCACGGCCCTGCCTGCCGGCACTGCAAGGGTCAGAATGTTGAACACCGCATCTGACGAGCCCTTCGGCGGATTTCCGGTCGTCCCTTCAGATCCCGGCACGACAGGCCAGGTGATGGAGTTCGTACTGGTATCCGACACCCCCGCCGGCAACAACAGCACACCGTCAGAGAACCTGGTTTTGCCTGCCGCTGATCCGCTCGGTCCCGCTACGGCCGTGCGGGGCGTATCGCTGAACGAACGGGAGTCCCTGACCGTATGCGTGCTCGCAGATGCTGTGAGCGGCGCATACCTGATTCCGATCAAGAAGGTCGATTGCGCAATCGTCCCACCGGCAGGCACGATAGCAGTTCACTTCGCCCCGGCAGAGGCCCAGCTCGGCATGGTCGACCTCACCGGCCCCACGCCGCTCAACTATCCGCTTGACTGGGGTGACACACACAGCCCGAACTTCCCGCTGGTATTTAACCTGCAAAATGGCGGAACGCCGACAGTCTACCTGACAGAGAACCCCCAGATAGTGGGCGGTATAGCACCTATCGAAGAGTGGCAGATCTTCAACTTCACCGAAGATGCACATCCGATCCACCTCCACATGGTACGGTTTCAGGTGGTCGGACGACAGGCGATGGATGGAGGACCGAGCATTGTCGGCAATGCACCTCAGCCGACAGAGTCGGGTTATAAGGATACGGTGATCACCTATCCCGGCGAAATCACCACGGTCAGGGCGAGATTCGACCTCCCCGGCCTGTACGTATGGCACTGCCACATCCTCGAACATGAGGACAATGAGATGATGCGGCCGTATATCGTTACTGAGGAACCATAGACCTCCTTTTCCCCGGAGAAAGGGCCACGGCACGCGGCCCTTTCTCCGTGCGGACAGATTGACGAAGAACGGGCAGCTCAAAAATGAAGGGATGAAATCGATGTCCATGCACGGCGCTTTTTCTTCATTCTGCAGCATTCATCCTTTGGGGTCTTTGCGACGCGGCTTTGACAGAAGGTATTTACCTGTTAGACTGTCAATAAGATAATCTTCAGGAGGTGTCAGAATGCCAAATCCTTTTGTTCACATCGAATTACATACAAAAGACCCGGACAAGTCAAAAAAGTTCTACGCCGGTATGTTCGACTGGAAGATGGAGGAATTCCCGGCCATGGACTACACGATCATCAACGTCGGTCAAGGAACAGGCGGAGGAATGATGAAGAACCCGATGCCTGAAGACCGTGACAACTGGCTTCCGTATATTATGGTCGATGACGTGGCGGCCTCGACAGAGAAGGCGAAGTCGCTCGGGGCCACCGTTGTCCGCGATGTCACCGAGGTCCCGGACATGGGCTGGTTCAGCGTGATCATTGATCCTACCGGCGCGGCCTTCGGACTATGGCAGCCGCAAATGGGCAAATAAGGTTTCAGTCGGGGAGAAAGCCGGTATTTCCTGGCAGACAAGGAGGCGGGCGCAGAGACCCGGATGCCTGTCCAGGACCCATCGGCTACAGCTGGAAACTCGCCACACATACGAATGACCTGACGCCGCGCATATGCAGGTTTTCAGCTTTTATCATCCGCGCGAGACGATAAGTCTTGTGGAAGTCTTTATTCGGGAACCTCTGCCGTTTGAAGAAGTATGCGCTCACGCTGTGAGCATGAAGCTCGGAAACATGAATGTTCCTGTGATATCGGTTGATGATATGATAAGGATGAAGAAAGCGTCCAGCAGACCACAGGATGCCGAAGACGTTAAGGCACTGAAAAGGCTGAAA
>VEOY01000132.1 GCA_012026685.1 Nitrospirota bacterium
TCATCAAAAGTTTCAATTTGCAAGACCTATTGATAAACCGATGATACTTAACAATCCCAAAAAGCCGAGGGAACGTTTGATAAAATAGCGTGTGTTCCTCAGGGTTTTCTGCAGACAAGCTGAGCGATGGCCTTCGGCGGTTCACCGACGATCCCCTCGAATGTATGTAGTATCTCCCAGTCATGGAACCAGGAGAGAAGTTCACCGGGGTTGAGCAGATGATCTGGGTTTTTCGGTTTTCCGAACCGGGCCTGCTCCGCAGTGAAGGTCTCATAAACAAGTATCCCGCCCGGCATGAGTGCCTTTTTGATGGCTGGGATGAGTGGGCGGTGCAGGTAGCGGAAGACGATGATCGCAGAGAATGTCCGGCCGGAGAACGGATCGGAACGGTCAGCTTCGAGGTCTATGTGCCAAAGGGTGACTTTCCGGTTTTCAGCATCTGCCCGTCTCTTCACCTGTTCAAGAGCTTCTTCAGAGCGGTCCGCGAAGACGACCCGAAATTCCCTCTGCGCAAGATAGATGCCGTTATGACCGTCGCCGCAGGCAAGATCAAGGACGGGGTGCTGCCTCAGTTCAGATGTGAAGAGATGCAGATGCTCCCGAAGGAGGCTGTCCGGTCCATCGCATACCCTGAAGTCGGTCACGAAAGCTATCCGAGAGCAACGTCCAGGACCATCATCACGGTGAAGCCGATCAGGGCTCCGTATGTGGCGATGTCTGAACTTTCATCCCTCTGGGACTCGGGGATCAGTTCCTCGACAACAACAAAGATCATGGCGCCCGCGGCAAAGGCCAGCGCGTACGGCAGGATCGACCTGAAGGCGACAACAGCATAGGCGCCCACGAATGCGGCAATGGGTTCGACAATTCCGGACAACTGACCGTACCAGAAGCTCTTAAGTCTCGACAGGCCTTCTCTCCGCAGCGGCACCGAAACCGCGGTGCCTTCAGGGAAGTTCTGTATGCCGATGCCGACGGCCAGCGCTATGGCGCCAGGGAGGGTGGCGGAAGGGAGGTCGGCGGCAAGCGCGCCGAACGCAACGCCGACCGCGAGCCCTTCGGGAATGTTGTGAAGGGTTATCGCCAGGACGAGCAGAATGCTCCTGTGCCAGTTTGTCTTGATGCCTTCCGCCTCATTGATCGGGAAACCGGGATGCAAGTGAGGCAGGATCTTGTCGAGCAGGGAAAGAAACAGGCCGCCGGCCATGAAGCCGGCAGCGGCCGGGACCCAGGGAGATGCACCGACAGCCTCAGCCATCTGGATGGAAGGCGCCAGAAGGGACCAGAAGCTTGCGGCGATCATTACGCCGGCAGCGAAGCCGAGCATGCCGTCCAGAAGTTTTCGGTTGAATGTTTTGAAGAAAAATACGATTGCAGCGCCGAGGGCTGTCATGAACCAGGTGAAGCAGGTTGCGACTATGGCCTGCGAGACGGGATGGAGCGAGTTAAACCAGGCCATGAGTCATCTCCACAGAGCCTAACGATGGTGCTGTATGTCTCATAAACTCAATAAATTGACAAGATTTTCACGTGGCACGTGACCGGCGAATATGGATACGGTTTTTTGCTTATTTGTATCACGGTTGACGGGTAATAGTACCATGGCAGTTTTTATCGTGTCACTATTGAGGTTTTTCGGCATGCTTCACTATCGAGGGATAGCGCCGCGCTGCATCTTTGAACATACGTGCTGAGTACCGAAAGATCCTCTACACCTTTCTGATGAGGGCGTGTTCGTCGCATTCGGGGAACTTGGGGCACCGGATGCAGTCCCCCCATATCTTCTGGGGAAGGGCCGCCTTGTCCGTATCCGTGAACCTGAGCTTCCGGAAGAAGTCGGGCTGATAGGTGAGGACAAAGACCCTCTTTATACCGAGAGCCCGGGCCTCCCTGATGCAGCTGCTTACCAACCTCTTGCCGATGCCCTTTTTCTGGAATTCGTTTCGCACGGCCAGGGAACGCACCTCCGCAAGATCGTCCCAGAGCACATGGAGAGCACAGACGCCGACGATGCCGTTGCGGTCCTCAGCGATAACGAAGTCCCGCACGTTCTCATAGAGTTCGTTCACGGACCGCGGTATCATCTGCTCCTTGCGGGCGAACTCATTGACAAGCCTCTGGATCTCCTTGACGTCGCTGATGGCCGCTTTACGTATTTTCAATATATTCCATCCCTTTCGTGACAAATTCCTTGTTGGCCTTGAACGCCTCGATCTTCCGCGGGTCTGTTGTTTTGTCAAAGATCCGGAAGATGGACCTCCTTTTGAGGATGCCGGTCTTCGCTATGAACGCTCCCAGCATGACCATGTTCGCTGACTTGGGGCTTCCCATATCGCCTGCAATGCTGGTGGCGGGCACGGACACTGCCGAGATGTCCTTTCCTGCAAGTTTCTCGGTTATGAGCGACGAATCGTAAAAGAGCATGCCTTTCTTCCTGACGCTCGGAAGAAAGCGGTCGAGCGATGCCCTGTTCATGACGATGAGGACATCGGGCATCAGTACCACAGGCGAGCCGATCATTTCGTCAGCGATGATGACCGTGCAATTGGCGGTGCCGCCGCGCATCTCGGCGCCATAGGAAGGGAACCAGGTCACTTCTTTTCTTTCGAGCATGCTCGCTGATGTCAGCACCCTCCCGAGAAAGAGGATGCCCTGTCCTCCTGACCCTGCGATGATGATGCTCGTGTGCATGTCAGTCATTCCCCTGGTACCGGTCTTTGATCAATCCGAGGGGAAACGTCCGTGAAAGCGTGGACCGGATCCATTCGGCGGCCGCGCCGGGGCTCATGCCCCAGTCAGTGGGGCAGGGGGAGAGGATCTCGACCATGCTGAAGCCTTTGCCTTCCAGCTGATAGAGAAAGGATTTCATGATAGCCTTTTTTGCGGTGACGAGGTTCCTGTAGGAATCCACGGCCACACGCTGAATATAGGAAACTCCTTCTATGGTGGAAAGAAGCTCGGACACTTTGAGCGGATAGCCTTCCCGGCCGATATCCCTTCCTCTGGGAGTGGTTGTGGTCTTCTGGCCGGGGACGGTCGTGGGGGCCATCTGCCCGCCGGTCATGCCGTAGGTCGCGTTATTGATAAAGAAGACGGAAAGGTTTTCACCCCTGTTCGCCGCATGAATGATCTCCGACGTACCGATCGCTGCCAGGTCGCCGTCACCCTGGTAGGAAAAGGCGACCCTGTCCGGAAGGACACGCTTCAGTGCGGTAGCGACTGCCGGGGGCCTGCCATGGGCGACTTCGAGGATGTCGAAGTCAAAGTAGTCGTACGCAAAGACAGCGCATCCGACAGGTGCGATGCCGATCACCCTGTCCCTGATGCCCAGCGAGTCGATGCATTCCGCGATGAGCCGGTGCACGAGGCTATGTCCGCATCCGGGGCAGTACCTGAAGGGAACGTCTTTAAGGCTTTCCGGACGGTCAAATATTTTTTTCATTCATCTTCCCCTGAAAACAGATCACCCTGTTCTTCCCCGCAGCCTTCGCCGCGTACAGGGCATTGTCGGCCGCGTTGAGCAGCACCCTGGCAGAAGATGCGTTGAAGGGATAGGTCGCTATGCCGCCGCTCAGGGTAATGCTCACCTGCTTGGCAGGGCCGATCCGGATCTTCGTTTCCTGCACGGCCTGCAATATTCTGTTGGCAAGCGTAATGGATTCTTCCTCTTCGGTATTGGGCAGTATGATGATAAATTCCTCTCCGCCATATCTGACCACGACGTCCGTCTCGCGGGAAACCGCCTTGAGCGTCCGCGCAAGCTCCTGGAGCACATCGTCGCCTGCCTGGTGTCCGTAGGTATCGTTCAGATTCTTGAAATTATCGATATCGAACAGCATGAGCGAGAACGAGTTCCCGTATCTTTTTGTCCTTGCGATCTCGGAATCAAGGTGCTTGTAGAAGTATCTGCTGTTGTACAGACCGGTGAGGCCGTCGGTAATGGAAAGCCTCCGGGTCTCCTGAAAAAGCTTTATCTTGTCGATAATATGAGAGACATGATTGCCCACAAGCGAAAGGAGGGCGGCGAAATCGAAGTCCATTTCCCTGTTGCCGCCGCTTGCAAGGTAGAGAAGTCCTGTCACGTGATAGTTCGAAATGAGCGGAATGATAGCAAGGAAGGAAATGCCCTCATCCCGAAGGGAAGGGTTCCTGGCAATGACCGACGGTTCCACAATGTAGATCGGTTCTTCTGACCTGATCGCTTCATGAGAGAAACTATCGACCCCCCCCTGGACGATATGCTGCTGAAGCTCTATGGAAACTCCCCTGTTCGTCCTGAGCCTGAAATACTGGTCGTTGTCGGCGATGAGCAGCCATCCGGTGTGGAAGTCAGTGATGAGCAGGACCTTTTCCATCAGATCTTCGAGCACAAGATCTATATTTTCGGACGAGATGAAGGCGCTCGAGAGCGTGTTGACAATGATCAGTTCCTTGTTTCTCTTGAGGAGCTCCTTTTCGAGCCGGATAAAGTTCGTTATATCCTTCAGCACGACCCTGACGAACCAGTATCTGTCTTCATGCATGAAGGGCAGGAGCTGGACCTCAAAATGTCTGTTCTTAAAGGACATTCTCTCGATATTTTCGATACCTGACGCCAGGGATGCGGAAACTTTTGGAGCGAGTTCATTCAACAGCGGGACATCTCGGAAATCCCTCCCGATAGACTCGTCCCTGCCCAGCCCTGCCAGGGTGAAGAAACTCGTGTTCGCATCCAGGATCCCGCCATCTGATTTGAGTATAATGAACGGGTCGGGGATCAGATCAAGGGATATGTGATTTGCGTGGCTCATAATGTTCTTCTTGTCAGTGTCAGAGCTTTCCATTCCTTATGCTTTTCTTTACAGTTCAAGTTGTATACTCCTGATATTATTACATAATCACAATCAAATCAACAGTAATTTCTCTGTGAGATGAGGGAAAAAAGACATATTAATTATCATCAAGGTAGAAATTGTCTCACGAAATAGCGAATCATTGCAATTTTTTTCTCGTTATTGGTATACTTAATTGTAACTGATTCTGAATTTCTTACGAAAAGAGTGGGCCCCCCCACTCTTTTGTTTTATATGGACACGATACAGGAAAAGGTAACTGATTTGGCAGAATCGCTGGCTGCATCTCACGGCGTCAACGTCCTTGACGTAGAGATCGCCGGCAGTATGACCAGACCCCAGGTCCGGGTCTTTATTGACAGAGAGGGCGGGGTAACGCTTGACGATTGTGCGGCGTTCAGCCGGGCGCTCTCAGCTTTATGCGATGTCGAGGACCCGATTCCCACGGCGTATACGCTTGAGGTGTCATCGCCGGGACTCGACAGGCCGCTTAAGAAGCTAAAACATTTTGAACAGTCGAAGGGCAGGCTGGCAAAGGTGGTGCTGAAGCAGAAGGTCGACGGTGAGTATGTGCATATCGGCAGGATAACGGATATTCGTGAGGGTGTGATAACTCTCACGGAAGAGGAAGGTAAAGAGGTCCCGGTACCTTTTGAAATCATCTCTAGAGCAAGATTGGAGATAGAACTGAAATGACAAAAGAACTATGCCATGTGATTGAACAGATCAGCAGGGAAAAAGGGATATCCAAGGAGACCATGGTCGAAGCGCTTGAGTCCGCCCTTCTTTCTGCCATGAGAAAAAAGTACGGCGGAAGAACGAACATCAATCTCACGATCGACAGAAAGAAGTGCCCCATCCGGGTCTTCGAGAGCAAGCAGGTCGTTGCCGAAGTGACGGACCGGGACATGGAGATATCGGTCAAAGATGCCGTCAAGATAGATCCGTCCAAGAAAGAAGGCGATACGGTCGAGTTCCCTCTTGATCTCCATGACCTGGGCAGGATCGCGGCTCAGACCGCGAAGCAGGTCATTTTCCAGAGGGTGAGGGAGGCTGAGAGGGATGTTATCTACAGCGAATTCAAGGATAAGGCCGGCCAGATCGTAAGCGGGACCGTGATGCGGAGGGAAAAGGGCGCCTATTTCATCAATCTCGGCAAGACCGAAGCCTATCTGGCGATCAAGGACACACTTCCCAATGAGAACCTGAAGCGCGGTGATACGGTCAAGGCGATCGTCGAGGAGGTGAAGGTAACTTCGAAGGGTCCTGAGATCATCGTCAGCAGGACCACACCGCAGTTCGTTTCGGGGCTCTTCAAGATGGAGGTCCCCGAGATCAGCGAGGGCCTGGTGATCATTAAGAATATCGTGAGGGAACCGGGCGAGCGTACCAAGATCGCGGTAACCTCCAAGGATTCCGCAGTTGACCCTGTGGGGTCCTGTGTGGGAATGAAAGGTACGAGGGTGCAGGCGATCGTGCGCGAACTCAGGGGAGAACGGATAGATATCATCCCCTGGACGGACGACCCGAGGACCCTTCTTGCCCGTGCGCTCAGTCCTGCCACGGTCGAGAAGATCGGTGTGAACGAAGAGGACAAGACCGCCATGGTCGTGGTGAACGACCAGCAGCTTTCTCTTGCCATAGGCAAGAAAGGGCAGAACGTCAGGCTTGCCATGAAACTTACCGGCTGGGATATCGATATCATCAGCGACACGGAATATTCGAAGATACGGATGGAAGAGACAGACAGGGCGCTTGAGGACTCGCTGCGCAAGGAGGCCCCGAAACAGGAAGCGCCGTCTGTTGATGAAGGTCAATAGCCCTGACGGTTCCATCCAACTCGTAACGGGAGTCGGCCCGCAGCGGGCCCGGCTCCTCTCCCGGCTCGGCATCACCGCGATCCGGGATGCCCTTCTGTACCTGCCATTCCGCTACGAAGACCGCTCGCATCTCAAAGCTTTCCATGAACTCCTCCCCGGGACCGTTGAAACGGTTGCCGGGACGGTCGTTGCGTGCAATGCGGCCAGGCGCAGGGGACGAGGGGTCAGCGTTCTCGAGGTCATACTGCACGACGGCGCCGGTTATCTGAAAATCAAGTGGTTCAATCAGTCCTTTCTGCAGAAGAGCATTGCCATGGGCAAGACGATGGTCGTGAGCGGCATGGTGAAGAAGAATACCCGTGACATGCCCCCGCTGGAAATGGACAACCCCGAGTATGAGTTTCTTGCCGATGACGCGGACTCCCTGATACATACCGGGCGCGTAGTACCCGTATACCGCGTAACCGGGGGCATCAGTCAGAAGCAGTTCAGAAAACTGATGTTCGCTCTTGTGAAGGAGCACGCATCCGGCATGGAAGATCCTCTGCCGCAGGAGATCATTGCGCGGCATGAACTGCCCGGACTTGCCGAGAGCATACGGGAGCTGCATTTCCCCGGGAGCGCAGAGGATATTACCGAACTGAACAGCGGCAGGAGCCGGCATCACCGGCGGCTTGCCTTCGACGAACTCTTCTATTTTACTCTCGGTCTTGCAGTTCTCAAAAGAAGGGGGTTCAGGGAAAGCGGCATCGCATTCCGGCCGAAGGGGACCCTGAAGAGCGATTTTCTGAAACTGCTGCCCTTTACCCTGACCGAGGCGCAGAAACAGGTCATGGAGCAGATAAGCACGGACATGAGCGAACCGCATCCCATGAACCGGCTCGTTCAGGGCGATGTGGGCTGCGGCAAGACAGTGGTGGCGTTTGCGGCCATGATGGATGCCGTGGAATCGGGATATCAGGCAGCACTGATGGCCCCCACCGAGATCCTTGCGGAGCAGCACTACCTGAACATGCACCGCATGATCGACAAGCTGGGGCTTGCCGTCGAACTGCGCACCGGTGGGGGGGGCAGCCGTAACAACGGTCACGCAGGTGAAGGCACTGCGGATATCGTCATCGGTACGCATGCGCTTATCCAGGAAAAGATTACGTTCAGGAGACTTGGCCTTGTGGTGATCGACGAGCAGCATAAGTTCGGCGTTATGCAGCGGGGACTGCTGAGGAAAAAAGGCCTGGCCCCGGATGTGCTGGTCATGACGGCAACCCCGATCCCGCGTTCCCTTGCGCTCACCCTGTACGGTGACCTTGACTGTTCTGTCATTCAGGAGCTGCCTCCCGGCAGAGAGCCGGTGATAACGTCATGGGTGGACTCCGGGAAGAAGGAAGAGATCTATGCCCTCCTGCAACAGGAGATCGGTCAGGGCAGGCAGGCATATGTCGTGTATCCCGCAATAGAAGAATCGGAGACTTCGGAACTGAGATCAGCAGTTCAGGGGAAAGAGGCATTTGAACGAAAATTCCCTGAATACCGGATCGGGCTTCTGCACGGCCGGATGAAGCCCGGGGAGCGGGAACTGGTCATGGACCGTTTTAAACGGGGCGAGATAGATCTTTTGGTGAGCACCACAGTGATCGAAGTGGGCGTTGATGTGCCGAATGCGACGGTGATGCTCGTTGTGCATGCGGAACGGTTCGGCCTCAGCCAGCTTCACCAGCTGCGGGGAAGGGTGGGACGGGGAACTGACAGCGCACGGTGCCTGCTGATCGCATATGAACCGGTCGGCGAAGATGCGCGCCGCAGGCTGGATGTCATGGTACGGACGAACGACGGCTTTATGATCGCTGAAGAGGATCTGGGTATCAGAGGACCCGGTGAGTTTTTCGGTACCCGCCAGGCAGGGATGCCTGACCTGAGGAATGCCGATCTCCGCAGGGACGCTGTGATCCTTGCAGCAGCGAGACAGGAGGCATTCGACCTCATCTCACGGGACGGGGAACTGCGAAAATACCCTTTTCTAAAACATCAGCTTGATGTATTCTGGAAAGGAAGGGCTGATCTGTTTAAGACAGGGTAGCGGAGGAAAACAATGAAGAAAATCATCGAAGATTTCAGGGAAGGCATAGGTAAGATACGCTGGTTCTCGACGCTCTTTGCCGAGCGTCTGAAGATCGAGATCGCGGTGTTCAGACTCCTCTATGAATCGGACAAGATGGGCAAGACGCGCGACGATCTGCTCAAAAAGATCGGAGAGCGTGTCATTGACCTGAAGGCACAGACCGACAAGAACATCCTCAGGGACTCAGTGGTCGCCGAGGCCATAGCGCAGCTCGAGCAGATCGAGAAGAACATGGAAGAGACAAAGAGCAAGGTCTCCGAGATAGGCAGGGTAACCGAGTAGGTGCTCCTGTACGTTTTTGCTTTTATCTTCGGCTCTCTTATCGGATCGTTTCTGAATGTCTGCATCTACCGGATACCGAGGCAGGTTTCCATTGTGTGGCCTTCTTCGCGGTGTCCGTCCTGCGGTCAGCCGATCAGGGCCTGGGACAATATCCCCATTCTCAGCTATCTTATGCTCGGAGGCCGTTGCAGGAACTGCAGGGCGAATATCCCTTACCGGTACCCGGTCGTCGAGGCCCTGAACGCCGTCTTCTACCTAATCCTCCTCTGGCGCTTCGGTCCGGACTGGCCTTTTCTCGTATACGCCCTGTTCTGTTCGGCATTGATCGTTATCACGTTCATCGACCTCGACTTCCAGATCATTCCTGACCGGATCACACTGCCCGGTATCCCGCTGGGAATTCTTGCCGGATCGCTGCTTCTGCCTGACCCGTTCCTGAGGGCAACGGCGCTCGGATGGAAGAGTTCGGTCATCGGCGCCGTATCAGGTTTCCTCTTCTTTTATTTTGTTGCCGCGGCGGGCGAGAAGATATTCAGGAAAGAGGCGATGGGCGGCGGCGATATCAAGATGATGACGATGGTCGGAGGGTTCCTCGGGTGGAAGGGGGTAATCCTCACAACGTTTATTGGCAGCCTCCTCGGGTCGGTCATCGGTGTCGTGATGATGGGCCTGCGGGGAAGGGAACACGGCAGTCTCATACCCTTCGGCCCTTTCCTGGCAGCCGGCGCCGTCGCTTCGCTCATCTTCGGGCAGGAGATCGTAGCCTGGTATCTTTTCAGGGTATGATACAGGCGCGCGTCTCGTGAGGTGACCGTCATGGATGTCCAGCATATACAGTTCCTCCTCCTCACCGCTATTTCCCTGCTTATTCTGCTCATCATGTTCTTCATCATCAGGAACCTCCTTGGATATCATAAAAAAAAGACGGAACAGGAACAGAAGGACGCGACACAGGTAGGCTTTGTCGTGGATACGTTCCATGAACTGGTGTCTAAGCTCAAGGAAAAGGAGCGCGAGCTCGAGGGGTTGAAGAGCAGGGCTGAGGAACGCGCTTCGTCGATCGAGGTCTATAATGAGAACATCTTCCAGTCAGTTCCGAGCGGTGTGGTCAGCTTCGGTCAGGACCTCAGGATAACGCGGATGAATTCCGCGGCATTGAGGATCCTCGGTCTTCGTGAGGAAGTCCTCGGAAAGGACCACGCGGAGGTTTTCCAGAGCCCCCTTCGCGAGATGATCGCCGGGCGTACGATCATGGAAAGAGCGGAGACCGCGTATACGGACAGCAGCGGCAGGCGGCTCTGGATCGGCCTTGCGCTTTCTCCGCTGAAAGACCGGTCGGGATCCGTCATCGGTCATCTGCTGGTCTTTACCGACCTTACCGAACTGAAGGCGTTCCAGTCGCAGAATGAACTGCGGGACAGGCTTTCGACGCTCGGCGAGATGTCGGCGGGTATTGCCCATGAACTGAGGAACCCCATGGGGGTCATATCCGGATATACCAAGATCCTCTCACGGAAAGTGGATGAACCCCTGAGGCCCGCAGTTGAAGCGATCGCCCGCGAGATCGATGTCATGAACCGGATCATAACCGATTTTCTCACGTTTGCCCGTCCCGCGGAGCCGGTTTTCGGCAGCGTCGACCTGGGAGCACTGGTAACAGGCAGCGCTGAGATGCTGGACAATGGACCTCACAAGGTCGTGGTCAGGGCCGATACCACCTGCCTTCCGGTCATCAGGGCCGACGAGGTCATGATCAGGCAGGCGATGACCAACCTGATCCAGAACGCCGCAGAAGCGATGCCGGAAGGGGGTGAGATCCGCATCGCGTGCGCAATGAACGGGGAGAAACTGGTGCTGTCAATCGCGGATACGGGCCATGGTATACCGGAGAGCATCAGGGACCGGATATTCCTTCCCTTCTATACGACCAAGGAGCGCGGTACCGGTCTCGGTCTTGCGATCGTCCATAATATCATCGTTTCGCATGGCGGCTCGATCAGGGCGGAGTCATCACCTGAGGGTACGGTCTTTTACATTACCCTTCCCAAAGAGATGATCCTGAAAAGCGCCTGAAACGAATCCAAAAAAGTATGGCTTTAACATATATAAACAGGTTGTGAATTCTGCAGTCTGAGAAGTCTATCTCCTGATCTCTTTTGTGCTCGTCCAACTTCGATGTATTAACATGCAACAGTTTCTATGAATTATTTTTCGCTGACAGGACGTTGTCAGTGTACTATTATACAATCACTTTGGGAGGCGGAACATGTCATACAAATTCGATTCGCTCATCATGATTCTCAACAGGATAGACAGCGGGGGACCGGTAACCGTCCACTCGCTCATGGACGGACTGGAGATCAGCGATAGGACCGTGTACCGGTACCTCCAGACGCTCCAGGTTGCCGGGTATCCCATTGTCTATGACAGGCAGAAAGAGAGCTATGTGTTCGCTGACAACTTCCGACTCCGGAAACCCAATCTGTCCGTTGAAGAGCAGCTTGCCTTTGCCCTTGCCAGAAATCTGCTGGGCAGTTTCGGTGCCGGGATGCAGAAAAGCCTCGTCAGCATAGAGGACAAGCTTTCGTCAGCGAAAACAGACCTCCCCAGGCACATCGTCCTGACAGCAGACAAACCGACACCGGTGGTCACCGAACATTTCA
>VEOY01000119.1 GCA_012026685.1 Nitrospirota bacterium
ATTCAGGACCTTTTACCGGCATGGAGAGCGGGGAAGCCCAAGAGAGGATCGCGGTATGGATAGCGGAAAAAGATCTCGGTAAAACGGTGGTGAACTATAAGCTCAGGGACTGGGGCATATCCCGGCAGCGGTACTGGGGAACGCCGATCCCGGTCATCTACTGCGACGCCTGCGGCATCGTCCCGGTGCCGGAACAGGACCTCCCGGTCATACTGCCCGAGGACGTGAAATTCACGGGCACCGGCGGTTCTCCGCTCCTTGAGGCCTCATCCTTCCTGCATGTGTCCTGCCCTAAGTGCGGCGGGAGAGCGCGGCGGGAGACGGACACCATGGACACCTTTGTGGACTCTTCATGGTATTTCATAGCCTACTGTATGGATAAGGGGAACATTTCCTTTGACCGTTCCGGACCGAGCCCGGATGTCTCCTATTGGATGCCGGTCGATCAGTATGTCGGAGGTGTTGAACACGCTGTCCTGCATCTCCTCTACTCCCGGTTTTTCACCCGGGTCATCCGTGACCTGGGCATCACCACGGTGGGCGAGCCGTTCACGAACCTTCTTACCCAGGGCATGGTGATCAAGGACGGCGCAAAGATGTCAAAGTCGAAAGGAAATGTGGTCGATCCTGACTATCTCATCACCCGTTACGGATCCGATACGTCGCGGCTGTTCTCGCTCTTTGCCGCTCCTCCGGAAAAAGATCTCGACTGGTCTGACAAGGGCGTTGACGGAGCATATCGTTTTCTGAACAGGGTCTGGGCCATGGCGCAGAGACATTGCGAAGGGCTGATGGCGGCGAAAGCAGCAACCGGGGAAGCGGCGGGCTCTGACAGGGTAAGGGCCCTGGTAAAGAAAACCCACCAGACTGTCCGGAAAGTTACCCTGGACATCGAGAAGGAATATCATTTCAACACCGCCATAGCCGCATTGATGGAGCTGGTCAACGAGATGAACGGATTTGAACCCTCGGATGAGCAGGCCATGCAGGCGTTCAGGTTCAGCATGGAGAACCTGCTTCTCCTGCTCAGTCCGTTCACGCCGCATATCACCGAGGAGATCTGGGAGATGATCGGCAACAGACCCAGCATATCGCTGCAGCCGTGGCCTGTCTGGGACGAGAGAATGGCGGCCGATGAAGAGCTGGAACTGGTCATACAGATCAACGGCAAACTTCGCGGCAAACTGATGATACCGGCAGGAACGCCTGACGGGCAGGTCAGGGAAATTGCCCTGAGAGACGGAAAGATCTCAGAGGCCATCGACGGGAAGAACATCAAAAAGGTGATTGTCATCAGGGGCAGACTCGTCAACATCGTGACAGGAGAATAGACCATGGATACCAGAACAAGAATAACGCTTCTGCTCGCTTTTCTTCTGCCGGTGCTGCTGGCAGGCTGTGGATATTCCGTCCATTCCCGTGCATCTCTTCCTTTTACGGAGATACGGATCGGGAAGGTGGAGAACAGGACCCTTGAGCCGAAACTGGAAGACAAACTGCATCGGGCGCTCGCAGAGGAATTCGAACGCAACGGCATTACGGTCTCGCCGGGAGCTGCACCTGTTATTTCCGGCGTGATACGGAATTTTACCATGATCAGTCTTTCGGAAAAAAAGGGCACAACCGTTGAATACCAGATCATCGTCCAGGCTGATTTTACCTTTCAAAATGCCGCAGGAAAGGTCAGCGAGATATGGAGAACAGAGTCACCCTTCATCGTTCCCTTCAGCGGCTCCGAAACGATCGCAGACCTCGTTGCTGCCAGGGACATAGCGGAACGAAAGGCGATGGCGGACATCGCCATGGAGGTCGTCGGCTCCCTCATATATAAGTGAGCTACAAGAACCTTGTAGACGAAGTAAAAAAGGGGCTTCCGTCAGGGAATTACCTCCTGGCAGCGTCCGACCGCTTTCTCCATGCCGAGGCAGCCGAACTTGTCAGGGGCATTGTCCCCCCGGGAGAAAGAGACTTCAACTTCCATGCTTTCGATCTCCTTTCCGCAGAACAGGAAAAACCCTCTTTTGACCAGATACTCGATGTCGTAAATACCGTGCCGTTCTTCGGCGGCCGGAAATATGTGCTGGTCGAGAACTTTCAGAAGGCCGTGAAGAAGGACCTGAAGAAGCTCGAAGGTTATTTTCAGCACCCTTCGGAGAGCACTGTCCTCATCCTGATGCACGAGGGCAGCCTGAAAAAAGATGTGAAGGAGAGCCTCAGGGGAGTTAAGCATATCGTTCTTGACATCCGTGAAGCGGATATGCCCGCATGGATAAGGGAGAAAGCGGGACTGAAAGGCCTTGACCTCGCCCGTGATGCTGCAGATTATCTCCTTGCCGTGATCGGACCTGACCTGGGAATGCTTTCGACGGAAATAGAAAAGATGATGCTCCTCGGCAAGACCGTGATCGAAGAAGGAGATATCCGGGAGATCACCGAGGGCAAGCGGACATTCGGGGCTTTTGATCTTATCAATGCGATACGGTCACGCGATGTGGAAAAGACATTCAGGATATACAGCGTCCTGCGGGAGACCGAGGAGGCATACAGCCTGCTCGGAGCGCTGAACTGGCAATATGCCCAGATGATGGGAGAAAAAAAGTCCCCCGGAGAAAAAGATCATCTTTATAACGTGTTTCGTCTGCTGAACCGGGCAGACATGGGGATAAAGACCGGGGGATTCTATCCTCTGGAACTGCTGCTTGTCAGACTGCTCAGGCTTTCAGCGCCGCGTTAGCCTTCCGGGTGAGGCGGGATATCTTGCGAGACGCGTTGTTTTTATGAAGAATGCCCTTGGCCGATGCGGCCGTTATGGCACTGACAGCCTCCTTCAGGGCGCTTGCAGATGCTTCGGCATCCTTGGCCCTGACGGACGTTTCCACGGCCTTTATGGCGCCTTTGACCTTGCTTTTTACCGCCCTGTTCCTGGCGTTTTTCTTTTCCGCCTGACGGGCCCTTTTTTCTGCTGAGAGATTTCTTTTTACCGGTGCTTTTGCAGCCAAGCTGATAGTCCTCCTTTTGAAAAAGTCTTATTTTATACCATAAGACGCCCTGCTAAATCAATGAAACTACGGGGAATCCGCCATGCAGCGCCTCAATGTTCTGTGCTACAATTTACGCATGAAACGGCACCGGCCTGTATCACTTAAAGCAGTGAAGACCTATGCGC
>VEOY01000030.1 GCA_012026685.1 Nitrospirota bacterium
CGGTATTCCTCATTTGCCCAGGCACCAAGGTCCAAAAGCTTGCAGCGCTCCGAACAGAACGGCCGGAACGGGTTTTCTTCCCAGGTCGTAATGTTTTTGCATTTGGGACAGGTGATCTGCATTTCAGGCCTGGGCTACATTGTGTAATGAGTCCGGCTCTTTTTTCAACAGGTTTTTGATCAGGATATCAGAAACAATACCATTGATGAAGCCGGTGAGCGTTCCGAGAAGCATGATGACCGGGGTGATGAATATCACTGCCTCGATCCTCTGGATGAATATCCAGTAGGCGAGAAAAAGCTGGGCACCGTTATGGAAGAGAGCGCCGATCAGACTGAGGCCGACCGGTCCGAAAAATTTTCTGCTGATGCCGAGCATGGCTCCCATCGCGCAGGTGCCGCAAATGCCGCCCCCGAGACTGAGAACAAAGGACGGCCCGAGAAACGTTCCGGCAAAGAGAGAACCGAGCACTACCCTGATCAGAGTGATCGTGAAGGCGGTTCTGAACCCGAACAGGATCAATGCCGTCAGTGTGATAATGTTCGCGAGACCGAGCCTGAGCCAGGGGATGGGACTGGGAAGCAGCGCCTCGAATCCATGCAGGGCCAGGGCGTACGCGGACAGGATGGCAATACGGCGTTTATCCTGTAATTGCATCAACGTCTTTTTTCACACCGCCGCCGGCAATGACGACGATGCTGTTCGGGAGGCATACGATCGTGCCCCGCGTGATCCATCCCTGTTTCATGCAGATATGGTTGTCACACGGCGCCTCCTTCATGCGCACCTTGCCATCCCTGATCTCCACGCCCGCACGCCCGTGCGCTCCTTCTATCGGGACATCCCTGTCAAGATCGAGAGAAGCAGTGAAGACCGGCTTGCCGCTGACCTCTATAATGACCTCGGTGCCCTGAGAAAGCGCTTCCCGCGTATAGAACATACCGGCAAAGGAGGCAATGATCAATACCGTAAAGAGAGCCCTGTCGGCGAGCGTCATGGCGCTAAGTGTTTTTCTCAAACGAAATCTTCTCCTTCAGGCCATCGGTGATATGCGTGGTGCCGTGCCCGTCGATGATGAGGGCATCGAAGCCCATTTCCTTTGCCAGTCTCATCCCCTGTTCGGGCCCGAGCACGAACACAGCGGTGGAAAAGGCATCAGTGTATACTGCCGTATCCGCGACAATGCTTACGCTCCTGCAGGTCTCTGCGGAGAATCCTGTTTCCGGGTCAAGGATATGATGATACCTCTTCCCGTCTGCAATGAAATACCTCTCATAGTCCCCTGACGTCGATATGGCCTTTTGGGTCAGCCGTACCTTTGCAATGATCTCATCCCTCTCGCCTGTCTGTCTCGGATTCTTGATGCCGATGCTCCAGGGCGTTCTGTCCGGTTTCATCCCGAATGTCCTGATGTCTCCCGCGACAGCAACGAGCCCCGACAGGATCCCGTTTTTTTTCAGGGAGGCGGCGGCGATATCCGCAGCGTATCCCTTTGCTATGCCTCCGAGGTCCATCAACATCCCTTTTTTTCTGAGCAGGACGGAGGAATTCTTCCTGTCCAATATTATATCGCGATAATTCACGAGCGGTAAAGCACGGCTGACGTCAATGCCGGATGGCATTTTTCTTCCCGCAAAATCCCAGAGCTTTACGACCGGACCGATGGTGGGATCGAAAGCGCCCCCCGACTTGCCGGCCACGAAAACTGCCTGTTCAATGACATCGAACGTTTCGGGAGAGACCTTTGTCGCAGAAGTTCCTGCGTTGCGGTTGATGGCTGAAAGTTCGCTGGCATCAGAATAAAAATTGATGAGACCGGCGAAATGGTCCATGGCAGCGAACGTCTCTTTAAGCGCTTTTTCGGCCTGCTCTTTTGACTCACAAACAACGGTGATGCTCACGATGGTGTCCATTATCGGCATTGACTTCCGGTAAACCGATTCCTTCCGCGGCGAACAGGACAAGAGTGCGGCAAGGAGGAGGATTGCCATGGCGATAACAGGTTGTTTTTTCATCATGGTATGAACATTCTATAATATACTCATGGCAGATAGGAAGGATTACCGAGACAAAAGCCGCTCCCTGAGGAACGTCCCCGTATAGGAACTACGGGTTCTGCTCACTGTTTCCGGCGTACCTTCTGCTATGATCCTGCCTCCGTGGTCACCACCCCCGGGACCGAGGTCGATCAGGTGATCAGCTGATTTGATGATATCGAGGTTGTGCTCTATAACGACGACCGTATTGCCCCTGTCAACCAGCATGTTTATGACATCCAGGAGACGCTGGATGTCGACAAAATGAAGGCCGGTCGTCGGTTCGTCAAGAATGTACAGGGTATTGCCCGTTGACCTTTTGCCCAGCTCCCGGGAGAGGCGTATCCTCTGCGATTCGCCACCCGAAAGCGTCGTCGCGGCCTGGCCGAGCTGAAGGTAGCCGAGGCCTATCCCATCGAGCAGTTCGAGCTTCTTCCGGAGGTGGGGGATATTCTCGAAGAACAGGAGTGCCTCTGCGACTGTCATGTCAAGGACCTCTGCTATGTTCCTGTCCCTGTACCTGACCTCAAGCGTTTCGTCGTTGTATCGTTTGCCGCGGCATTTGTCGCACTGTACATAGACGTCCGGCAGGAAATGCATCTCGACTTTGATCAGCCCGTTTCCACGGCACGACTCGCACCTGCCCCCCTCCACATTGAAACTGAAGCGCGAAGAGGTATAGCCGCGTTTTTTTGCATCGGCCACAAGAGAAAAAAGATCCCTGATGAGACTGAAAAAGCCGGTGTATGTCGCAGGGTTGGAACGCGGCGTCCGCCCGATCGGCGACTGGTCGACACTGATGACATTGTCGATTCTGGCGAGTCCGGTTATTCTTGCATGTCTCCCGGGTTGACGGGCCATTTGCCCGACCTTGGAAAAAGAGTTTTCCGCCGCCCGGTAGAGAATATCGAAGACGAGGGTGCTCTTGCCGGATCCGGAGACGCCGGTAACACAGGTGAACGTCTTCAGCGGTATCTTTACGTCAATATTTTTCAGGTTATGTTCCGATGCCCCTTCTATGACGATGAAATCATCAGCAGACCGCCGCTTTTCAGGTATGGGTATCCGCATCGCGCCGCTCAGGTATTTTCCGGTTGGCGAGTTTTCTGCTTTCATGATATCCGCGGGAGAGCCTTCAGCAACTACCCAGCCGCCCCTCGTTCCGGCCCCCGGGCCCATATCAACAACATGGTCCGCCCATCGGATCGTCTCCTCATCATGTTCCACGACGATCACCGTATTGCCGGCATTCTTTATTGCAGACAGGCTCTCAAGAAGTTTTGCGCAGTCCCCGGGATGCAGACCGATGCTCGGTTCGTCCAGCACATACAGAACGCCGGTAAGGGAGGAGCCGATCTGCGTCGCGAGCCTTACCCTTTGAGACTCGCCTCCTGAAAGGGTAAGCGAAGGCCTGTCAAGGGGCAGGTATCCGATGCCGACCTTTGTCAGAAAGACGAGACGGTCGTTGATCTCTTTCACTATCCGTGACGCAATGATGCGTTCGCGCTCCGTCAGACGCATCTTTCTGAGAAATGCAAGAGCCTGCTCTACGGACATCGCGCTGAACTCGGCAATGTTAATGCCCTGAAATCTTACGCTCAGGGCCTCTTTTTTCAGCCTCAGACCGCTGCACTCCCTGCAGACATCCTGCGGGTCCATGTCCGGCGATTCCTCGAGAGCGTGCTCGTATCCGAGACCGTTGCAGGATGGACAGGCACCGGCGGAGCTGTTGAACGAGAAGAAACGGGGAACGATCTCGGGATAACTGATCCCGCACGCAGGGCAGGCAGCTGTTTTCGAAAAAAGAATGTCCTTTGACTCGTCCGCCAGATTGACGATGAGCGCATCCGCATATCTGAAGGCCGTCTCAACCGCATCGTTCAGCTGCCGTTCTATGCCCCCCTTCACAATGAAACGGTCGATGACGATCTCGATCGTGTGGCGCTTTTGTTTTGCAAGGATAATATCCTGTGTCAGGTCTTTCATCTGGCCGTCAATGCGCGCCCTGACATATCCCTCGCTTCTCATTTCCTGCAGCTCTTTGCGGTAGTTGCCTTTCCTGTCCCGGACGATGGGTGACAGGATCTGGATCCTTGTCCCTTCCGGAAGGGCAAGCACCGACTTGACAATGCTCTTGGCTTCCTGCGTCGAGATCTCTGTCCCGCAGTTGTAGCAGAATGCCTTGCCCAGCCGCGTATAAAGGACGCGCAGATAATCGTAGATCTCGGTGATGGTGCCCAGCGTCGAACGGGGGCTTCTGCTGACCGTCTTCTGGTCTATGGCCACTGAAGGAGACAGACCCTCGATGGAATCCACCTCAGGCTTCTGCATCTGCTCAAGGAACTGGCGGGAGTAGGGTGAGAGACTTTCGACATATCGCCTTTGCCCTTCCGCGTAGATGGTGTCGATCGCCAGAGACGACTTGCCGGACCCTGAAGGACCGGTTATTACCGTTACGGCCTGCCGTGGTATCGAAATGCTGATATTCTTAAGATTGTGCTCCCGGGCGCCTCTTATAATGATCGCGTTCTGCATAAGTAAACTCTTTAGTATACCTGAAATCTCATGGATGCGTGTTGTCCGGGAAGCCGGCAATTCCGGAAAACACGTGAGGCCTCCTTGTCTGTCCGTTTTGCAAAGAATCCCGCATTTTTGATACTTTTGGGTCGATTGTTTATAATGAAACAGCAGGTCAACAATGAGCGCAGTCATACAAAAAGTTTCCCTCTATCTCAGGATGATCAAGTTTTCGCACTCGATCTTTGCCTTGCCGTTCGCCTTTACTTCAGCCCTGATCGCTGCCTCGGGGGTGCCTTCCCTGCGACAGATATTCTGGATCACCGTGGCTATGGTCGGCGCTCGGTCCGGCGCAATGGGTTTGAACAGGATCATTGACCGGCGGATCGACAGGGAAAACCCCCGTACTGCAGCCAGAGAGATACCGAGGGGTGTTGTAAAGGTCGGAGAGGCGGTTGCTTTCGTCGTGCTCTCTTTTTGTCTCATGGCCGTTGCCGCCTACATGCTGAACCCCCTTTGCCTCATGCTCTCCCCCATTGCGATAGGGGTGCTTTTCCTTTACTCTTTTGCCAAAAGGTTCACCTGGATGGCGCATCTGGTCCTCGGACTTGCGATCGCTGCCGGACCTCTCGGTGCCTGGATCGCCATAATCGGCTCCGTTGACCTCAGGATCGTGCCGCTCGTCCTTGCCGTGATATGCTGGCTGGCCGGTTTCGACGTTCTGTATGCGCTGCAGGATATCGAATTTGACAGAAATTACGGGCTCTTTTCCATACCACAGAGGTTCGGGATCAGGAGGTCCCTGTACATTGCACGGGGCCTTCATCTTGCAACGTTCGGTCTGCTCGTGCTGAACGGCATGCTTTTCAGGCTGGGCATCTTGTACGGATTTGGGATGTTCATTGTGGCAGGGCTTTTCCTGTATGAGCATTCGCTGGTGAAGGAGCACGACCTGAGCAGGCTCGATATGGCATTTTTCAATATGAACGGCTATATCAGCATGACCGTCTTTATCGCGACACTAGCGGATTTCGTCATATGAAACGCTATGTGTTCGGCATAAGCGGAGCTTCCGGACCGATCATCGGCATACGTGTCCTCAGAGAGCTGCTCAAAAGCGCGGAAGTCTACCTGATCGCCTCATCGCAGTCTATTTCCATCCTCAGGGACGAAACAGGGATCGACTGGCATGCAGGTTCGGATGCTGCGGTGGAGAGAAAGGCAAGGACATTTTTTGCCACGAAAAGACTTTTTTTCTGCAATGAGCACAATATGGCAGCGCCGGTGTCGAGCGGTTCGTTCAGGACAGACGGCATGTTCATTGTCCCCTGTTCCATGAAGACGCTTTCCGGGGTGGCGAACGGCTATACGGAGAACCTGATCCAGAGAGCCGCGGACGTGACCCTGAAGGAGGGTCGACCGCTGCTTCTGTGCCCCCGTGAGATGCCGTTCAGCGCTATCCATCTTGAGAATATGCTCAAACTGGCCCGTTTAGGCGTGAAGATCGCTCCGCCGATCCCGGGCTTTTATCACAGGCCGGGCTCCATCGATGATCTCATAGATTTCATCGCAGGCAAGATACTTGATGCCATGGATATCCCGCACAATATCTATCAGCGCTGGAAATGAATACCAGCTTTTTTTGAACGGGTTGCTGCAATGGAGCGCCCGTATGATCTATCTCATAGTCTTTTCCCGTAATCCTGCTAAACTAATATTAAGATGCTGAAAGAAGGATGCCCAGGAAGCGCAGAGATCAGGAACCCGTACCCGGAGGATATCGTATGTTTCTGGTGCGATACCAGAAATGAGATATGGTCGGACGAGGCAGAGGTGAATTGCAAGAACTGCGGCAGGCAGATAACCCGGGACATGAAGCCTTCGTGCATCACCTGGTGTCCTGCTGCGAAGGAATGTATCGGCGTTGAAAAATATGAGCGGCTGATGAAGGCCATGAAAGATTGATATGCTTCCCGGCTGACAAGCCATAAAAAAACCCCTTCCTGTCCGGAAGGGGTTCTGATTTTTGTTTTCAGGCGATGTCAGGCCTTTGTAACATTGACCGCTTTCGGACCCTTCGGTCCATCGGCAACCTCAAAATTGACTTCCTGCCCCTCCGCAAGTGTCTTGAAACCATTGGCCTGGATCTCCGAGTAGTGAACAAACATATCCACGCCGTCTTCCCTTGTGATGAACCCGTAGCCCTTGGTCTCGTTAAACCACTTAACCTTACCTTTCTGCATACTGCTCTTTCCTCCTGAAATGATTTATTGTGCCCGGAAATCCGGCCGTAAAAAAGGCCGCAAAGTCAAAAGTCTTTGCGGCGCTCGCGTACGACAAAAACTTCCAAAACTTTGCGGTAATTATTGCACAGGAATTTCGGAGACGTCAAGCCTTATCAGGGTGCGAAGCATGCTTTGCCTCCTCCACCATGAGGTGTGAGAGATATCGGGAAAAACGGGCCGGGTCCTTCGGCCGTTCTCCCGCTAACAGCAGCGCCTGATCAAGGAGAAGCCGCGAGTATTCCTCGAGGAGGGATACCGCGTTGTCCTTTTCGAACAGGTCCTTCATAGACGCGAAAATGGGATGTCCTGGATTGATCTCGAGTACGTTCTTCCGGACAGGCACCTCCTGCCCCATTGCCTTGAGCATTTTTTCCATCCTCGGGTCGATGTCGTCCTCATCGCCGACAATGCAGCAGGGGGAATCCTTGAGCCTGCCCGATATGCGGACATCCTTTACGTCATCCTTCAGGACGGTTTTCATGAAATCTCTCAGTTGATCGAACTCTGCGCCCGTCCCGCTTTTTTCAGCCGTCTGTTCCAGAGTGATGTCTCCCTTAAGGACAGACTTAAACTTCCTGCCCTTGTACTCGAAACCGCTGAAGATGAGGTCATCTATGTCATCTGTCATGAAAAGCACTTCATACCCTTTTGCCCTGAATGCCTCAAGATAGGGTGAGTCGGCCATGTCGCGCAGTGACGAACCGGTCATGTAATAGATATCAGATTGGTCCTCCTTCATGCCGGCAACATACTCTTCGAGAGTTCGCGCTGCCACTCCCCCTGATGCCGTAGAGCTGAAAAGGAGCAGGTCTGCAATCGTCTCTTTTTTCGCGAAATCGTAGTGGATACCCTCCTTGAGTACTCTGCCGAATTCACGGCTGAAGGTGCGGAATGCTTCGCTGTCGTTCTTCTTCATGTCGCCAAGGGTATCAAGCACCTTCTTCGTTATGTTGTTCTTCATGACCGTGACCTGACGGTTGTTCTGCAGTATTTCTCTCGAGACATTAAGCGGCAGGTCCGATGAGTCGACGATCCCCTTTATGAACCTGAGATAAGGGGGGATGAGCTCTTCGCAGTGGTCCATGATCTGGACTTTCCTGACGTAGAGGGATGGGCCGATCCTGAATTCCTTGTAGAATATGTCGAGCGGAGCATGAGAAGGTATGTAGAGGAGGCAGGTGAATTCGGATGTGCCTTCCGCACGATAGTGGATCACCTTCAGGGGATCAGCGAAGTCGCGCGATATGTGCTTGTAAAATTCATGATATTCAGTTTCAGGGATATCCGCCTTGTCCCTGAGCCATATTGCCTTGCCCGAGTTGATCTGCTCTTCCTTCCGGATCGGGACCTTTTTGCCTTTTTCGAGCGCTGAGTCCTCCTCGCGGACAATATCCATCAGGATGGGATATTCGATATAATCCGAATACCGGGAGACGACGTCCCTGATCTGCCATTCATCCAGATATTTTTTTTCGTCCTGTTTGATATGCAGGATCACATCAGTGCCGGGTGAAGTCTTTACCGTGTCTTCGACAAAAAATGAACCGTCGGCGGTGGATTCCCATTTGATGCCGGCATCGTCCTTCGCGGCAGCCTTTCGGGAGATCAGAGTGACCTTGTCGGCGATCATAAATGAAGAATAAAATCCGACACCGAACTGGCCGATAAGGTCAGGACTGTTTTCCATATTCTTCTGCTTCAGGGCTGCGATGAATTCCTTTGTGCCGGAATGGGCGATGGTTCCGAGCGCCTCGACCGCCTCCTGTCGTGCCATGCCTGTCCCATTGTCGCTGATCGTGAGGGTGCCTGCATCCCTGTCCGCGGCGATGCGTATCTTCCAGCCTTCCTTCGGAACAATGATCTCCGGGTTCGTCAGTGATTCATATCGCGCCTTGTCGATTGCGTCTGAGGCATTGGATATGATCTCCCGAATGCTCACCTCCTTGTGCGAATAAAGGGAATGGATCATAAGATCGAGCAACTGGTTTACTTCGGTCTTGAACGAATACTTTTCTGGCTGCATAATCGTGAAACCCCTTGGTTTAGTGATTAGCACTCGAACTGCAAGAGTGCTAAGTTATTTATATTACAAAATAAATATAGATGTCAAGCAAAAGTCAGGCTGCCGGAACGACCGCCGGAAGTATTGCGCAGCGACGGAATGAATCTGCCCATCTGTTATATGGTTGGAGTTCTGTGAGACCTGATCAGGCGATTGACATGTAATGGGGGCTATTGATAGCGTATAGATAATAAATCGATATGAAAGAGGGTGTTCAACAATGGAACTAAGGGGATGTCGTTCGACATCGGCGGACCTGAAATACTTACCTATCGGGAGATGATGCAGCAATACGCTGAGGCCAGGGGGCTTCCGCAGCGGCTCATATTCCGTGTCCCCGTGCTCACGCCTCTTCTTTCCGCGTACTGGGTCGACCTGGTGACCCCTGTCCCTTCGGGCATTGCTCATCCCCTTATTGAAGTGCTGAGGAATGAAGTGGTCTGCAGGGAAAGCAGGATAGAACAGTTCGTTCCCATACAGAAAACCCCGTTTAAGGATGGTGTCAGGATCGCGTTTTCCGAAGAGAAGGAAGGCCCCGGGGTCACGGGTTTCTGAATGATCATAGAAGAGTCCGTGATCATTCATGCTCCGCTGGATAAGGTCTGGGATGTCTTCGTATCCTTTTCCTGCTGGGCGGACTGGAACAGAGTGCTTACCGATGTCAGATCCCAAAGTGCTATGCTGACCCGCGGCCAGGGGTTCAGCTGTTCCATCAGGCCATACACGTTTCCCGTCGATATCTCCCCCGTGGTCACGAGTGTCGAACCGCGGCGAAAAATAGTATGGACTGCGTCCATGTACGGAATATCATCGGTGCATGAATTCTCTTTCGACGAGACGACGGAGGGCGTTGTTGTCTCGAGCAGGGAAAGCTTTGCCGGGCTTCTGATGCTGTTCGGGGCCGGTCGGTTCTTTGAGGACAAGGTCCGCCAGCTTACCGTCTCGTTTCTGGATGGACTCCGGACGGCAGCTGAGAAATGACACAAACTGACGCCTTAAACGGAAAAATACGGATAGGCGTCAGCTCCTGTCTTCTCGGAGAAAAGGTCAGGTATGACGGCGGGCACAAGCTGGACCATTTCCTGAAAGACACGCTCGGAGAGTATGTTGAATGGATTGCCGTCTGTCCCGAAGTCGAGGCAGGGTTCCCTGTCCCGAGAGAACCGATGCGGCTTGTCGGCGACGCTGCTGCTCCCCGCTTGGTGACCGTCAGGTCCGGTCTGGACCATACGGACCGCATGCAGGCATGGGTGGAAGCGAAGCTCGGGAATATCGAAAAACTGGACCTCTGCGGTTTTGTGTTCAAGAGCAGGTCCCCGAGTTCAGGGATGAGGGGGGTAAAGGTATACGGCCCGGCAGGAGTGCCGTCACATGCCGGCGTCGGCATCTTTGCGCGAATGTTCATGAAACGTTTCCCTTTCGTTCCCGTGGAGGATGACGGCAGGCTTCATGACCCTGCGCTGAGGGAGAATTTCATCGAGAGGATATTCGTATACCAGCGGTGGAAGGAACTGGTGAGGGGCAGGGGAGCGCTGCGGGAACTTGTTTCCTTCCATACGGATCATAAACTGCTCATACTTGCTCACAGTACGAAGCACTACACTCTACTTGGAAGACTTGTTGCCCGTGCGAAGAAGCAGGACAGAGAGGAGCTTCTGAATGAATATTTCACTGTGCTCATGGACGGTCTTAAGCTTCTCGCCACCACAAGGAAAAATACGAATGTGCTGCAGCATATTGCCGGATACTTCAAAGCGCAGCTTTCGTCAGAGGAAAAACGGGAACTTCTGGATGTCATCGAGACCTATCATAAAGGTATTGCACCTCTTATCGTTCCCCTGGTCCTGATCAGTCATTATGTCAGGAAATATGACGAGCCATATTTGAAGCGGCAGTATTATCTTCATCCGCACCCTGCGGAACTGATGCTCAGAAATCACGTTTAGCAGACCGACCGCATTTTTTTCAATGCAGGGAATTCCGAGGCCGTGCCGGCTGCTGTAATGAGGGGCCTGTTAGACCTGCTTTTATCTTAATCCGGACATCACCATTCACGCAAACCGGGAGAATTCTTTTCGATATACGCAGATACATCGAACTTCGATCTGCAGCCGTTATAGCTCATGTATCGTATTTTTCCGAATATCGGACGTTCGCCCCAGGCCCTGTCATGGACCCCTCCTACCGACCACGCAATACCGGCATAGCCGTTGGGGTCCCTGCCATCCAGAGAATACCGGTCATTCAGGTAAACGGCGAATTCCATGGCCTGTTCAGGCGACTCCGTCCATTCAAGGATCTTTTTGGCCCAGTACATGCGCAGGTAACCGTGCATTTTACCGGTCACGACCATCTCCTGTTGCGCCGCGTTCCAAAGTGCGTCATGAGTTCCAGCATGTTCGAACTCCGTCAGGGTATAGACATAGTCCCGCCCGTTCCTGCGGTGATCGTTCAGGGTCTTTCTTGCCCATGACGGGAATCCGCTGAAGGTGTCATAGTCCGGATTGTGAAAACAGTAATTATCGGAGAGTTCTCTGCGGACTATCAACTCTTCAAGAAAGGCATCCTTTGCCTTTTTCGGTGCCGTTGTTGTCATAACCTCCATCGCGATCCTCTGCGCGGAGATCTGCCCGAAGTGAAGATAGGGTGACAGGCCTGACTGTCCGTCGCGGTTCGGGTCGTTGCGGGCATCGGCGTATGCGGAAAGGCCGTCTTTCAGGAACCGGCGCAGAAGCTTCACTGCCTGTTGTTCTCCGGGTCTGAGCCAGGTGACCTCCCTGACTGATCGGTCAATAGCAAGTGAGGCCATGAGTCCGGGTATACGCCAACCGGAAGGCAGGGGGGATGATCGGAAGGGATGCTTTCTGAGTTTCGGGAATGAGGTGAGGAATTCCGGCAAGCCTCTCAGGATCTTCGGGCGGATGGTATATGCCCCGTATTCCTGCTTTGACGACACTTGCCAGCAGGGTACGATATTGTGCGCATCGACTTCATGAAAGGGGATCGAGATGGCCGAAGCAACCCCGGATTTCCATATGCGTTTGATGCGGAGCGGATCAAAATCCGTTACCAGTGCACCCGCTCTGTGCAGTTCAAGGAACCGCGGCAATGCCTTCACGGGTTCTCCACGGCAGAGCAGGAGCGGGATATTCTTTCGTGACAGCGTGTGCAGGGTCTCTTCCAGGCCTCTGAGCATAAAACCATAATGGCGGACCGTCGCATTGAGGAATTCAGGGACCAGACAGAACACCACGATCAGCGGAACCTTTGCCTGCAGGGCAAGCTCCTGGGCGAGGATCAGGGCCCAGTTGTCGGCTGCCCTCTGATCACGGCTCATCCAATATACAACCGGACCCGGTCCCGATACGCCCTCCTTCAGCATGCGGACCCTCTTCCTGCTGACCTGCATGGGGCTATGTCCTCAGGATCCCGCGCCGTGCCCTGAAAAGACGACTGAGCATCGGGCATGGCAGTGCGCCCAGAGGCTGAATAATGAACAGCACAGCAGGAGGTCTATCCAGGAACAGGACCGGCGTTGACTGCACATGTCCAAATTATAGAAGCCATGAGCGATTGCGTCAATTGACCGGGTTCATGATATACTTTAAAAAATTCGGCCGGAGGACCATGTGGCACAGACATATCGTGAGACCAGTCCGGAGCGCGGCTCCGGGGGGATAAAAGCCTTTTTTGCGAAATACGGACCTGCCATATGCATGGCGGCACTGATCGGGTATATCGTTCTTCTCGGTATAGGTGTTTTCGCAGAGATCTTCAAGGTGCAGTGGATACTTGACTGGTGGATATGGTCACCTCCGGGTAAGTTCAAATAACCTTCAGGATCATTACCTTGCCTGCCTGGTCCGGCACGGAAGGTTCTTGTGTACCAGGCCTTTCTTTTTCCTGCAGTACAATGCGATGAACGTCCTGCAGCTTTTTGAGCCATCAACGGCATCTGATGAAGGAAACTCAGCAAATCTGCAGTCGATATCGCAGAATTCCCTGATCGCGGCACCGGTCCTTTTTGGAGCATCTTCACGGCGTGGCATCGCTATTTTCTTGGCAGTCTCCGCTCCGGCACAGGCGCATGGGGAAGATTGTCTTCGTTCCAGTCACGGGATACGTAGAGAGCGCAGTAGCAGCTGCCGAACTCTGTGATATCGTCGTCTTTGTATCTGCAGGGGCATATGATGTCTTCATCCCGCTCCTTAAGACCCGTTGCCAGCCTGCACGGGCAGGAGCGGTAGCCATACCGTTCCTCATTCTTCAGAAGTCCGGCTATGATATCAAGAACGAACTCCCTGTCCTTGTTCAGCTGGATTCCCAGGGATTCCGCGTATTTCGCGAAAGCGTGGTACAGGTGATCCGGAGTCATAATGTATTACGGAAGCTTTTCCGTTAAAGCGTCGATGTCATACCCGACAACGACATCCTCGATCACGACGGTCGGATAGGATGCCCGCGGATTATGACGGGAAAGCTCCTTTGTCGCAACCCATTGTTCAGAGTCGCCAAGGGAATCGACTTCGATAACCGTATACGCGATCCCCTTATCGTCAAGGAACTTCCGGACCTTCTTGCATACCGGACACGTGCTTAAGGTGTAGAGCGTGACTTTCTTCATTTCAAAAATTATATCACATTATCTCTGGCCCTGGTCTCATACAACAGAGCGGCAGAATACATGGTAGTATTATGATCATGAGAGCAATGGTGATGAAAGAGATCACAGACCTGAGGAAGAACAAAAATCCCCTGATGCGTGTTGACCTTCCTGTTCCGGAGCCTGTAGGAAACGAGGTGCTGCTCAGGGTCCTGACCTGTGGCGTTTGTCATACCGATATCGACGAGATCGAGGGACGAACGCCGCCTTTGCGGCTCCCGGTGGTCCCCGGCCACCAGGTTGTCGGTATTGTGGAGCAGATGGGGCCTGAAGCCCACCTGTTCAAAAAAGGTGATCGGGCAGGGATAGCCTGGATCAATTCGGCATGCGGCTCATGCCATTTCTGCCGTAATGGTGAGGAAAACCTTTGCGATAGGTTCGTGGCAACAGGAAGAGATGCTCACGGCGGATACGCTGAATATGCAGTGGTCCACGAGAAATTCGCTTACCCGATACCCGATCTGTTCAGCGACGCGGAGGCAGCGCCTCTCCTCTGTGCCGGGGCCATCGGTTACCGCTCGCTCAGGTTGACCGACATGCACAGCGGAGATACCCTTGGGTTGGTCGGATTCGGTGCTTCAGGGCATATCGTGCTCAAACTCGCAGCGTATCTGTATCCCGGCTCAAGGGTGTATGTCTTCTCCCGGACCGAAGCAGAGCGCATCTTTGCCATGGAGCTCGGTGCGGCATGGGCCGGAAATTTTGACGATGCGTGTCCGGAAAGACTGCGGTGCGCGATCGATACCACGCCGGCATGGGGGCCGATTGTCTCTGTGCTCAGGAACCTTGAAGAGGGCGGCAGACTTGTGATCAATGCCATCAGGAAGGAGGAAGCTGACAAAGAAGCACTTCTCTCGATCGATTATGCAGCTGACCTCTGGATGGAAAAGGAGATCAAGAGTGTTGCGAACATAACGCGGAGGGACGTTGAGGAATTTCTTCGGATGGCTGCTGCTGCCGGGATACGACCCGAGGTTCAGGAATATCCGCTTGAGGACGCCAACAGGGCGCTGTTGGAGCTCAAGGAACGCAAGATCAGGGGGGCGAAGGTGCTCCGGGTCGCATCCTGAGACATGAAGAAGGGCGGCATACAGCAGTCCTGTTATATGGAGCGTTTTTCCTGCCCCTATATGCATGATGGCAGGATTGCGGCAGTTGAATATATGCTGCCATCTGAAGACGATGTGCGCACATTCCACGAATACCTTTCCAGAGGTTACCGGCGGATCGACTCTCTGTTCTATCGCAACTGCTGTGAAGGCTGTTCATCCTGCATTCCGATCAGGCTTGCAGTCGCGGATTTTACGGCAAGCAGGAGCCAGAAGAGGACCCTTCGGGAGAATGAAGACATCGAAGTCCGTGTCCTTTCCGTTCCTTCGGTAACCGGAGAAAAGGTCCGTTTATATGAAACCTATCTCAGGACAAAACACCAGACAGATGAGGAGACGGCAGATCATGATCCCGAACGGTCGCTGCGCATGATCCATTGCGGGTTTGAGCATGCTCTTGAGATGGATTATTACCTCGGGGACCGGCTCATCGGCGTTGGTATTGTTGATACTGCAAAGGACGCCCTTTCATCCAATTATTATTATTACGACACGGCTCATCTCTCCCGGCGTCTGGGCATTTATAGCGTCATGCAGGAGATCATGCTTGCCCTCTGCATGAAGAAACGCTATTACTATCTCGGGTTCTACATCGCAGAGACGGAGAAGATGGCATACAAGAAGTTCTTCAGGCCGAACCAGATACTGAGCAACGGCAGGTGGGTATCGTTCATGAACGGCCCCTCCGGCGGGAGGGGCATTCGCCGGAAATCCGCAGGATGCGCATAGCGCCGGGCAGGGTCTTCATACATCATGATGGCGCGCTTGGGGATGTGCTGCTGTCCCTGCCGTGTCTTCGAATAATGCGTGCAGCCTCGGGCTTCCTCCACCTGGCGTGCGGACCGGACATTGGGGAGCTTCTTCAGCATGCTGGTCTTGCCGATGAGATATCGTGCGTAGACAGTCTCCGGTACAGTCCGCTGTATGCGGATCTGCAGCCCGGTTGGTCCTGCGGTACATTGGCTTCCTTTGACCGGGCCTGTCTTTTTACTGCACGTGAATCATGCTTTGCTGATAATCTGAGACAATGTATCCATAATGTCCAGGTCATCCGGACTATTCCGCCGGCCGATGCTCCCGAGCACGCAGCGCATTTCCGTCTCAGACAATGCGGGAGTGGTGAAGATTTCACTGATAATGTTCCCCTCGCAGTGACGGGGGCGAGCCGGACGTGGGCAGAGCAGCTGCTCGCCGGACGAGGCTTTAAGAAGGGCAGGGACCGACTGCTGGTCGTGCATCCCGGAAGCGGCGGGATAAAGAAGTGCTGGCCATTGAGAAACTATATCGGCCTCATTCGCGGTCTCACCGGAGATTCGCAAATATGGTGCATCGTTCTATCCGGTCCGGCAGAACCCCGGGAGACGATCAGTGCCCTGCAAGAACTCGCCGGGAATGATCCGGGCGTGATCCATCTGCATCAGGAGCCTCTGTCACATGTTGCCGCGCTCCTGCATGTCGCGGATCATTATCTGGGCAATGATGCCGGCATCAGTCATCTTGCAGGCGCGATGCACTGCAGGGGAACGGTGCTGTTCGGTCCGAGCAATCCGGAGGTCTGGCGGCCGCTCTATGAAGGGATCGAAACTATTCAGTTCACGCGGGAAGGGGTCTGTACATCTGCGTCTGTTTTGCGTTTGCGCGAGCTGATTCTGTCAGGTCGTTCTCGAACAGGCGGCAATAAAGACGGTCTCTCCTTCGAGGAGAACTGATAAGAAATGGAAAAAGGACGGATCAGAAATGATCCGTCCTTTGCATCCGGTCACATAATTACTTGTTTGCGGGAGCTGTCGGTGTTACCGGTGCTGCGGGAGTTGCCGGTGCTGCCTTTTCCTCAGCCTTCGTTGCCTTCTCAGCCTTCTTGGCCTTCCTGGCAGCTTTCTTTTCAGCAGCAGCCTTTTCAGCAGCCGTCTTCTCTGCGGGAGCTGCCGGTGCTTCCTTTTCCTCAGTCTTTGCCGCCTCCTCAGCCTTCTTGGCTTTTCTGGCCTCCTTCGCAGCCTTCTTCTCGGCAGCTGCCTTCTCAGC
>VEOY01000068.1 GCA_012026685.1 Nitrospirota bacterium
AGTTGTTAAAAAAGAGTTGAAAAAACTGAGCAGGACTTCTGAAAAGCATATCCTGCAGAAGGCGGTCAAGTAGATTTATGCAGAAGTTCGTAATCGATACTCAGGCCCTGCTGAAATTCCTGAATGGTATAAAGGTCATTAACGACCATATCGATCAAATACTCAAAAGGGCAGATGCAGGGGGCAATATCATCGTTATTCCATCGGTGGTACTGTTCGAGGTTGCATATCTCCATCTTTGAGGTTACGGATGTTCCCGAACTGCACGACAGGCTCATAGCTGGCACAGCCCGAAATCTTGATCTGCCGCTGATCACAAACGATCCGGTACTGCTGAAAAGTGCTTTCGTTCAGTGCGTCAGTTAATGCATAATTCTTAGTTCTTTCCATACGCACACTAAATTATTATTATGAAGCACAGCTCAATCATCCTCTGGCTTAACGCATACCGCGGCGATTCTTCGGCATGCATCGTCATTGACGGCGAGCTGGTCGCTGCGGTTGAGGTGGAGCGTTTCTCCTCCCAGCCCAATTCCCTCCACCCCGGAGGTGCAAGGATTATAATGACAGGCAGAGGTTGCCGGGCGCAATGAAGTTCACGAAAATCGAAGATATAAGCTCATGGATGATTGCCATTTTTCCCTTTCATTATCGAAGGCTGTGCATGATATAATGATTTCATCATGGCGAATGAGAAGGGAACCATCATCATGAATGAAGATGAACTGTTAAAGCGGATTACCTTTGATCCGCAGATTTTCGGCGGCAAACCGATCATCCGCGGTATGCGGATAGCTGTTGAACATGTTCTCGGGATGCTGGCGGCCGGTTCAACGACCGAGGAACTTCTTGAGGGGTATCCTTTTCTTGAGAAAGAAGATATCCGGGCCTGTATCGTATTTGCCTATCGAATGGTTGCACATGAGAGAATAGAGCCCGCCCTTACGTGAATATCCCTTGAAATTTCTTCTCGACAGTTGTATCTCCGCGTTTGCAGCAAGAGCATTGCGGGTGCGGGTGCGATTTTCCGAGTGAAATCCTGATGCACTTCTCTTTTCCGTTTTCAACAGACCGTGCATGGATATAACCATCATCACCGCAGTCTTTAACAGGAGGAATGAGCTCTGTGAAGGTTGATGACATCATTCTGAGGGATACCACACTTGATAAATTACTTTGGAAGCATAATGTTTCTGAGGCTGAGCTGAGGCAGGCATTCAATAATCGGCATCACACGAGGCGGATTGAGAAAGGGAAGGTAAAAGGTGAGCATTTGTATGCCGCAATCGGCCGAACTGATGCTGGACGCAATCTTATGATTTTCTTTATACTGAAGAAGAACCGAAATGCACTCATAGTTACTGCGAGAGACCTGACGGATTCGGAAAGGAGGAGGTATGGAAAGAAGTAAGAAAGGAAAGAGAAAGATGCCCCAGGAATTTTTGTCCGTGGATGCGGCTGCCGAGTTCTGGGATACCCATGACCTGTCCGATTATGAAGAAGATACGACCCCGGCAACCATTTCCGGGAAAGTTCCAAAAGCGCCACGGTATATTCCTCTTGAGAAAAAAACCGCTGAAGGTATTGCAAGACTCTCCAGGCAGCAGCATATCTCTCCGGAGACTCTGGTAAATCTCTGGCTTCAGGAAAAACTGCTGAAATCCGCCAAAGCGTCATAACACGACTATATTTGAAACTCTCGATCATCACCGCAGTCTTTAACAACCGCCGTTACATCGAAACTTGTCTCCAGAGCCTCTCCTCCCAGTCCCACCCCGATATCGAACACATCATCATCGACGGAGGTTCGACCGACGGCACGCTGGATGTCATTGCCCGCTTCACCCAGGCCGCTTCACGCTACCCTGCTTCTAACGCTAAACCCTCTGCTCTCTGCTCTCTGCCTGCGCGCGTCACGCACGTAGTGAGCGAACCGGACAACGGCATCTACGATGCTCTCAACAAGGGCATCAGGATGGCGACGGGCGAGGTCATAGGCTTCCTCCATGCGGATGACCTCTATGCAGATGCATCGGTCATCGGGAAGGTCGCATCAGCCATGAGCCAAAGCAGGGCCGACAGCTGCTACGGCGACCTGGTGTATGTCCGCTATTGCGGACAAGCCTGCAAGCCTGCAAGCCCTCAAGCTTGTAATCAGCAGTCTGAATCACCATTCAGAACTGTACGCTACTGGAAATCAGGGGAGTTCTCCCCGGACCTGCTCGGCAAAGGCTGGATGCCGCCTCATCCGACGTTTTTCGCAAGGCGTGAGGTATACGAAAGGGCAGGGGTATTTGATACAGGTTTCAAGATCGCTGCTGATTACGAACTGATGCTCAGGTTCCTGGGCAAACACAAGATTACCACCTGCTATATCCCTGAAGTGCTTGTCAGGATGAGGGTAGGCGGGGCGAGCAACAAAAGCCTCCCGAACATCCTCAGAAAATCCTCCGAAGACCTCCGCGCCATGAAGATGCACCACATCGGCGGCCTGCCGACCCTCATCCGCAAGAACCTCTCAAAGCTCCCCCAGTTTTTCAAAAAATAGTAAAAGCGGATAAGCGCTGGACCGTAGAAGCGAAGAAGTGCATAAGTGCAAAAGCGGGACGCGAGCCGCATACACACATCTGCGCATATACGCATCTACATGGCAGCGTGGCCTGCCACCTGCTAGAATAGCCCTATGAAGCTCACTCCTGAGGAACATCTCGTTCTGCTTCTCTCCCACCCCTTTCCCTCGGAAAGGGCTCTGCATGCTGTTGCCGGCCTTTTCGCAAAAACAGGCGGGAAGAGCGATCCGGCAGAGATCGACAGGCTGTTGGCCCTATGCCAGACCGGGCCGCTCTTGTACCGGAATATCAGGCAAACGCCCTGGAACCGGGACGACAGGCAGGAGCAATACAAGTTCACGTATATTGCCCATCTCTCGTCTGCCGAGGCACGGCTCAGGGAGACGCTGGCCGTCCTCGAAGGGCTGGGCAGCAACGGGATCAAGGCTATTCCGCTGAAGGGACCGATCGCCGCGGAACTTCTCCTTGGCGATCCCGGTCTCTACCGGTCATCCGACATCGACCTGCTGGTGAGGCCGGAAGATGTGGAAAAGGCGCTTGCATCGCTTGCCGGACAGGGCTACGCAAGGACATCCCCGCTCGGCCTGAAGGATGAGATGGCCGGCTCCTATCACACGACCGTGTCGAAGGAGACATTCCATATCGAGCTTCACTGGAACCTGGTGATGCGTTATTTTGATGCTGATCCCGGTTTCTGGTGGGATGACGCACAGGAAACTGATTACCGGGGGCGTAAGATCCTTCAGCTGTCTCACGAGAAGTTTCTCCTGTACCTGGTCTTCCGGCTGTTTTCCAAGGGCTTCCTGCCGCTGAAGTTTTTCATCCTTGCCCTGGGCATAATCTCCAATCAGAATACCGCCCTTGACTGGGACAGGTTCATGCGATATGCGCAGGAACTGAAGATGGAAAGGCTTGCAATTTTCACTAGAGATCTCGTGCGCGACATTTTCCTCATGGACATCCCCGGGCAATTCCCCCACCGAAGCATATTCGGCCATGGCCTGCTCAAAAACATGGTTTTGGAAGGGCTTTTCGAACCCCGTATAAACACCCATATCAGGATGGCCCTGTTCCTTTCCCTCCTCGACTCCCCGGCCGCCATCCTCGGAGCGCTCCTGCGGAGGCTCTTCCCTACTCCTGCCGAGGTCCGGCTCCGCTACACATCCCCTCTGGCTCCCTGACGATCCTCCCCTATTACCTCCTCAACCCCCTGATCATGCTTTTCAGAAAAACAAAGCGATAAATACGCAGAAGCGAGTAAGCGAAGAAGCGAAAATGCGTAAAGGCGTGAAAGCGGAGAAGCGTAAATGCGTAAAGGCGTGGAAGCGGAGATGCGTGGATGCGAAGATGCAGGCGGCTTGCAAAGGTGTAGCTTATATGCTACATTAACATTGCGGCAGGGAAACTTTCCCCTACACCATCGAGTATTATCTCACTGAAAAGGGTGAAAAACCGTTCAGGAAGTGGCTCGAAGGGTTAAACGATATAGCAGCGAGAAACAAGATCCGTATCCGGCTTGACCGTGTGCGGCTGGGGAATCTCGGCAGTAATCGGCCTGTCGGGGAGGGGGTGTTTGAATTGAAGGTTTCGTATGGCCCGGGTTATCGCCTGTATTATGCAATTGAGAAAAAGACTGTTGTCCTTCTTTTGTTGGGTGGAGAAAAGTCGTCGCAGCGCAGCGATATTGCCCTCGCAAAGACGTATTGGCAGGACCATAAACGGAGGAAAAAGAATGCCTAAGAAATCTACGACATATCAGGAAGACCTAATACACGCCCTTAAGGACGCCCGCGAGGCCGCAGCATATCTCAGCGCTGCGATCGAAGACGGAGACCGGGAAGTTTTTCTGCTTGCTCTGCGCAATGTTGCTGAGGCCCAGGGAGGGATGACAGCACTTGCCAGAAGGACACATATGAACAGGGAAAGTCTTTACCGGATGCTCTCTTCCCGAGGCAATCCCGAAATAAGAAGTGTTCTGGCGCTTCTCAGTTCAATGAAACTGAAAGTGACGATCGAGCCTCAGAAGAAAAGAGCAAAATCCGGGAGGAAAAAATCCGTCGCATCTGCACACGCTGCATAAATATGCCCGATTCACGCCACTGCATGCCCTAAGCGTAAACGCGTAAACGCGAAGATGCGTAAATGCGTGTAAGCGAAGAAGCCCTGGTATCGCCACTTCGTATCCAACGCTTCTCCCTCCGCGTCCTGCTCAGCCGGCTGCCCCCCCTGCTGCCCCTGTCTCCCCCAAAAAAATCGGGTTGATTAGCCCCGGGAGTTCTTATATGATGTAAAGAGAGGGGTACTTGATTCATAAACAAAAGAAAAAATGCCGGAGTGCGCTGGAAACGTGAGGGCAGAGCCATGAGAAAACGCAGAGTCATTGTTTTTAACCAGGAGCCGGTCATACTGTATCTGCTGGAGGCCATTTTTTCCCGAAGGGGATATGAGGTCTTGTCGTTCAGAGAACCGGTCGTCTGCCCGGTATATGCGAACAACAAGGAGGACGGCACCTGCGTCAAGGGCCATCCCTGTGCAGACATCGTCATCACGGACCAGCACCTGCCGTCCATGTCCGGCATTGAACTCCTGCAGAGGCAGGCGACCCATGGATGCAAGCTCATGACAGCGAACAAGGCAGTGACCTCGGCCTTTCTTTCCGACAGCGAGATGAAGGCATTGAAGGACCTGGGAGGCTTCTTCCTCGCAACGCCGTTTCATCTGGTCGATCTCACCCAGTGGGTCGAGGCATGCGAACAGCGCGTGGATATCAATACCCCGATCATCATCAGGAGAAGGGAAAGACGTATGCCGGTGCAGGTGCCTGTTTCCTATTGCAAGGAAGCGGTGGACAGGATCATGGACGGGACGGTCACGGACATCAGCCGCTCCGGCTTCTGCCTCATC
>VEOY01000212.1 GCA_012026685.1 Nitrospirota bacterium
AGCAGATGTCGCAGGGGGCGTCTGAGCAGGCGAGTTCGGTGGAAGAGGTATCGTCGTCGATGGAGGAGATGGTGTCGAACATCCGGCAGAACGCGGACAACGCGCAGCAGACGGACAAGATCGCCTTGAAGTCAGCGGGAGACGCGCGGGAGAGCGGCAAGGCGGTGCAGGAGACGGTGACGGCGATGAAGGACATAGCGGGGAAGATATCGATCATCGAGGAGATAGCGCGGCAGACGAACCTGCTGGCCTTGAACGCGGCGATCGAGGCGGCGCGGGCAGGGGAGCACGGCAAGGGGTTTGCGGTGGTGGCCTCTGAGGTGAGGAAGCTGGCTGAACGGAGCCAGGCAGCGGCCGGGGAGATCAGCAAGCTATCGGCGTCGAGCGTGCAGGTGGCGGAGAAGGCGGGAGAGATGCTGGAGAAGCTGGTGCCGGACATCCAGAAGACGGCTGAGCTGGTGCAGGAGATCAACGGGGCGAGCGCAGAGCAGAACAGCGGGGCAGAGCAGATCAACAAGGCGATCCAGCAGCTCGATCAGGTGGTGCAGCAGAACGCCAGCGCGGCGGAAGAAATGTCCTCGACCGCGGAGGAGCTGTCGTCACAGGCAGAGCACCTTCAGAGCGCTGTGGAGTTCTTCAAGATCGGCGAGAGCGAGCGGAAGCGTACTGTGCGGGTTGAGCGGGTGATGCCGAAGGTGCAGAAGACGAAGATCGCGCACATCCCGCATAAGGCGGCGGCCGGAGCAGAAAAAGCCCCGAAGGCCACGGGCGTTGCGATCGACATGGGCAACGGCGGGAAAGATGACGATGACTCAGAGTTCGAGAGATTCTAAAGGAGGTATGCAATGAGCGTTACCGGGATCACAGAGACAACGCAGTACCTCACGTTCAGGCTTGAGGATGAGATATTCGCCCTCGATATCTCGAAAGTGCGCGAGGTCCTCGATTTCACGAGCATTACGAAGGTGCCGCGGACCCCTGAATTCATGCGCGGCGTTATCAACCTGCGGGGCAGCGGCGTGCCGGTGGTGGACATGCGCTTGAAGTTCGGCATGTCGATAACAGAGCGGACCGTGAACACCTGCATCATCATCGTCGAGATATCCGTTGACGGGGACACCACGGTACTGGGCGCGCTTGCCGATTCAGTACAGGAAGTGATCGAACTGGAGCCCCAGCAGATAGAGCCTGCGCCGAGGATAGGGACGCGGCTGAAGACCGATTTCATCAGGGGGATGGGCAAGCGTGACGAGCAGTTCGTCATCATCCTCGACATTGACAAGATATTCTCTGTGGATGAACTGGCCCTCGTGCAGGATGCGGAGAAGTTCACGTCTTCAGGTGCGGCGACCGGCGTTTAACACGGATCACCCCGGACCCCGGAAGGGGCATAATATCATGGGACCGATGAACGGTTAGGAGGCTGTGAGATCATGAGGTTTAATTTCAGGGATATCGGGATCAGACAGAAACTCTGGTTCATTGCCGGTCTGTCAATTCTGGGGATGCTGGTTATTGCAGGGATTTCGATCAGTAACCAGAAAGAGATCCAGATGGCGGAAAAGCGGCTCAAGACACGGCATCTCGTTGAAGTGGCCCATGGGGTGCTGAGCCGGTATTATGATCTTTCAAGGTCCGGGGGGCTTTCTGAAGAAGAGGCAAAGGCCGGTGCGGTCGCCGCAGTAAAGTCTTTGAGGTATGAGGGCGAAGAGTATTTCTGGATCAACGACATGCATCCGACGATGGTCATGCATCCGTATAAGAAGGAGCTTGACGGACAGGTGATGCCGAAGGTGCAGAAGACGAAGATCGCGCACATCCCGCATAAGGCGGCGGCCGGCGTATGAGAACGAAAAGAGCTGGGAACGGACGGCAGGAGCGACAGGAACCGAACTGATATGGAGCAGAGCGTAATAACAGCGGTTCTGTCGGACAGGGACTATGAGCGGCTGAGCAGGCTCATTTATTGTGAGTGCGGCATCAAGATGCCGCCAACGAAAAAGGTGATGCTTGAGGCGAGGCTCAGGAAGAGGCTCAGGGTCCTCGGGCTCGCCACCTTTGGCAGGTACTGCGAGTATCTCTTCAGCCCGGAAGGGCTGGAAAATGAACTGATCAGCATGATCGATGTCGTGACAACGAACAAGACCGATTTTTTTCGCGAGCCGAAGCACTTTGATTTTCTGACGACCGTGGCGGTGCCTGAACTGATCAGCCTCTACGGGGCGGGTGTGAGGAGGGACCTGAACATATGGTCCGCGGGCTGCTCCACCGGCGAGGAACCGTACACGATCGCGATGGTGTTGAGCGAGTTCAGGGATGCACATCCGCCGTTCGAGTTCATGGTCCTTGCCACGGATATTTCCACAAAAGTGCTCGAAAGGGCGGCGAAAGCGGTCTATAAGATGGAACGGGCCGAGACGGTGCCGCCGCTGCTGAAAAAGAAATACCTCCTGCGGAGCAGGGACCGGCAGAAGAATCTCGTGAAGATAGCGCCCGAGCTGCGGCCGTGCGTCAGGTTCCGCAGGCTGAACTTCATGGACGAAGATTTCGAGATGCGCGGACCCATGGACCTTATCTTCTGCAGGAATGTCATCATCTATTTTGACCGGCCGACACAGGAAAGACTGCTGAACCGGCTGTATGACCATCTCATCCCCGGGGGCTATATCTTCATGGGCCATTCCGAGACCCTGAGCGGCCTGCGCGTACCCCTGGTTTCGGCAGGGCCGACCGTCTACCGAAAACCCTTATGAGACTGCCGGAACAGGGAGACCTTCCTTCAATCTATCTTCATCCCGGCGAGCTTGTCATATGCGAGGAGCCGACGAGGGTAGTGACCGTTCTCGGCTCGTGCGTTTCCGTCACGATGTTCAGCAGGAGGCTGAAGCTCGGCGCCATATGCCACGGGACCATGCCGCGGTGTAAGTCGCTGAAACAGTGTACAGAGCTCTGCATAGACGCCTTCAAGTTCATGGACTGCGCGATCCGGCATATGCTCACACACTTCCGGGAGTTCGGCATTCTGAACAGGGACATCGAGATAAAAGTGTTCGGAGGCGCCGATACCCTGCAGTCAAAGAGCAGCAATACGATCGGAAGCCAGAACATAAAAGTGACGCTGGATACCCTGGGCCGGGAGAAGCTGAACGTCATGGCCGCAGATGTCGGGGACAACTTCGGCCGTAAGCTGATATTCTTCTCCCATACGGGAGACGTCTATCTGAAGCGGTTGAACAAGGCCACGTACCGGTATCAGCCATGAGCAAAAAGATCCGGGTCCTCATCGTCGACGACTCTGCTGTTGTGCGGAAGACCCTTGCGGAAGTGCTTTCCTCCGATCCGCAGATCGAGGTCATGGCAACGGCCCCGGACCCGTTTATCGCGGCGGAGAAGATACTGCATGAAACGCCTGATGTCATCTCGCTGGACGTCGAGATGCCGAGAATGGACGGCCTTACCTTCCTCCACAAGATCATGAGCCAGCATCCCATCCCTGTCGTCATCTGTTCGAGCCTCGCCGAAGAGGGTGCCGAGACTACGATCAGGGCGCTCGAGTTCGGCGCCGTCGAGATCATCCTGAAGCCGCGCCTGGGGGCGAAACAATTCCTCGAGGAGTCCCGCATACGCGTATGCGATGCGATCAAGGCAGCGGCCATGGCCAAGGTGAAGCGGGCCCCGGAGAGAACGTACACGGTCGCCCCGAAGCTCACCGCCGATGCTATCATCGCGAAACCGACGGGCACGTCGATGATCCAGACGACCGAGAAGATCGTTGTTGTGGGTGCTTCCACGGGAGGTACCGAGGCGCTCAGGGTGTTCCTCGAAGCAATGCCGCTGGATGCCCCGGGGATCGTGATCGTCCAGCACATGCCGGAACATTTCACCGCTGCTTTCGCAAGACGCCTTGACAGCATCTGCCGGATATCCGTGAAAGAGGCTGAGGACAATGATACGGTTATCCGGGGGCGGGCGCTGATAGCTCCCGGCAACCGCCATACGCTGCTGAAACGGAGCGGCGCACGGTATTTTGTCGAGGTCAAGGACGGGCCGCTGGTAAGCCGTCACCGGCCGTCTGTAGATGTGCTCTTCCGTTCTGCAGCGAGATATGCGGCGAAGAACGCGGTCGGGGTGATCATGACCGGCATGGGTGATGATGGGGCCAGAGGGATGCTCGAGATGAGAGACGCCGGTGCCTTTACCATAGCCCAGGATGAGGCCACGTCGGTCGTCTTCGGCATGCCGCATGAGGCCATAAAGATTGGCAGTGTCAGCAGGGTGCTGCCCCTTGGAGGCATAGCTGCGGAGGTCATCAAGCAGACATAGTCGTGACTACTGACGCCGTCCGGGGGATCGCAGGAGAAAAGGCGGCAGGTTCAGGACTTCAGCTGCAGCGTCACCGTTGTGCCCGCGCCTCCAGTTGACTGGATATCGAGCGTGCCGTCGTGGTCCTCGACAAGTTTCCTGCAGATCGGCAGGCCGAGCCCGGTGCCCCCTTTCTTGGTGGTGAAGAACGGCTCAAAGATCTTTTCCTGGTTCGCCGCGGAAATGCCGGGGCCGGCATCCTGTACGACGATCGAGGTATGTTCTCCAAACGTCATGGCCTTGATGAGTACGTTTGTATTTGCGGCCTCTATGGCGTTACTGAAAAGGTTCAGGAGCACCTGGGTGATCTTGTCCCTGTCGGCGCTGATCGTTGCCGGCAGAGGGGCATCGATGGAGACCGTGATATTGGTCCGCTTGCCTTTCACATGATGTTCGAGTTCAAGCAGGAGCAGGTTAAGATCGATCCTCCTGATATCGAGGCGTGAGGGCCGCGTGTACAGCAGGAGTTCCTCGATAAGGTTTTTCATCCGTTTTGTTTCCTTGAGCATGGCGGACACCAGGGCCCGGTGCTGAGGCGCTTCGATCTCGCGCTCCAGGATCTGTCCAATGGAAGTTATGCCGAACAGCGGGTTCCTTACCTCGTGGGCAACGCCGGAGACGACCTTGCCCATGGTCTCAAAATGGTCCTTTTTCTTCAGCTCGGCCTGGAGCTTCTTGACCTCGGAGAGGTCGCGGAACAGGACGATCACCCCTTCCTCATTGCCCAGGGCGTCCCTGAGCAGTGAATTGGAGTATCCGATGGGGATGCTGTTCCTTTCGGCACCTGCCAGCAGTATCTCGTGCCCCAGCTGATTGTCGATAGTGAGGAACGGCAGCGTCTCGGGACAGAGTTCCGTGATCGTCCTGCCCTCGATCTCCTCGACGCATCTCTCGAGGAGGGATGCGCCTGCACGGTTGATCTTGAGGATCCATCCTTTTTTGTCAAGGACCATGATGCCGCTGGTGGTCGAGTCGAATATTGCGTCGGAGAATTCCTTCTGTTTCCTCAGGGCGCGGGCAGTGCGCATCCGCTGCAGTTCTGAAGCAGCGCTGATCGAAAATATATTGAAGATGAATTCGAAGAATTTCACATTCTCTATGGGCCGGCTGTCCACTACCGCCATAAGGCCGATCGGTTTCCCTTTTGAGGTGTTCAGCGGTATCCCGATGTAACTGGTCGCTCCCATGGTGACCAGCAGATGGTCATGGGGGAACAGCTCCTGAACGTTCCGGGGATAGATGCATAAAGCTTTGCCGACGACATTTTCGCATGGGGTCCCGGCAAGGGTATATTCCATATTATCGACCAATGTTCCGCGCTCGAACAGGGCGATCGTCCTTACCCTGCTCAAGTCCGGGGACAGTTCGCCGACAAAAGCATGGTCAGCGTTCAGCGTTCGCGCGAGCTTTTCGACCAGGGTGTCGAAGAATTCCTCATCCGTTTTTCCCGCGACTTCCTGGATCAGGGTATGTAGTGCTGCCTCGGTCATTTTCCTTTCGGTGATGTCCTGCACGGTCCCGATGCGCTTGACGATGCGACCTGATTCATCGACTACGGCGCGGCCTTCTGCGGACAGCGAGCGGATATCCCCTGAAGGCAGCACAATACGGTAGTCGTACCGCCATTCAGTGCGGGAAGTCGAGATCGCGTTTTCAATGGAAATAAAAAGCGGTCCGCGGTCATCAGTATGCACGGACTCAAGGAACGATGCGAGCGTTACGGGTTCATTCTTGGCCTTGCCGAAGATGCGATAGGTCTCCTCTGACCAGTAGAACCGTTCGGTATCTGCGTCGTATTCCCAGCTTCCCATTCTGGCGATGTGCTGAGCTTCTCTGAGTGTTGCCTCGCTTTCTCTGACGCGGGAAAGGGCACTTTTCAGATCTTCCGTTCTCTGCCTGACAGCATCCTCGAGCGTGGCGTGCGATCTCTCCACGCTTTCGGCCATCTGGTTGAACGCTGAAGCGACCGTGCCGAATTCGTCCCTGTTCCGAAGTGCTACCCGGTGCTGCAGTTCACCGGAGCCGACTTTTTCCGCTGCCTCGTGCAGAACAGCAAGAGGAGAAAAAACCATTTTTTTGAGGACAAGCACCAGGACGAGACTTCCCAAAACTGCCAGGGAAACCGTAAAAAAAATCATGCTGCTTCTGATTTGACTTATGGCGGCGGACACCTTTCCCGAGGAGATATCCACCATGACAATGCCAAGGATCTTATTGTCCTGCTTGTGGCACTGCCGGCATGCCTCTTCGTTCAGGAGCGGCATGTAATAGATTAATCTTCCTTTGGACCTTACGGACATGTTCCGCACGTTGGAGTATATTTCTTCAGGGACTTCGTGATCTGTTTCCCCGGCATACAGGGTGCCATCACCCCTGAACAGAGCCGTTTTTACATCAGAATTCACCGTATGGCTGGTGACCAGCGTTTTGATGACAGAAGGCTTTTTATCGAGCAGCATGGCCTGCCTGAGTTCCCTGGCTATATCATCGGCGAGGAGGGAAGACCTGTCCTGCTCAAAAGACAGAAGCACCGCGGTCCCTCTTTTGTTCATCACCTGGGTAAGAAAGCCGGAAGAGATAAGGATCCCTGCCAAAAGCAGAAAGACCATGCGCCTGCCGAGACTGGACCTGATAGTGAAACCTCCCCGCTGTGATTTTCTGAGGGGTCGACCCTTCTCTGTTGATCAGACATGTGGCTGACCGCGAAACCGGTGAAGATAAATCTATTAATTCTTTTTATAATAATAAAAAAAAGCTGTGAAAGCAAAGGAAAACCCTTCAGACAGCTCCTTAGCCGGGCGAGGCAGAAGTAAAGGCCGGCGTTTACAAAAAATGCTCTTTTGTGATATAACAGAAAGCCCTGATGGGGAGTCGTCCAATGGCAGGACGGTAGACTCTGGATCTGCTTATAGGGGTTCGAATCCTCTCTCCCCAGCCATAACGGTCCCATCGTCTAGCGGTCTAGGACGTGGCCCTCTCAAGGCTAAAACACGGGTTCGATTCCCGTTGGGACCGCCAATAAAATCAGGAACTTACAGCCCCTGAGCACTCCTTCACGCTGCCTGCTGTAGTAAAATTGCAGTAGTCTCCAGTTGACGCAGGAGTTAAGCAAATACCCTTCAACCTTAATGAGGCCATTTCTCTTCTTGGTCGCTACCGGCATCAAGTACGTATCGGGAGTGCACTCGTCTTTCTTGCTCATGTTAGGGTGAGGGCTTTCTTTGAATCGCCATGAAATTGTCGCCTTTCTTGGTGCCAAGAATCATTGCCTCGATATCGTCCTTGATATCTTTTGATTTTTTTTTGATAAGACTATGCTGTTCAGTTTCCCTCTCATTATACCGTTTCATCATCGCTACAAGCTTTTCCTGTATATCTTCAGGAGGTACTGGAATTTGAAATGCCCCCAATTCTTCTTTATAAGAACGGCCAGAAAACCCCATGGCTTTTAAGCCTGGGGATGAATGGCCGCCCGGAGCAGAGTCAGCGAAGCTGGCGACGCGGAGGTAAATTTG
>VEOY01000149.1 GCA_012026685.1 Nitrospirota bacterium
CAGAACGGCGCGGGAGGCAAAGAGAATGAGCCTTGACGGCTTCACGACCTCGCTGCTTGTAAGTCCCTATCAGAAATTTGATATGATACAGACTATCGGCCGGGAGGCAGGGAAGCGTCATGGTATTCCGTTCCACGCAACCGATTTCAGGACCGGATGGAAGACCGCTCAGCGTCTTTCCCGGGAACTCGGTCTCTACCGCCAGAAATACTGCGGCTGCATATACTCGGAACGGGACCGCTATGTGCGAAAGGGAAAGACATAAAGGACATGAACATCGCGGATAACGGCATGCAGCATATCGGCAAGCTGCTGATCCTGCTCGGGATCGTACTGGCAGTCATTGGGGGACTTATCCTCCTCGCGGGCAGGCTCCCGTGGCTTGGCAGACTGCCGGGAGATATCCTTATCCAGAAAAAGAACGTTACCTTCTATTTTCCTCTCGCAACGAGCGTCCTGATCAGCATTGTCCTTACCCTCCTCTTCTGGCTGCTGGGAAGAAGATGACCGTGCGGAACAGCGTAATCGCCCTGCTGCTCTCACTCCTGCTCTGCGCCCATGCGGAGGCGGGGTCCACCATCAAGGTCCTCATCCTCGACGACGTTTTTCAGAATATCCCTGCGAAAAATGAAAAGCTCGAACCGATGGGCAGGCTCAAGGGCGACCTTCTGGTCAACGGCACCCATTACCCGGGCAATATAGAAATCTGGAAAGGCACGGGAGGACTTTTCCTCATCAATGAACTGCCTCTTGAGGAATATATCAAGAACGTCGTGAGTGCCGAGGTCGGCGCTGACTGGGACATGGAAGCGCTCAAGGTGCAGGCGGTCATATCGAGGACCTACGCGATGTTTCAGAAGCAGCAGAACACCAATCCTAACTTTGACATAACGTCATCCGTGCTCCACCAGGTCTATAAGGGTTCCAACGAGAACGCGCGCATATCCTACGCGGTCATGAACACGGAAAGAGAAGTGCTCACCTATAACGGCAAGCTCATCGAAGCATTCTACCACTCGACATCGGGGGGGTTGACCGAGGCGCCCGAAGAGGTCTTCGGCAAAAGTTATCCCTATCTGAAACCGGTGGCCGGGAGCTGCGAGACTTCGCCGTACTGGATCTGGGAGAGGAGGATACCGGTCGAGGAGATCGAAAAAACCCTCAACATTTCAGGGATCTCTGACATATCCGTCTCCTCATATACCTCTACCAAACGGGTCAAGACCCTTGACGTGATCCATAGCGGCGGGACACTGACGGTCAAGACCACGGACCTGAGAAAGATGCTGGGCTGGAACAGACTGCCGAGCACGAACTTCTCGCTCAGCCGCGACAACAGCACCTTTGTCTTCGATGGAAAAGGCTACGGACACGGCGTAGGGCTTTGCCAGTGGAGTTCTCTCGAAATGGCACGCAGCGGCATGAACTACAGGGATATCCTCGCGCACTTCTATCCGGGCACGGTCATCCAGACCTATGCGGACCGCTGAGTATGATTTCTTCCTGCCTCCCGGACTGATCGCAGAACGGCCGGCGGAAGAAAGGGATATTTCGCGCCTCCTTGTTCTTCATAAAAATGGAGACATGGAACACCGGCGCTTCTCTGATCTGCCGTCATATCTGGCGCCCGGAGACCTGCTCATCCTTAATGACACCAAGGTATTTCCTGCCAGGATCTCCGCACGGAAACCGACCGGCGGCAAGATCGACTTTTTGCTGGTAACGCGCCTTCCCGACGGATCATGGGAAGTCCTGTCGCGGGAGCGCTACACCGGAGAACTGGTCATCGCTGACCGGTTCTCTGCGCAGATGGCGCTGGGGAAGGTCGTCACCTTCAGGGGCGGGACAGACCTGCAGAAGATGATCTGGGAACACGGGCAGATGCCGCTGCCGCCCTATATCAGGAGAACACCCGATGAAGACGACAAACAGCGCTACCAGACCGTATATGCAGAAAAGGAAGGCTCAATTGCTGCGCCGACGGCCGGCCTCCATTTCACGCCGGAACTGCTCGGGGTCATCCGTGAACGGTCGGTGGATATCCATATGGTGACGCTCCATGTCGGCACCGGCACCTTCAGACCGGTAAAGACCGAAACCGTAGAGGACCATATTATGGACAGGGAGTATTTCGAGATCGGTCCGTCAGTCATCGCGGCAGTCGAAGAAGCAAGAAAGAACGGCCGGAGAGTGCTCACGGTCGGCACGACTACCACGCGAACACTGGAAGGATATTTCTCCGGAAGGAGCTCCCTCCTCCCGGCAAACGGAAAGATCAGGGGTACCACGGACATTTTCATCCATGAGGGATACCGGTTCAGGGCGGCCGATGTCCTGCTCACGAATTTTCACCTTCCCCAATCGACGCCGCTCATGCTCACCGCTGCTTTTGCGGGTCGGAAAAAGCTGCTCAATGCCTATAAAGAGGCCATTTCCGCTGGATATAGATTTTTTTCCTATGGGGATGCTATGCTTGTTTTATGAATGAAGAGGACTACCCAGAAAGGCCTTCCGGATTCCTTCTCGGCAAAGAATTTATTGTCGTTCTTGTCATTGTTTTTTCCGGTATCAGCTTTACCCTGGGATACTTTGTCGGCAAGAACACTGCCGGCACTGCGCCGGCACCGCCCCTGCTTGCGGTGGAAACAACGCAGCAGACAAGACCGGATGCCCAGCCGCCGCTTCCTGCCCAACCCCCGCTGCAGCAGCCGGTGAACGCGGCCGCCGCAGATGCTGTTCCGGCACCGCCCGGACAGCCGGCATCCGCGCCTGTCGCATCGGAAAAACATGCCGGTAACGCTGCCGTGGCAGCACCGCAGGTACAGCAAAAAAGCGCCAATACCGTCGCAGCCGGCCCGGACAAGGCTGCAGCCAGGAGCACTGCAGAGCCCGGGACCAGCGAGAAACCCAAGGTGTTTACCGTGCAGATCGGTGCATTCAAAAGCATTGCAGAGGCAAGACAGCTGAAAGCGAAGTTCGAAAAAAAAGGATATAAGCCCTTTATTTCTGTGGTAAAAGACAGGAAAGGCACTAAGATCTACAAGGTCAAGACAGGAGAGTTCCCGGACAGGAAAGACGCCGAGGTTCTTGCACTGAAACTCAAAAAGACGGAGGCGCTCCACACGTATGTCACGACCAAATCAGAATAAGGAGATGGTACGAACACCGTCGAAATAGCCTTTGACAGCGAAAAGGACACGTCCTTTCTTTTCACCGCCCTCGAGAAGAACCTCAAACTGATAGAAGAATCGCTGGGTATCTCTGCGAGCTACCGGGGAGACAGGATCTTCCTCAAGGGAGACGATGACCGTGTCAGGACGGCTGAGAAGCTGATCCGCGACCTCAGGGACATCAGCGGCCAGGGATATATGCTCAGGCCGGAAGACATCCGCTTCGCGGTCACTGCGATCGCGGAAGGAGAAGCCATATCCCTGAAGGAACTCTTCACGACCAACATCCCGGTATCATCCAAGCGCCGCTTCATCATACCCAAAACAGAGAATCAGAAACGCTACCTTGATTCGATCAGGGAATATGACATCGTCTTCGGCATCGGGCCTGCCGGCACGGGCAAGACCTACCTCGCCATGGCCATGGCAGTGAATGCCCTTCTGAAAAAGCAGATCAGCAGGATCGTGCTCGCGAGGCCGGCCATCGAGGCAGGGGAGAAGCTCGGGTTCCTGCCGGGCGATATCCAGGAAAAGGTCAATCCGTATCTGAGGCCGCTCTATGACGCGCTCTATGATATGATGGAAGCAGAAAAGGCGTTAAAGCTGATCGAACGCGGCGTGATTGAGATCGCCCCGCTGGCGTTCATGAGAGGAAGGACGCTGAATGATGCGTTCGTCATCCTCGATGAGGCTCAGAACACTACTGCTGAACAGATGAAGATGTTCCTGACCCGGCTCGGCTTCAACTCAAAGGCCGTCATCACGGGAGATGTCACGCAGATCGATCTGCCGACCGGGAGACCGTCAGGGCTGGTCGAGGTCATCCGGATCCTCGATGGCATCGACGGCATAACATTCGTCAATTTTTCAGAGCGTGATGTCGTCAGGCACCGGCTGGTCCAGGCGATTATCAAGGCATACGAACGGCATGAAAACAGAACTGTCGATAACAAAGCCTGATTCCCCGGCGGCAAGGTCCGCGCTTGCCATGGCCGGCTATCTTTTCGGCGTCGCGGTCATAACGTCGCTCCTGCTCGCGGTCGATGCCGCTCCGTCGCGTTTTATCGGCGGTACGCTGGTGTCGTTTGTCCTGCTTTTCGTTCTGTACCGCGACATCATGCGTTACAAGCCGGCATACGTAAACAACTACGCCATGCTCCTGCTCCTCAGCCTCATGATCATCGGCACGCTTCTCATCGGCAGGTCGTTCGAGTACGTACTGAGCGGGCTCCTGAAAGGACTCGACGTCAGTGATACCGGCATCGCGGTATACGGCATTCCGATCGCAACAGGTGCCATGCTCGTGACGCTTCTCTTTGATTTTCATACGGCGATCATATTTTCGTTCACCGTCAGCCTGCTGACAGGCTATTGGCTTGAGGAGGCATTCTTTCCCATTTATACATTTGTCGCCAGCCTTACCGCGGCGTTCAGCGTGATACGGTGCAAGAAACGGACAGCACTGCTCAGGGGCGGCCTGTATGTCATACTCGCGAACATTGCCCTGGTGATCATCTTCCTCATCTCACGCGGCGAGTTGATCAGCGATTCGACGCCGGCGGCACTCGTCCTCGCGGTATTCTCCGGCGTTTCGGTATCGGCGCTGGTTTCGCTTCTGCTCCCTGTCCTCGAATATGCCTTCAAGATCACGACCGATATCAGCCTGCTCGAGCTCCTTGACCTGAACCAGCCTCTGATGAAAATGCTCATGATCAATGCTCCGGGCACGTATCATCACAGCGTGATCGTCGGCAATCTCGTGGAATCGGCAGCTGAGGCTGTCGGCGTAAATCCGCTGCTTGCCCGGGTAAGCTCATACTATCATGATATCGGGAAGGCGAAGATGCCCGAATACTTCGTCGAGAACCAGAGCGGCGCACCGAGCAAGCACGACAAGCTCACGCCGCATATGAGCAGCATGATCATCATCAATCATGTAAAAGAGGGGGTAGAGCTGGCCAGGCACTATAAGCTTCCGCAAACGATCATCGACATCATCAAGCAGCACCACGGCACAGCCCTCCTGAGCTTTTTCTATCAGAAGGCAAAAGATATGCCCCAGGACGCTGTCCCTGCGGAGGACGAATACAAGTACCCGGGACCGAAACCGCAAACGCGCGTAGCGGCGCTGGTCATGATGGCCGACGCGGTGGAGGCTTCATCGAAAGTGCTCAATGACCCGACACCGGCGCGGATTTCCGCTCTGGTCGAGAAGATTATCAATCATATCTTTCTCGAGGGTCAGCTCGATGAGTGCGAACTGACGCTCAAGGATATCTCGGAGATCAAGAAACGTTTCATCTACATCCTTACCGGCATTCTCCACAAGAGAATTGACTATCCCGGGTTTGATTTCGGCAATGGTAATTCGCATAAGGAACCGGCAAAGATCGAAAAGCCTAAATTTGCGTAAGGTCAGAAAAGACCTTGCCGTGGCGGGGACGGTCATCGGTCTTGCTGGCGTCGAGCTCAGCATTTCCTTTATCGGCAGCGCACGTATGAAGTCTCTCAATGCCCGGTATCGCGGCATTCCCAAAGATACCGACGTCCTCTCCTTTCCCATGGATACCGGGCCGATCCACAGTGCATCTGCCCGCCCGGTGCCCTCTGCCCCCTGCCGTTTGCCGGTTCTCCTGGGCGACATCGTGATTTCCGTGCCCAGGGCCGCGCGGCAGGCGAAAGCATACGGTGTGGCATTCCACGAAGAAATCCGCAGGCTCCTCGTCCACGGTCTGCTGCACCTTGCCGGTTATGATCATGAAGCGGGAAAGTATCAGAAGGCGCGCATGGAAAGAAAGGAGAAGGAACTGCTCAATGCCCTTGCGGAAATGGATTAAGAGCGCAAATTATGCCATAGAGGGAATTCTGCATGGCGCCAAGACACAGCGGCACCTCCGGTATCATTTTCTGTCTGCCGCTGCAGTGCTCTTCTTCAGTTATATGGTCGGCGTTTCGACCAATGAACTCGTTATCATCTCCCTCGCCGTCATCCTTGTGCTCGCGGCAGAGATGATGAACAGCGCGATCGAAGCTGTCGTCGACCTGATCTCCCCGGACTATTCCGAAAAAGCGCGCATCGCAAAGGACATCGCGGCGGGTGCTGTCCTTATCGCCGCGTTCGGCGCAGCAGTCCTCGGCTACGTCGTGCTCTTCCCGTATGTGAAAGCCATCTTCAGCGAAGGCTTCCATATCGCTAAGCATTCAAAGGAGGAAATATCTCTGATCGCCTTCATCCTGGTGCTCATCGCTGTGATCATCACGAAGGCGTACTTCGGAAAAGGCCTGCCGCTGAGCGGCGGCATGCCGAGCGGCCATTCGGCCCTCGCCTTTTCGGTCTGGGTCTCCGTAGCCTTCATAACGGATAATGTCTATATCTCGATGCTCTGTTTTCTCCTTGCTGTCTGGATCGGCCAGAGCAGGCTTGCCGTGAAAGCGCACACGACATGGGAAGTCTTCCTCGGAGCTCTCATGGGGGCAACCCTCACGTTCCTGCTGTTCCGGCTTTTCTCCTGACGC
>VEOY01000193.1 GCA_012026685.1 Nitrospirota bacterium
CCCGTATGATGGAAAACACATTCAGCTCGTTCCGAACTATAGCGCGAGCGTGGGGGCTGATTTCCGTTTTCTCAAATCATTTCTTTTTGCCGCGAATGCCACCTGGACAGGCAGGAAATACCTTGACAACGACGTCGAGAACAAATTTGATAAAATGGAATCATATACCGTGGTCAACGCAAAACTCTCATACACCTATAAGTCTCTGACAGCATATGTCGGGGTTAATAACATCTTCGATGAGAAGTTCTCTGAATACGGCATCGTAGGCTCCACCGGCACCAAGAATTTCTATCCCGCTCCTGAACGCAATTTCTACGGAGGACTGCGCGTAGCATTATAGTCATGTTTGGCATCAGGAACAATATTGCCTTATCCGTAATGGTCCATGTGCTGATGGTCGCTGCTGTTTTCGTCGCGGGAAGCAGCAGCGAACTCAGGCAGAGATCAGTGGTCTCCGTGTCGCTGACAGACGCATGGAACACGGAGCCTGACGGCGGCCAAAAGGGAGCATCGGGACAGCAGCAACAAAGGACGGCAATGCCGGCAAGGGAAATGACGCAAAAGAGGCTTGCCATGAAAAATTTATCCGGCATTAAGCCTACGGCGGCTGAAGAAGCTGCCACTGCTCACGAAGCTCCCGGCGTGCAGTCTCTTCCGGACAACTCTCCGTTCAGCCCGTCAGCGTCCTCCCCGGAGGGAGAAGGAAAGGCTGCCGGAGATTCCGCGTCTTCCGCGGGATCGGGGACAGCTTTTCCTTCTGCCGGCAGGGCAGCGGGAACCGCTGCCGTAACGTCTGGCGGCAGCGGCACCGTACAGCAACAGGGGGCATCCGGAGATACGTCACTGCGCCAGAGGATACGGGCTGCACTGCAGGCAAATCTTGTCTATCCCTATATAGCCAAAAAAAAACAGATGGAAGGGTCTGTAATGGTAAGCTTCAGGATAAATCAGACGGGGAATCCTGAGTCGATCCGGATACTGAAAGGTTCCGGGTATTCCATTCTCGATTCTGCGGCGCGGGAAACCGTGGTCAAGGCGTCTCCCTTCCCGGCTGCAAACAACTTCATAGAAGTTCCCATCACTTTCACGCTCAAAGATCACTGACCGGATTTCGGACAAAAAAAGGCCCCCGGATCACCCGGAGGCCTTTCCCCTATTCATCGTCGTATGCTTAATTAGGGCTTCTGGATGTATATCTCCCAGCTGTCGGCCAGTTTCACGACCTCAAAAGGCATCCCTTTATCCTGAGCGAACCGAGGGAGCGAGTCCTCAGCTGATGCAGGAGCATCGCAGAGGATCTTGAGGATACCGCCGCTCGGGAGCTTTTCCAGTGCCTTCTTGGAAAGAACCAGCGGATAAGGGCATACCCTTCCCAATACATCAAGTGTCTGTGTAGGTGTCTGTGACTTCAAATCTGCCATATATTCCTCCTTTTAGATTAACAAACAAGGATATGGGTTGCTGCGTCCATCTCCTTCTGTATTTCACCGTACGAAACAACGTTAGCTTTTGTTTCTCCTCCAATGTCCTCAGCGTCCATCAGAATGTTGTCTTCGGTCAGGCCGAACTTGTCAAGGTCTTCCTTGCATATAAGGACCCTCATGTCGAGTAGAAGGGAATTCTTGGCATGCCCTTCGATCGTGGTAATGCCATAATGTTTCATGCCCTGCTGCCCTTTCAGACAGTTAAGGACGCCGTCCCCCACATACGAAACAGAGGCTTCGACAAGATCTCCGTCATTCAGATAGATCTCGACAGTCTGGCTCGCAATCGCATGCGTCAGTGCAAGCCTCGATGCTTCAGTTTTGTAAGGCAGTGAACGAACGATAAATGCAAGTTTTTTTGTCGCCATATTAGTCTCCTCCTATATGAAGGACTCTATCCGCGTCAAAGGTGCTCGCAAGATACCAGTCCATGCTCTTCCGTATAAATCCGTCAGGGCAGTCTTCCTTGTGATAGCCCCGTGCCTCTGCGCATGCTTCGCAAGCGCAGATCTGAAAATTGCCGGTCGCTATGAGTTCCTGAATCGGCTTTGCCAAAAATGAATAGTCCTTGAATGCCTTCTGTCCTTTTTTCGCGAGCATGGTGGCATTGCCGGACATCCAGAAATCAACTTTATGTCCCTTTTTCACGGCAGCTTCAGCAAGCTTCACCGAAAAGTCAAGGGACAGTGAGCCTACGAGTGATGAAAATGTTCCTATGGTCAATTTGCCCATTGCCGCCTCCTTTTATATCCAGACTACTTTTTCATAGTCATTGAAAATGATATCAACCACATCACCGTAGTTGACCGCCTTCACCCTGCTATCGAGATTTGCGGCAGTTATCCCTCTGGTCTCGAAGTCTTCGGTAAGGGCATAGAAATTTGCTTTTTTGTCAAGAAGTGATGAGGTCTTGCCGCCCTCCTTTACCGCCGCATGATAGACGCCGTTGCCGACAAGAATGATGCCGAGCGATTCTGCACTGAGCCTGTCTATCATATCAATACCGTTTCTGTAGTCGCTCATGAGTACAGCTAATTTCATTGAAACACCTCCTATGTAAGGATTTTTGAGGAAAGCAGTGTTTTATACCAGTTGGCATGTTCATGCGTCAAATAAAAATATCTAATCCGTACATGTGCCGCCGCTTATGAACTGGCAGCGATTCAGCGCGTCTATCATGGAACAGGCGGGCAGCTGCTGATTACCGCCCGCCTGAACAGCAGTTACATCTCGGTAAGGGTAACCGCTCCCGACGGGCATACGCTCGTGCAGGTCTCACAGCCTTCGCAATCGGCAGCTCTTGCTGGCGAGGCTTTCCCGTCAACCATGTCAAAAACAGTTACCGGACAGTTGTTCGAACATTCTTCACATCCCGTACATACGTCTGCGTTGACAGCTACAAGATACATAATGTTTCCTCCTTTGTTTCAACATCCCTAAGGATGTTTTTTCCGTTTATCCTCCGACATCACGTCATATACGATGTATATCAATGCTCTACCGCCGTATCCTCTTCTCTCACGGCAATCGCGACCTTATAGAGAACCGTAAGTATGAGGAAGCCCGTGGCCCATACCCCAGCCGTTATAAGCGTTTCGAGAAATGTCGGCCAGTACTCGGTGATCCCCTCGAACATATTGGGGACAAATCCCCCGATAATCAGCCCGAAACCCTTATCGATCCAGAGGGAACTGAACAGGGCGATGCAGGCAAAAGCCAGAATGCTTTCGTTCCTGCGGAGATGGGGGAATACCAGTATTGCCAGAGCGACTACCGCAAGGATGCTCGAAAGCCACATCAGAGGAACCATTTTTGTGTGTCCATCTATTCCGACGTACAGATAATGGAATGGATGCATGTGGCCGGGAATATTGCTGTAAAACGCGGTGAAAAATTCCAGGCCAAGGAGAAATACGTTGGCAAACATCGCGTACGTCACGATCTTGCCGATGGCCTGGATTGCTTCTGTTCCAGGATCGAATTTCGAAAATTTCCGTACCAGAAGAGCCAGAATAATTAAGAGGGCAGGGCCTCCTGCAAACGCTGACGCAAGGAACCGGGCCGCCATGACCGCAGTCAGCCAGAAGTGTCTGCCCGGAATACCGGCATAAAGGAACGCTGTGACCGTATGGATGCTGACAGCCCAGGGTACAGAAAGGTAGATCAGCGGCTTTACCCAATCGGGCGGCCTGACTCCTTTGCGGTCGGCGCCAAGTGTTGTCCAGCCGATGATCAGGTTCAGCAAAAGGTAGCCGTTCAGAACGACCACGTCCCAAAATACGATCGACCCCGGTGTCGGATGAAGAAGGATATTGGCGACCCTCATCGGCTGGCCCATGTCAGCCATGATGAACAGGACGCACATGATGACAGCCGAGACAGCGAGGAACTCCCCCAGGATCACGATCTTGCTGAACTTTTTGAAGTCATGCAAATAATAAGGGATAACGAGCATTACTGCCGAGGCGGCAACACCGACCAGGAACGTGAACTGGCCGATATAGAGACCCCAGGATACGTCCCTGCTCAATCCCGTGATACCCAGACCTTCGTTCAGCTGTTTCCAATACGCAATGCAGCCGACACCGATCACCGCAAGCAGGAAGAATATCCATGCCCAATATCTGTTGCTTCCGCTCAGCGCCTTCTCAAGCATGCTCGCCACCTCCAATCACATAGTAGATACTCGGCTGTGTCCCGAGTTCGGGCTTTCTCCGGATCGTATACTTTTCTGCGATCAGCTTCCGCACTTCGGAATTGGGGTCATCAAGATCGCCGAAAACGATCGCGCCGCTGGAAGCCTCTGCACATGCCGGCTGCTGACCGATCGCAAGCCGCTCATAGCATGCGGTACACTTTTCGACAACACCGATCATACGGGTCGGGAACGTTTTATTCTCCACCTTGATGTTCGGGCGTGGATCCGTGTAGTTGAAGCTTCTCGCACCGAACGGACATGCTGCCATACAGAACCTGCAGCCGATGCACCGGTGCATGTCCTGCATCACAATGCCGTCGCTCGCGCGCTTGAAGGTCGCCTTGGTCGGGCAGACCCGCACGCAGGCTGGATTCTGACAGTGGTTGCAGAAGAGGAGAAAGTTCTTTTCCTGCAGTTCCTTGTTCATGATCTTGTCTTCAGCGGTGTTCGGGAAGGTATGCTCATAGGTGTCCCTCCATATCCATTTGACCTCATGCCGCGGGTTTGGATTGTTGGGAACGTTGTGAATGTCATGGCAGGCGTTGACACACTTCTGGTAGTCCTCATCGGTCGAGAGCTTGCTGACATCAACCACAAAGCCCCACCTCTTAGCCTTGAGGGCTCTCGGGTCCGGGTGGATCTGTGCTGCCTCAAGGTTCCCCCTGCCGATATTGCTGATGACAGAAGCGCCGCCAACACCAAGGACGGTCGATGCACTGGCTAATTTGAGAAATTGTCTTCTGTTCATGCTCATGACTTGTTCTCCTTCGGTGCGATATGACAGCTCCAGCAATATGGCACCACCGCCATATAGTTGTGGCACTTGTCGCAGAACTCCTTCTTGTTCGAATGGCATTTCATGCAGCCGTTCTGGAGACTGATTCCATATTCATTGCCGTCCGAACCGACATAGATGCGATTTCCGTTGCGGACCACTTCGTCGCGCCAAGTGTTCAGGAGCTGCATGTGCTCTGACCTCATGAAGGCCTTCGGCTCCACGCAATGCTTTACCGGCATCGCATTTATCTCCGGCGTGTCGATGCTCGGCTCTATCTTCGCATTTGCCTTGCCAAGGTTCAGCAGGAAGGGCAGCGTTGCCAGGATGAAAAAGACTGCCAGTCCGGCTATGATCTTTCCGGAATTGTACATTATTCGTTACCTCCCTTCCCCGGGAGCGGCTCTCCTCTGAGGTCTGTCTCCCTCTCCTTCTCTCCCGTCATGATCAGGGCGTTCGCCACGAGCTCATGCACGCCGGTCACCCGCGTTCCGGGCACCCAGTAGTCCATGGATGCGGAGAGCGTCGCCCTGTCAATAGCGCAGATATTGGCCAGTGTATTCACACCGTGCTGTTCCTTTACATGCTTGACCGCGTTTGCTCTCGGGTATCCGCCGCGCATCCTGATCTCCATATTTTCACTCGCGTTCAGGCCGGTTCCGCTGCCGCAGCAGAAGGTCCGCTCCCTGATCGTATTGTCAGGCATCTCATGGAACTTGTTGCAGACGTTGTTGATGATGTACCGCGGCTCCTCCAGAAGGCCCATGCCCCGCGCCGTGTTGCAGGAATCATGATACGTGACGACCAGGTCGTCGTTCCTGCTCGGATCAAGCTTGAGCTTATTATTTTTGATGAGATCTGCCGTAAACTCCGTCACATGGATCATCTTGGTCGATGCAGCATTGTCGAAGACCGTACCGGTTATCGGGGACTTCGGCACTTCCATGAAATCCGTCGGTCCGTTCCACGTGTCCATATACTGGTTCAGGACCCTCCACATATGGCCGCACTCGCCGCCGATGATGTACTTCACGCCGAGTCTCTTTGCCTCAGCGTATATCTTTGAGTTAAGCCTCTTGGCCATCTCGTTCGACGTGAAAAACCCGAAATTGCCGCCCTCCGATGCGTAGGTAGACCATGTGTAGTCAAGCCCCAGCTCATGGAAGAGCATCATGTACCCCATGCAGGTGAACGTCCCCGGATCAGCGAAGAGGTCACCTGAAGGAGTCACAAAAAGGATCTCCGCACCTTTTCTGTTGAAGGAAGGGTTTATCCTGATGCCGGTGATGGTCTCGATATCGTCGATCATGCCCTCAATGCTGTTCATGATGGCGTGAGGCTCGAGTCCGAGGTGGTTGCCCTTCATATAGCAGTTTGCCACCGGCCCGGAAATCCAGTCCGTGTTCAGACCGAGGAGATTGGTGAACTCCCTTGCCATCATCGTGATCTCTGCCGTATCGATGCCGTAGGGGCAGAAGACCGAACAGCGCCTGCATTCCGTACACTGATAGAAGTAGTACCACCATTCTTTGAGCACACTGAGGTTGAGTTCGCGGGCACCCGCCAGCTTGCCGAGGTACTTGCCCGAGCTGGTAAAGTATTTCCGGTAGACGGAACGCAAAAGCTCCGCCCTGAGAACCGGCATATTCTTCGGGTCTCCGCCTCCGATAAAGAAGTGGCATTTGTCAGCGCATGCACCGCATCTGACGCAGATGTCCATGAAGACCTTGAATGAACGATACTTCGAGAGCCTGTCTGCCATCGCCTCGAGAACCGTACCCTCCCAGTCCTTCGGCAGCTTCCAGTTCTCTTCGACCGGTGACCAGTCCCGGGCATTGGGGAATTCTACCGTTGCAAGGTTCTTGCCCTTTGCCCCCCAACAGAAGTTGCCCGGCTTGAGTTCGACCGGCTGGTCCATCCAGTTTTCCGACTGCGGAGGGTTGTAATCTATCTTTAAGAGTTCTGCTGGTGTTGATAGTTTTGCCATGGCTACTCCTTTTCGACCGGCAGTCCGGCCTTTTTCATCTTCTCCCTGAATTCATCCTCATACTCCTCGTAGGTATGGACATGGACAGGATAGTTCCAGGGATTGATGTACCGTACTATTCTGCTGTCATTTGCCATGTTTCTCGTCGGGCTCAGAAAGACCCCGCCCATATGCATCAGCTTGCTGAAGGGGAAATACATCAGGAGAATGGAGATAAGGAAAAGATGCACGTAAAAAATGGCCCCGATGCCCTGTGGGATGATAGGGTTCAGGCTCACCAGACCCATGGCGAGCTGCTTGACGCCGACGATGTGCACCTTAAAGAAATATCTCATGAGGATGCCCGTGATCGCTATGCCGAGGATCAGAAAAAGCGGGAAGAAATCGGCAGCAAGCGAGATGTATCTGATCTGGGGCAGATAAACCCTCCGGACGAGGAGGAACGTGACCGCACCGAGGATCACAGCGTCAGTCATATAAAAAAGCGGCGCGCCGATCTGGAAGAAGCTGTCTGCCCCCTCCATCATCTTGATGACCGCAGGAACGTCCTGAACGAAGAACCGGTAGTGCCGTACAAAAATGAACAGGAACGACCAGTGGAACGCGAGTCCGGCAAGCCAGAGCAGTTTCTCTGAGCCATAGACCGCCTTCCCCTCTTTCATCTCCGTCTTCATATTTCTGAAGAGGGAGCGGAAGAATAATACTTCAAGGAACATCCTTCCCACGACCTGCATCGTCGTGACCGGGTTCTCAAGCTTGTCCTGCTTGATCCACGGGAGCGATTTCTGCTGCCCGCATGTTGTCGGGATGCAGAAGGGCACAGGAGATTTTCCCCATTGGACAACGCGGTAGATAAAACCGAGCACGAACACCGCTACCGCTGCATAGGGTACGATGACCCCGAAGAAAACCTGCGTCTGATGTGCCACCGTCACCCCGAACAATGGAAGCAGCATGAGTATCACAACTGCAATAAAGGGTAATACGGTTTTCATGTGTTTACCTCTTTCTTTTGTATTGCGATAAAATTGGTTTGTTTCTCTGGGTCCTCGGTCTCGGTAACCATGTTCGCCTTCTGGAGGAGCCGGTAGGTCATGTTCTTCATTTCGTTCGCCTTGATCTCGTACAGTTTTTCTCTGCACTGCATGAAGATGTCGAAAGCGATGAGGGCAAGTGAGTCGATCTGCGATTCAAGGGCTACAAGTTCTTCGGAGAGCTCTGGGGTGAGGGGTGTATCCTTGATGCCGTCCCTGATAACGCTTTTCAGGAAAAAAATAAAAGCAACGGCCTGTGAGGCGCTAAATTCCTGGATGGCCCGAACCCTGATGATATTGTCGAGAAAGCCCGAAATCTTCTCGATCTCTCCGCCGTTGAGGAGTTCCCGGAATATATCTTCTATCCCTGCATGGATGGCCTGACCGACCGGATTCGCAAACTTATCCTTCTGGTTTTTAAGAAACTTGGCGGTTTCGGCAGGATACGTATCAAGGATCCTGTCAAACCATGCAGCAAGCAATCCGTCTTTTTTCGCTGAAAGGATAACCTTCAGGCTCATCTATTCGAAAAATCCCCCCAATATTTCGCGGCACGAGAACCTGTGTCTTGAGCAGCTGATACGACTCATGAGGCAACAGGATAAAAAACAGTACCCCAGAGAAGATTCCATGGGGTACTGTTTTTGTTCAACGAATGTACAGCCAAAGGGCTATACGCAACCGGTAGGTTTCGGAAGCCCTGCATATTTACATGCCTGCTTTGCAGGACCGCCCGGATACAGCTCATACAGGTATTTGGTGTTGCCTTTTTCCGGGCCCATGGCCTTTCCGATCTCTTTAACAAGGATCTTGATCATCGGAGCAATCTGGTACTGCTTGTAATAGTCACGCAGGAAGTTAATGACCTCCCAGTGCGCAGGAGTAAGGGTAACCCCGTCCAGGCTTGCGAGATGGTCTGCCATCTCCTTTGTCCAATCATCAAGGTTCAGCAGATAACCATCGTCATCTACCTCAACTGACTTTCCCTGAAATTCCATTGTTGCCATAATACTGCCCCCTTTCACATTAGGTTCAAATATACATTCGAAGGGAATAGCTCCCCACATATGAATGCTTGCATCAAAAACAATCTCTACCGAGCTATAAACACTAATACAGAACCCGTACTCCGGTCAAATAAAAAAATTTTATCATCAAATCATTGTTCTTTATTTTTTAAAGACGGGATTGCCGGAAGTCGAAACTCTGTATATAACCATAATGCAAGGATTTTTTTCAACAAAGCACTGGGGATCTCATTTTATTACTTTTACAAAGAGATAGACTGCAGCACGCCTCCCCCTGCCGACAGTCTCGGTGCTGAAACGGTTTCTTCTCTGGTCATAAAAGAATTCCTTGACGTCGTAGTCCTCACCCGGGGTCATGGACCATGCAGTGTCCAGATCCCCGTCGCAGGCAAGGGTCAGGGCGTCAACATATGCATCTCCCACATTATGACCGGAGCCGTCGTAAACGTACACTGCGCCGCAATCACATCTGCCGCCCTCGATCACATTGCCGAACTTCGTCATGATCTGCTCGGCTGCCCCGAGCGGACGTTCACAAAATGGGCATCTGAGGATATTGTCTCTTCTTCCGGTGTTCATCATGATTATGTCAATTCTCCCTGCCGGCAAAACCGGCACATACCTTGTTAGCGACCTCTGCCACCGTTGTTTGGATAAACTCCCCGCCATCATAAAACCTGACGGAACTGTTGTCGTTCCTCAGACCTTCAATCACCGGCAGGAGGTCTTTCATATCCAGTGCCCCTGCTGTCATCAGCGCATACGCCCGTACGACGGCGTCTCCATCATTCAGGTACAGATTCTTCTCTATGAGCTCGCATGTCATGCACAGGAGGTCAGGGCGCTTTTCACTGATCCTCCAGAGCGCCCGCATCACGCCCCTCCTGAGCATCAGCTCGTCATGAAATGACGTAAGAACCTGCCCGATGTCAGCAAAAACATCCGGGCTGTTTCTCACGATCTCCCCCAGCATCTCGGGTGCGCTTCCGGGGCCATTGCCGGACTCTTCCCGCAGCATCCAGAGGAATCGCTGACTCAGGTTCCTGACAATGTCAGCGTTCGTTTTCGCGATCTCTCCTGCCACGATACCGATAGCCTCGATCGCGCGCCAGCTTTGAACATCCTCCTTATCATAGACCAGGGATATGAGCATCCTGACAATGCCGCGATCCTTTTTTGCCGCCTCGACAAGCTGCTGCAGGTTGTACGAATCCAATAATTCCCTGACCTCAGCTTTCTGCATCAGCTCCTGCCCCTTTTGTATTCCATCGCCCTCTTAACCATGCCTTCTGCCCATTCGGGCGAACCCAGCGCGTGGATATGCGTGTAGGTCGCAAGCACGTTCTTGAAGCAGATGCCGTCCCGTCTGCCCGTAATGCCCTCTCCCCGCTCCATGCTGAATGCAAAACGCATGTCCGGAGTTCTGCGCGAAGGCCTGACAGCCGAATAATGAAATTCATGGCCCTTCAGAACCGTGCCCTTTTCATAAAAGGGGTTTTCCCTGTCTACTTTTACGACAGTGTATCCGTGGGCCTGGGGCTTCTTTTCAAGACTGAACCTGAGAGGGAAGATGCCCGCCATGGGATAGGTCTTATTATCCAGTACCAGTTCCTCGCCGAGGTACATAAGGCCGCCGCATTCCGCATACACGGGGAGACCTTGCAGGACCGCCTTTTTCACGGAGGTTCTGAATGCCCTGTTCTTGGCAAGCGCAATGGCGTGAGTCTCGGGAAAGCCACCGCCGATATACAGGGCATCGACATCAGGCAGCTTCCTCGCCGTGAGGGCGCTGATCTCAACGAGCAGTGCACCCCTTTTTTCAAGTTCCTCGAAATTCTCCGGATAATAGAACTGAAAGGCTGAGTCGCGGATGATGCCGATCCGGACGACCGGCGCAAGACAAAGGGCAGGGGATGAGACATCCTTGGTCTTTCGCCTTTTGCCTTCGACCTTCTGTCCCGATGACAACGGCGAAGCAGCTTCAGCCAACTGCCAGACTTTACCCAGATCGAGGTATTTCGCCGCTATCCCGGCGACAGCACGAATAGTCTCATTAACGCCTGGATGCTCCTGGAACGGTGTAAGTCCCATGTGCCGTTCGGAAAGCTGGCCACCTCTCAGCTTTGGTATCGCGCCGACCACAGGGACACCGCAGTATTTTTCTATTGCCTCCCTGATCACCATTTCATGCCGACTGCCTGCGATGCGGTTCAGGACAACTCCGCAGATCTTCACCTTCGGATCGAACTTGAGCATGCCCAGCAGCATTGCGGCTGCCGTCCTGGTGACCTTTGTGCAATCCATCACGAGGATGACCGGCGTATGGAGGGCCTTGGCGAGTTCAGCAGTACTGTAGGTGCCGGACGCATCCATGCCGTCATAGAGACCCCGATTTCCCTCTATCACCGCGCAGTCGGCTTTCCCGTAATGCCCGAGGAAAGAGGCCATGATCTTTTTTTGGGGTATGAGAAAAGGGTCGAGGTTATAGCAGGGATGTCCTGCTGCAGCAGAAAGCCATCCCGCATCAATATAATCCGGACCTTTCTTGAAGGTAACGACTGCCCGGCCCTGTTGCTTCCAGGAAGCAATAATGCCCAGCGAGACCGCGGTCTTCCCCGCCCCGCCCCTGACACCTGCAATGATTATCCTTGGATAGTTCGATCTCATCAAGAAGTTAACAAACTGCTTAACAAATATTTTTATTTTACCTGTTTTCCCCACGAACAAACAACCAACGACGGAGGACTGCATTTCAGTCCAAGCGACATTTCTTTGTGGTCAGCAACAAACTGCGCTCAGCGAAAGGTCGGCGGAAGACCGGCATCGTTGATAGATTCGCCGGGACCCTTGCCCAAACAGGGATCGGGTGCCGGCATGTGCAAACTTTTTTGCGTTATCGCCTGCGGTGTCCGTGATAGAATCTGGATATGATCATCGTCGAACCTTTCAGATGCAGACCGGTCGCACGGCGGCGTGTTGAAATCGTGGAGAGAAAAGGCACCGGCCATCCGGACACGATCTGTGACTCCATTATGGAAGCTGTCTCGGTTGCTCTTTCGAGAGAATACAAGAAAGAGTTCGGCGCCGTACTCCATCACAACATTGACAAAGGCCTGCTCGCTGCCGGCCGGGGCCGGCTGCAGTTCAGAGGTGGAATGATCGAAAAACCTATGGAACTGTATATCGGCGACCGTGCCACGTTTGAGGCTGCAGGCAGAAAAATACCGGTGAACGAAATCGCGTTCAGCGCAGCAAAACAATGGCTGAAGGAAAACCTGCGTAATGTGGACCCTGACCGACATGTGCGTTACCATTCTGTCCTGGCTTCCGGCTCGGAAGAACTGACCGATATTTTCAGGAGAGCTGGAAAGGCGCGCGGCGCAAATGATACGTCGGCGCTTGTCGGCTTCTTCCCCCTTTCCCCGACCGAGAAACTCGTCCTGAAGCTCGAGCGCTACCTGAACTCCGGAGCATTCAAATCCCGCTATCCGGAGACCGGTGAGGACATAAAGGTCATGGGACTGAGAAACGGCAGGGCCCTTGCCCTGACCGTAGCTATGCCGCTCATCTCCCGGTTCATAACATCAGAGCGGGCATACTTTGCCAGAAAGGAGGATATCCGCCGAGATATCGCGAGGTTCCTGAAGACAGTTAGGGACTTCACATCCATTGACCTGCATCTGAATGCGCTTGATATAGAGGGACGGGGCATCGGCGGAATCTACCTCAGCATTCTCGGGACGTCGGCAGAAAGCGCAGACTCCGGGCAGGTGGGAAGGGGAAACCGCGTCAATGGCCTGATATCGCTGGGCCGGCCGTTGGGCGCCGAAGCTGCCGCGGGCAAGAACCCCGTAAGCCATGTGGGCAAGATATACAATGTTCTCTCACATAAAGTAGCGGAAAAGATATGCCGGAACGTCGAGGGGATAGCGGAAGTATACGTGCAATTGCTCAGCAGAATAGGCTCGCCGGTCAGCGAACCGGAAATGGCGACCGCTCAGGTGTTGCTGGATAAAGGCCTTGCGCTGAAAGACATATCACGACAGGTTTCGTCGATCATGGAGAAGGAACTTTCTCATATCTCGGCCTTCTGCGACAAGCTCGCTCAAGGCCGATTCCCTGTCTGCTGAGCAGCATACGACTTTGCCTCATGATTCAACTATTGTTATGGCCTCAACCGGGCATATATCAGCCGCCTCCTGACAATTGCACGAGTCGCACTTTTCAGGGGCTGTTACATATGCCTTTTCATCCCTGAGCTCGAACACCTCAGGGCACAGTTCAACGCATGAGCCGCATCCTATGCACGTATCCCAGTCGATGACGGGTTTTTTCATGGAGTTCCCTTACCTTCCTTTTTCACGTTCTTGAAAATTTCCGATAAATTCACCGATCTGCATGCCAAGATATATACACTTGTATCCATTCATGCATTCATCCGCGTCCTTTTTGTCAAGGTGCGTGGTAAGTTCATGAGCGCCTCGTTTGAACTTGACGATATAGGCATGCTTATCTTCACTATACTCAAGGCTTACCGCGATGCCATGACGTTCGACCTCGGGATACATCTCCATGATCTTGTCCTTCAGCGCCACATTCGAATATCCCATAGAGAACCTCGTTCCTGTTTTCGTGCTGCCGCTTTTCCTGTCGGCATCCGCTGTCGGGAAGTTACTGGACTTCTCCTGCCGGCATGGACTCAATCCTGCTGATGATGCCCCTGACGGTCTTCTTCTCTGTCTGCACGCCCTTTTCGTCGCCCATCTTCTCTACGGCCTTCAAATAATGCTGCAGAGCGTTCATGATTGCTACCGCCTCCAGATTGGTCAATTTCAAATCCATTTTTTCTCTCCTTTTGCATTTATGTCCCCCCGGGCAGATCAATGGGTCCGCCTGGCGGCATTCTTCCTGATGCGTGTTTTTACACTACGCCGCCTTCACCGTGCAGGTATCCGATCACCTGCGGAGACGGCTTAGGCAGTCCTGCGATCTTCCATGCCTTGAGCGGATCTACAAAACGATGCTGCATGCAGCCCTTTTCCTGGTGGACATTGGTGCAGACCGCGGTGAGTATCGGGAAGAACTGATACTGTTCATAATGCCGTCTGAGAAACCTGATGATGTCCATTCGGTCCTGGGTCAGCTCGTCGACATTTTCGCGCTCAGCTATTGCGCAGGCGACCTTTTCATTCCATTGCCCCATATCGATCAGAAACCCGTCTTCGTCTACCTCGATCTTCATACCGGAGACCTCAAGTACTGGCATTGTCGGCTCTCCTTTCCGGATATCTATTCATCTTGCCTGACGCCGGCCACCACGACTGTTCATGACAGCGCGCGTTACCCGCGGAGACGGACGCTCCGGTGATGGATCAGAGACCGCATATCATTGCACGGAAAACGCCGGCTCAGAAGCGATGCCACTTTGCTCCACGAGAAGCCGTGACCTGATCTTCTTGATGACGTTGCCTTCTATCTGCCTGATCCGCTCCCTGGACAGGTTGAATTCTTTCGCGATCACCGCGAGGGTCTGTTCTTCTTCTCCTATACCGAACCTTTTCCGTATGATCTTCTCGGACTTCGGGTCGAGCTGGCTAAGGACCATGTCGACTTTTGTCCTGATATCGGCATGTATCGCGGCATCCAGAGGTGAAGGCACCGGCGTGTCCTCAATGAGATCGCTCAGTTCCGAGTCCTCGCGGATAGGCGTATTGATCGATACGGGTTCCCGGGAAAGGTGCAGCAGCTCCATGACCTGCTGCCCCGGGACGTTCAGCCGTGCAGCGATCTCTTCGTGAGACGTATCTTCGCTGTTTTCCTGGGAAAGCTCTCTGGCACAGCGCAGGATCTTATGGACCTTATCCGCGACATGGACCGGGAAACGGATGGTGCGCGAATGGTTCGAAAGCGCTCTGGTGATCGACTGCTTTATCCAGCATACTGCGTATGTGCTGAACTTGTAGCCCGTGCGGCAGTCAAAAAGATCTACAGCCCTCATCAGTCCGATATTGCCTTCCTGGATGAGGTCTGTGAGACTTACCCTTCCGGAACCCAGATATTTCTTTGCAATACTGACCACAAGCCTCAGGTTGGCCTCAATGATAAGTCTCTTGGTCTCTTCCATCTCCGCTAACGTATGTTCACACGCTGAGAGCACCTGCGCGATCTTCGCATGGGACGCTCCCATCATCTGTTCGAACCGGCGCAGAGCACTGCCCGCATTGGCCGCAGACAGCCCTGATCGGATCCTTTCCATTTCCTTGACCTTGAGCATGAAATCCTCTAGCAGTTCCATAATAAAGTCGGGCTTCAGCCGCAGGGAAATGATCTCCTCGATCAGCGGGGTTCTTTCAAGCAAGGACGCCTCTGCAGCGCCTCCCGAATTCCTGTCCGTGCGTGCTGCCGCCTGCTTGTGGACACCGACACGATGCATCCTCGCATGCAGCCGGATGATGCGATCTGCCGAGGTCATGAACATATGCTCAGCCTTTTCAGCCATGTTGTCGGCATGCAATATATTTCTGACGAGATTGTCGAACGGCACTATCCTCTTCACGGCCATCTTCGCCGTCGCCACCAGTTTTTCAACATGATAGGGCAGGGAAAACAGGGCTATGATGATCTTTTCCCTGCTCTTTTCGTGCTGCTCAAAGATCTCACGCTCGCTGGTCCGACTGAGTAGAGGTCGTGCCCCTATCTCGGCAAGATACGTCCGCAGGATGTCAAAGTCATCCTCGTCTGTATCCGTGCCCGCGCCGCCTTCCCATCTCGCCGCCTCGCTATCAACATCGTCATCCCAGAAGATGTCGCTGACCAGGGAACCATCCCGGCCAAGAGGGTCCATATCCTGTTCTGCTTTTATATGATCATATTTGTTCAGCATCCTGCATTCATACCTCCTCAGACAGTTGTTGGTAAGCAGGCACAGGCCTGAAAGGAACTTGACTTTGAGATTACCAGCAGACCGGGATAAAGGCTATCAGCGGGCTTACAGTCCGGTTGTCAATTTATCGGTAGTATGCTGTAGGATTATTCCTAAGACTTCCGTACAGGGGAACCAAGGGAAGGCATCAGTCGATCAGATTGTTTTTCATCGCGTACTGGATCAGCTGCGCATTGCTCTTCATCTTTAATTTCTCAAGAATACGGGAACGGAATGTGCTGACGGTCTTCGGACTGCGTGATATTTCCCCGGCTATCTCTTTAATGGACATGCCTTTCACGATCATCCGCAATACTTGTAATTCTCTGGTTGACAACAGTTCGTGCAGGGGCCGTTCCGTGTCTTCCGTCAGGTTCACAGCCAGGAATTCGGCAAGAGACGAACTTATGTAGCGCTGGCCCCGGGAGATTTTCCTGATGGCGTCGGTTAATTCATCGGAAGCACTCTTTTTTGTAAGATATCCGGAAGCCCCCGCCTTCAGGGCCCTGACCGCGAATTCCTCTTCCGGGTACATGCTCAACATAAGAACAGGCAGAGAGGGATACAGTTTCTTGAGCTCCTCCAGGGTTTCGATGCCGCCCATGCCCGGCATGGAAATGTCGAGGAGAACAACATCAAAACGCGCCCTCTTGACCTTGTCAAGGACTTCCTGGCCGTTCGCGGCCTCCTCTATGCTGCGGACGATGCCGCTGTCTTCAAGGACATGCACAAGGCCCTTTCTGACTATCGGATGGTCATCTGCTATCAGAATTCTGAACATGCGCTCTCCCTTTTCCCAGAGGAATGGTCACGGTGACCGTTGTCCCCTTGCTGTTGTCACTGGTGAACACACAATCGCCGCCCAATTCCCTTGCCCTTTCCCGCATCCCCGTGACGCCGAATGAGGTCATTTTGGCGATATCCTGCGGCGAAATACCCTTTCCGTTGTCTGTCATCACGAGCATGATAGTGTCTTCTTCTACGGCAAGCCGAACGAATACGCTCGTGGCCTGCGCATGGCGGACCACGTTGGTAAGGGCCTCCTGGAAAATACGGAACATGGCAATAGTGACGACCGTCGGCAGAGTCACATGCTGGGGCGGAAATTCAAGGAAGCAGTTAAGCCCTGCCGAGTCGGAAAACCTCTTCGCCTGCCATTCCATTGCTGCTTCGAGCCCGAGGTGATCAAGCATTCGGGGCCTCAGTTCAGTGCAGATCTTGTGGACATCCTCAACCGCACTGTCTATGAGATCCATCGCTGACTGCAATTTCTTCTCAGCGATATCTTTTTTCTGGAGAGTCTTTTTCAGCAACGAAAGTTCGATACGGGCGGCTGTCAATGTCTGGCCAAGTTCATCATGGATCTCCCGTGCCACCAAAGTCCGTTCTTCTTCCCGCGCGGTAAGCAGGTGAAGGGAGAGGTTGCGAAGCTGTTCACGGGAGACCATCAATGACTCCTCAACGGAAAACCGGAAGATAGCTTCTCCGATCAGGGGGGTGATCAATTCCATAAGCTCGGTAGTCTGACGAGGAATGGCGTTCTTTCTTCTGTCGGCAAGATGGATAGACCCCAACATTTTTTCACGATAACGGACCGGCATGATCGCAACGGACAGAAAACCCAGCTCCTCAGCCCTTTCCATCAGGGTTCTTGCAGCCAGTCCGCTTTCCGGGGACAGTACGTGTGAGGAATCGTTGCAGACAAACATGCCATTGCAGGCAATGCAGGAGCTGTCGTGACACTCAGGGGTATCCGCATTGTTCAGGATGCCCCTGCAGGCACCCTTTCCTTCGAAAAGACATACCTCCTTCTCCCAGACCTCCCTTGCGACCCCAGCATATGCGCCGCGGGACGTCTTACCGTCTTCATTGTGCAGGCAGATGCCGACGCAGAAACAGCGCGACCATTTTTTTATCAGCCCTGCAGCATCATTCAGGTAATCATCGCATGTGGGAGCGGAAGAAAATAATTTCAGCAGGTCGTTTGTCGCAATGATCTTTCTCTCATTCTCCTTGCGGGAACTGATGTCGAACATGGTTGACCGGCTCACGGCAAAATTGCCTTCGCTGTCACATACCGCGGCCGCGCTCAATAATGCTATGAACGTGCTCCCGTCCTTGCGGATGACCTCGAATTCAAGGTCCCGTATCCATCCCTGTTCCAGGAATTTCGGAAAGTTTTCGGCGAAGACATTTCTGCTCCGCGGGGTCAGAAAATCCGTGAACTTCCTGATACCCACGACCTCGCCGCGCGAGTATCCCAGCCACTGAAGTTCAGTATCGTTGATGTTGATGACGACCCCATTGCCGTCAAGCGAATGATAACCGCAGGGGGCATTGTTATAGAGGTCCCCGATCTCCTTCGCCTGTATGGACACCTGGGCCGTCCGCTCGTTGACGCGTGCTTCCAGTTCATCGTTCATCTTGCGCAGTGCTTCCCCTGCCTGCCTGCGAGCGGTAATATCAGTAATCGTGCTGGCAAAACGGCGAAGCCCTGCAGGGAAGGTAACAACATGCAGCCAGCGTCCCGTATGCTTCACATATGTCTCAAAATCTTCGGCCCTCTGGTCAGCAACCACCCGTGCGAATATCGGAAGGTATTGAGACACGGCATCAGGAAAGACTTCGCTGATGCAGCGTCCAACTATTTTCCCGCGGGATATCCCGGTATGTTGTTCGTAGGCGTCATTTACCTCAAGGACGCGCCAATCCACCGGCCGGCCCCCATCATCGAACAAGAGTTCGTAGAGCGCAAACCCTTCGGCCATGTTCCGGAACAACAGACGATATTTTTCTTCGCTTTTGCGCAGTGCATCCTCTGCGGCCTTGAAATCATTTATGTTTTCCGAGAAAATAACGAGACCGCCGACCGTGTTGCTGCTCTTATACCACGGCCTGACCTCCCAGCGCACCCATTCGGTATGGCCGTCAGCCCGGACCCAGGGGTCAGCGTCGTTCCGCTCGACAGCTCCGGCCAGGCACCGGTGGAGCGTTTCTTTCCATCGTTCAGGGATGTCGGGGAAAACCTCGTAATGGTTAAGACCGATAATGTCCCGTTCATCGAGACCGTAGTCCGAAAACCACCTTCGGCTGGCGCTTATGTATCGCAAATCGTTGTCCAGCATGGCGATAGCAGCCGGAGCATGCCCGACAAAGATGCGGAGCCTTTCCTCGCTCTCTGTCAGCGCCTGTTCAGTCTGTTTCAGCCTCTGAATATCCAGGTTGATGCCGGCCCAGCATTTAACCCGCCCCTCTTCGTCCCTCACCGGCACACCTCGCGCCAGTATAGGATGCCACTGTCCATCCGTCCCGCGGAACCGGTGCTCGATATCCCAGGCGCCGCCGGTGCGCACGCATTCTTTCCATGCTGCGATAGTGCGTTCCGCATCATCGGGATGCAGCACATCCCCCCAGCCGAAGTTGGAACACTGTTCCTGGGTCATGCCGACGAGTTTAAGGAATGATTCGCTTGCGTAGATATTTCGACCATCGGGAGCGCAAATCCAGGTGCCGAAATCAATGCTTTCCCCAATGGCGCGATACATCTGTTCGCTTTCCCGCAGAGCCCTTTCCGCAAGCTTGCGCTCGGTGATGTCATGCGTATAAATGAGGGCAACGTTCAACCGGGGCACCAGACAGATAGTCTCACTGAATGTCCGGTCCTTGATCGTTACCTCACGGTTTACGGTCAATGAACGCTGTCTGTCCCACTCAGCGATGACATCTGGCAAATCCGGAGGAATGAATGCCCGTGCGTCTTCGAGGCTCAGACCAAGGCTCTCCAATGTCACCTTCGTGGCCGAATTGACGAACGTGAGGTTGCCGGAAACATCTGTTCCCAGGACCGGGTTCGGATTGAGTTGCGGGAACGTAGCCAGATGAGCAAGCCTTTCTTCGGCCGTATCTCGTCCGGTGCCGTCGTTCTCGCGCAGTAAATCACCCGATTCCTTGCGCACCCTGTTCGCAGCGGTCACGTCGGCATCTGTCTTTTCTTTTTCGTTCATTGCAGGGAATGTATCCCAAAAATCAGCCGCAACCGGGCCTCTTATGGGCTATTCATAGTATATACCAAAAAAACATCCGGAAAAGTCCCTGTCAGGGAATGCTGACATCGGCATTCCCTGTAACTGACGAAAAAAATAGGTGAATCTGATTGTTTCTTCGATCTCCGGAAATCAGAATAGTAGTGGATGCTTAGATTGGATGGTAACGGTCAGGGTCATGAAGGGATCTGAAGAGAAGGGCTTATTTGCCGCGGACTACGCGGACCTCTTCGGGTTCCTGATGGACCAGTGCTGCCTGCCCCGGGAAAGCATGGTTTTCGTGGAGGATATCGCATCATGGTGCAAAGGAAAAGGTATCCCCGAATCCGATGCTGAAAGGCCATTCAGATTTATCACCTTTCGCTCGGGTGAATGCAACATGCTGATTCGGAAGCATATTTCCGACAAAGTCGTATCTCAGCGCATAAATGCCCTGGGCATCAGAAACCAGTTGCAAGACAATCGTTCGGACATCGCAGGAAGACTGAATGCCGATAAAAAAAGGCTTGCCTTCCTTTTCCTGATCGAATATGCCGCGAGTCTGCCGGAAACAGGGAACGATGAACTGTTGACCGATGCGTGGGCATTTAAAGAAATGGAGCGCATGAGATTCTTTGCAGAATAAACCGGCAGCGCATGGAGATAATGAAATTATGTCAGCAAGAGTGGGAGAAACGTGTATGGCGTATTCCGTCAGTGCATTAAGAAACAGACTGAAAGAACTATATCCTGAGCTTCAAGAGCAAGGCGTATCGCTCTCGCTGAATTTCGACAGTGAGTCGCAGGGATACAGTCTCACATTGTCAAAAGGGAACAAAATGCTATTGACGCATATTGACAAGACAGATGCAGAATCCTGCATGGGCGGTGTTAGATATGCGTATCTTGATGCCGTAGTCGAGCGGTTTGTCAATAAGTTTGTATTTGGAGATTGAACCCTGAATAGGACTGCATGGTCACAACACTGCCAGCACGGCTGTTTGCAGTTCATCATAGGTGATACGGATGAAAAATCATTCTGAGGGCGAACTCGTCGATAACAAGATCGTATCAACATGGATGATCTGGGGTTTTTTCTGGGCCATATTCGCACCTGCCATAGGCATCCTTCTCTCCCTGAAATTCAACTACCCTGATCTCCTGAGCACACAGTACAGTCATTTCGGGAGGCTCAGGCCGGTCCATGTCAACGGCGTCATCTTCGGCGTCTTTTCAACGATCTTCCTCGGCCTTGTCTATTACATGGTACCGAAGCTGACCGGCGTGCGCATGTACCGCGAAGCATGGTCGAAGTATGCTGTGTGGCTCTGGAACGGCACACTCCTCGTTGCACTGCTCTCGGTCCTGTTCGGATACAACAAGGGCCTCGAAGTGGCCGAACTGCCCAACCCTCTGCCCCTTGGACTGATTGCCTCCCTCGCCATTATAGGGGTCCAGGTCTTCATGAGCATTGCGCGGCGGAATGAAGAGAAGATCTACGTCTCCCTCTGGTATATCATTGCGGCTCTCGTATGGACAGGAATAAACCTTGTCTACGGGAACTTCGTCGTTCCCTATGCCGCGCCCGGCGTGAACAATGCTGCGCTCCACGGCCTCTTCCTGCACTATGTCGTGGGCCTCTGGATCACGCCGGCAGGACTGTCAGTCGTTTATTTTTTCCTGCCGGTTGCGGCGAGGAGCCCCCTGTACAGCCACAAACTGTCCCTTGTCGGATTTTGGTCTCTCGCGTTCTTCTATCCGTTTGTCGGTATACACCACTACCTCTTCAGCCCCATACCTGCATGGACGCAGACAGTGGCGATCGTTGCCAGCGTCATGCTCATTATACCGGTCTGGACAGTGGTGGTGAATTTCTTTGGGACCCTCAGGGGCAACTGGTCAAAATTTCATGATGACTTCACGGTAAAGCTCATCATCTTCGGCGCTGTCATGTACTTTATCGGCAGCACGCAGGGCTCTGTCGAGGCGCTGAGAAGTGTCCAGAAGCCGACACACTTCACCGATTTTGTCATAGCACACTCTCATGCGACCGTCTTTGGCGGCTATGTCATCTGGGTCCTCTCTGCGTGCTACTACGTATGGCCGAGAGTCACCGGAGCAGTGTTCCATGAATCGATCGCGAAAACAAGCACCTGGATGATCATGCTCGGCATCTCCGGCATGGTCTTCATCCTTACGCTTCAGGGACTCATCCAGGGGACAGTGCTGATGGAAGGTGCGGAGTTTGTCGACAGCATAGTTTCCATGAAGCCGTACTGGCTGCTGAGAACACTTGCCGGCATCACGATGGACATAGGGATAGCCCTTGTGGGCGTAAATCTTCTCATGGGGCAGAGGAAGACAGGGATTGAACCATGAAAAGTGCCAGAGTTATTGCGCTCATAGCTGGTTTCGGCTTCCTTTTCCTCGCCCTTGCAGTGCAGGGTATCTTCCCGTACGTGATGAAGGAGGCGGGGCCGAAAACGGTCACCAGAACGGTCAGAACGGAAGTGGGCGAACTTACAGCGATCGGGTCTGCAGCCCGGCCATATACAGCGCTCGAAGCACAGGGGCGGGCTATTTATATCCGCGAAGGCTGCTGGTACTGTCACTCCATGTACCTGAGGCCTGTTGCGGGCGAGGACCGGCGGTGGGGACCTGTCGCGGAATTCGGCGAATATACCCATGACCTGCCGCATCTTTTCGGCACGAGAAGGATCGGCCCGGACCTTACCCGTGTCGGCGGCAAATACGGCGATGACTGGCATGCTGCGCATTACTTCGATCCCCGGATGGTGGTCCCTGACTCCGTGATGCCGCGGTTCACCTGGCTGTTCACCAAAGATGCCGCAAGCGGCAAACAGGTTCTCAACGAAGAAGGGAAAGCTCTGGTGGCATTTATCCAGAACATTGGGATGAGCAGGGGCAAATGGCGGGATTCCTTCCCGTACCAGATCCTGGCGACCGGCGCATCATCCATTCAGACTGAGGTGTCGCTGTCTCACGGTAAGGCCGTGTACCTGCGCCGCTGCGTGGGATGCCACGGGGAAAAGGGAGATGGAAAAGGGAGCGCCGTTTCACTTGTGCTGTTCAGGGTAGCGCAGCCCCGCGACTTCACGACCGGTGCTTTCAAATTCAGGACAACCCCTTCAGGCTCGGTGCCGCTGGACTCCGACCTTTTCAGGACCATATCGGTCGGCATCAGGGGTTCGGCAATGCCACCGTGGTTCAACCTGCCTGAAGAAGACCGCAGGGATGTCATCCAGTATATCAAGACCTTTTCCCGTGATTTTGAGGAATTTCCTCCCGGGCCTCCGATCGAGATCCCTCGTCCCCCAAAACCGACTCCGGACCTGATATCCCGGGGCAAAAAGGTCTTCGAAGAGATGCAATGCAAGGAGTGTCATGGAGCTGAAGGAAGAGGAGACGGCCCCAGCTCGAACACGCTCAAAGACGATTTCGGCAACAGGATACCTCCTGCCAACTTTACCACCGGGATCTTCAAGAGCGGGCCGCGGCCCGAGGACATATTCAGAACCTTCATGACCGGCCTGAACGGCACGCCCATGCCGTCATTCAAGGACGCATTCACATCGCCTGACGACGGGTGGGCGATAACCTTTTACGTCCTCAGCCTTTCGGCAGACAGGGGAAAATGATGGCAACCCCGATATTGTTCGGATTTTTTGTTTCCCTCGGTATGGCTCTTGGCGCATTTGCCTTTTTCCTCTGGGCAATCATGGCCGGCCAAATGGAAGACACCGAGGACCTGAAGTACCGGATACTCCAGAGAGAGGAGGAGGAGGATACCAACAGGACAGGACGCCGCATACCGACAACGGGCGTTCCATCATAAAACAAGGAGGGACTGAACTATGAACAAACTGCTCCGCGGATTCGCTGTTTCATTCCTGTGTGTCGTATTTTTTGCCGGTGTTCCCGCAGCGGACGCTTATGAGGAAGGGGCTGTATCCAATAGCGGAACGATCAAAGGGAAGGTAAGCTTTCATGGCGAAATCCCGATGAGAAAGGTGATCCCAACCAAAGACACGGAGGTCTGCGGCGGCATCCGGGAGGATCCTCTGATCGCCATGGGGTCCGGCAACGGGGTTACGGACGCGATCGTCTATATCAAGGAAATGCAGAAGGGCAAAAAATGGGTAAAACCCGCGAAATCGCCTGTTCTGGACAACAAAAACTGCAGGTTCCACCCGCCGGTACAGGTGATACCTGTCGGAATGAACGTGGCCATCCACAACTCAGACCCGGTCCTGCACAATACCCACGGTTTCCTGATCAAATCCACGATGTTCAACGTAGCAATGCCGAAACAGGGCATGCAGGTGGAACGTCCGCTCGCCAGGCCGGGTATAATCCGCGTCGAATGCGATTCCCACGGCTGGATGCGGGGATGGATCTATGTCGCAGACAACCCGTACTATGCGATGACCGGCAAGGATGGGACCTTCACGATCAGCGATGTCCCTCCGGGGAACTATACCCTGGTCATATGGCAGGAGTATATGGGCAGCAAGGAAATGCCGGTCACGGTCAAGGCAAGAGAAACGGTGAATGTGCCGTTTGAGGTACCGAAATGATCATCTTCCGTAGTTTGTATTGATTAATGAAAGGAGGAAATGATGAGCAGAGACAGAAGAGAATGGAAGACCAGGGACAGGGAAAGGGAGGGATCAGGGACAGTACCGGGAATGTCCCGCCGCACCTTTATCAGTGGGGCCCTCGCCGCTGGCGCGGCTGCAATAGGTCATGGGCTGATCCCCGGCATCAGCATCATTGATCTTGCATACGGGGCAGAGAGTTTCAGCTTCGCATGGATCTCGGATACCCATCTGTACCCCAAGACCCTGAATACGCGGTTCGTCGAAAAGGCGGAACGGGCAATCAATGACGTGAAGAACATGAAGCCGGCGCCTGACTTTCTGATCTTCGGAGGAGACCTCGCCCAGCTTGGCGACCCCAAAGAGCTGCAGCTCGGCGCAGAGCTTCTGGATCAGATCTCCATCAAAAAACATTTTATCCCGGGGGAACATGACTGGTACCTCGATATGGGCGAAACCTGGGGAAAGATGTTCGGCAAGCCCCCCTGGACCTTTGACCACAAAGGGATACGATTCATTGGCCTCGATACGGTCAGCCGCGGCCCTGATTACTGGACAGCAAAGAAGATGACCCCTGCAGAGCGGATGGGACACATGGCTACCCTGGACGGATCGGTTGCCGGTCCATGGGCAGGACTCGGCCCCGAGCAGCTTCAGTGGATGGCTGCCACCCTGTCCAATTGGCCGAAGGACAAACCGGTGATCGTGTTCAGTCACAATCCCTTGTACGAATATTATCCGCCGTGGAATTTCTGGGTACGCGACTGGCGCCAGGTCCACGAGATTCTCAGACCTTATCAGCATGTGACGAACATCCATGGACACACCCACCAGGTCCTTTACAACGAGATCGGCAGCATGCGGTCCATCGGCATGCTGGCCACGTCATGGACCTGGCCTTATCCGCCCGAGGGTGTGCCGGTACTGACTATCCCCATGGTCCGCGTGGACCCCGGTGACCAGTTCGATGGCGTCGGATGGGGAAAGATAAATGTGCCATCGTCAGGCAAGGTCGCTTACGAATACATGATGTGGCGCAAGGATGTCTATGCCCAGTCGCAGGTCGACTCAGGAACCGGCGACAACGACAACCAGGTACTGAGTCCGCGGGTCGCTGACCGACCATAACATACAGGAGGAGGATATTATGAATTCGCAACGTTTTCGCACGCTTATCATCCTGGCAGTCGCTGTTGTTTTCGTCATGTCCCTGCCGGTCGTGACCCAGCAGGCCCAGGCCCACAAGGCAAAGCATTCACCGGAGCAGCTGAAGGCCTTTGAAGATCTGTTCATGGAGCAGGTAAGGATCGGCGACCTGCTCTTCCACGGAGACGCAGCAACAGAAAAGAAGATGGGGACCAATCTCTCAAAAACCGGCATGGCCTGCGCCATGTGTCATCCCTTTGCTTCCGACACGCATCCCTACGAGTTCCCCAAGTTCCAGGAGCAGATCAACAAATTCTCGACGCTCCGCGATATGATCAACTGGTGCATCGAAAAACCGAATGAAGGTGAGAAACTCGACCCTGACTCGGACGCGATGAAAGCCCTTGAGGCGTATATTTATTGGTCAAACCGGGGCAGCAAACTTGCGCCCGGTACGCACTGACCTGACGGATCAGTCGATCGGACGCCTGCGCGGCATCGGTTATCCCGGCCGGAGGCGTCCGGTCGTTGCCAGCAAGAAGATGTGATGAAACCCTCGCAGAAAATAACATACGGACCAGGTATCGAATCATACGAAGGAGCGCTCCCTGCGTGGCTGATCGCCCTTTCGGTCTGCCTTGTTCTCTGGGGCGTCTACTATCTGACGGCCTATTGGAACGGGCCGGTGTCCGGCCCCTGATGCTGACGCCCGCACCCATGAAGAAAGCGGTAATATGCACCTGTGTCGCTGCTATTGTCATGGCAGCCGGAGTCGGCGCCCGCGCCGGAGAGCCGTCTCCGTGCGATATACATGAGTTCGGCCTCGATGCCGGCAAGTTCTACCTTTACCTTACGCAGGATACCCCATACACGGGATGGCAACTCTGGCCGGGCAGCAGTACCATGCATAAGGCGGACAGTCCGCACGGTCCCCTCGTCACAACTTACGTGAACCCGCCAGCCTATGAATCACTGGCAACAGGTCATGAACTGAAGGCCGGTTCGCTCATTGTGATGGAAAACTACGGACTGGATGGAGACCTCAGGGGCTTGTCGGTTCGCCTCAAGATCAAGGACTATTATCCGGCCGGCAATGACTGGTACTGGCTTCAGTATGACGGTAAGGGAGAAGCCACACGTGAGGGGAAAGGACATGAATGCCTGCGCTGTCATGCCAGGGAAAAGGGAAACGGTGAGACCGGCGCTGCACCACGGTAGGCTTTGCGCTGCCCTCCAGGGAGAACAAGTCACTGCAGCAGGAGTTCTGTTATCTTCTTTAAGATCATGGCCGGCAGCAGATCCCTGTTTTCCATCGTCACCTCGTGGATTTCGATGTCTGCCCTGTTCCTGATCCCCTCGATAAATTCGTCTCCGCCGAAGGTAATGGTGCCGACAACAACATTGCATGATTCAAGCGCTCTGAGCGCTGCATGCCTGAATGCTTCGGAGAAGCATTCCATCTTGCCGATCTCGTCAAGGATTATGACATTTCCGGCAGCTGGTGCGATTGCCGGCACGGCAATGGCCTCAATATTTCCGATGCTCACTCCGTACCGCCTGATATGGAAATCTGATTTCTGGTCCTGATGGGCAAGGTAGCCTTGTCTGCCATCAAGGGTCTTCATAAGAAAGCCCGTCCTCTTGCCCGCAGCTCTCTCTTCCTCGGTATAGAATCCGTTGGCAGGGGATGTGAGACCGCTGATCACCTTTTTGATAACCGTAGTCTTCCCGGCAGAAGGTGCTCCGGTCAGGAAAATGTTCTTCTTCATTATCGGACCATATACGCCCAGCACATAGCAGTCCTATTTCATCGCAGACAGAACAATGTCAGCTCCAACCGCGATGACGGAGAGGATGAAGATGATCGCGTAGTTGATGTCCTCAAGTGAATGCTGTAAGGACGAAAGAAGATAGAGAACAACCTCCCGGTCTTCATCTTCGAGGCAGGCATTTTCCCTGAGCTTCTCGATGAGGCGAAAGTCTGCTATGGCATGCTTGCGCTTTTTGGATATCATGTAGCGATAGAGGAAAAAAATAAAATATCCGGCCGTACCGATATACCATACCGGCCGGACCCAGGAAGGTTCCAGATGCTGAAAAACGATTATAGCCCTGAAGGCGATCGCGGATAAAAGCCCGAGCATGAAAAACGCGTAGATGACATACTTAGGCACCACATGCGGTTTCTGTCTTTCCATGGCTTCCATTATACCACCTGATATCTCCCCGAATTTCCCTTGACGCCCGGGATGCGCTATAATCGATACATGAACATGAATCAGCGTGATGTCCGTCAACATAAGAGATTTTCCTTTGTGGTGCTGATGCTCATAGCCGTTGCTTTCGCTTCCGGGGTCGCGCTGCGCTCGGACGCCGCCGATGTCCTGCGCATAAGCAAGGATGATCTCCGCGGCATGCTTGGAAGCCCGGACCTTGTGATCATTGATGTCCGAACGGAAAAAGAGTGGAAGAAATCCGACAAGAAGATCGTGGGGTCGACCTGGGAAGACGCAGATGAGTACGACGTTTGGTCAAAAAAATATCCGAAGGACAAGACCATCGTGCTCTACTGCAGCTGACCCGATGAACATACGAGTGCCTGGACGGCACAAATGCTCGTAAAAAGGAATTTCACGAAGGTCTATGCCCTCAAGGGCGGGTGGTACGAATGGCTGAACGCCGGATATCCTGTGGAGCCCAAATAAGGCAGCCCTGCCCTCGTGGATACCGTAGATCTCCTCAATATCCGGCAGTGGGTCACAAGGTACTGTAAAACCTTTCATTCACCGGACGAAGACAACCAGCGGAACATCGCACTGAAGGAATTGCATACCCACCGCGTTGCGGCCAACATGCTCTCCATAGCAGGAACTGTGCTCCGGAACAAAAGCAAGGTAATGATCGCCGAGGCCATAGGGCTCCTGCATGACATCGGCCGGTTCCCCCAGTACGCGCAGTACCGGACATTCAGGGACAGCGTATCCGTCAACCACGGCAGACTTGCTGCAAAGGTGATTGAGAGCGAGAATATCCTGAACGGCATACCCATCAACGAAAAGGATATGATCTTGGATGCGGTCAGATTCCATAACGCTCCTTCGGTTCCGGGGGACCTTAATGCCGAGACGATTTTTTTTCTTAAGATGATCCGGGATGCTGACAAGCTCGACATCTGGAGGGTATTCGCCGAATATTATGCCAAGCCCGCAGAGGAACGCGAATCCGCCGTGGGGCTTGGACTTCCTGATACGCCTCAATATACGGATGCCGTGCTTATGTGCCTTGCAGAAGGAGCGGTGGCTTCACTTTCCTCGCTAATAACACTGAATGACTTCAAGATCATGCAGCTCACCTGGGTCTATGACCTCAACTTTCCTGCTTCATTCAGGCTTGCCGGGGACCAGGGACATATCGACCGGATCATATCTGCCTTGCCCGAAACAGATTATATAAAGAATGCGGTCGCCAAGCTGAAACAATACGTGAGGGACAGGGCACGGGGATGAGCGGTCAATTGAAATTGAACCGCATAACCAGTAAAATGAGGACGAGGTCAATGCCATGAATCTGTTCCATTTTCTTTTCATCGGATCGCTCTTTCTGCTCATAGCCATGGGTCCGAACCCTTCAACAGGCGGGGGCAGGGAAACGGCATCGCCGCCCAATGCCGACACGGGTGACAACAGCAAGGCTCCTGACTTCGCTCTGAAAGACCTCCAGGGAAGATCCCATTCCCTTTCCGCCCTGAAAGGAAAGGTCGTGCTCCTGAATTTCTGGGCTACCTGGTGCCCTCCCTGCAAGGCGGAAATGCCTTCCATGAATAAGTTATATAACGATATAAAGACGAGGGGGTTCGAAATTATCGCTGTCTCAGCGGACAACTCCCCTTCAGCGATCAGGGAATTTCTTTCCAAAAACCGGCTCGATTTCCCGGTTCTCTTCGATGAAACCAAGTCCGTAACCAGGCTGTATCATGTCTTTTCCATGCCGACCACATTCCTCATAGACAGAAATGGGGGGATCGTCGAGAAGTTCTACGGGGAGGAAGACTGGACCGACCCGGTCATCAGAAAAAAGATAGAGAAACTGCTGTAGCGCCTCCTGTCTTTTTAAAACGGATTCCACAAATGGCAGGAAACAAGCCTCTCGTCTTTCCCCTTAAGCTCCGGCACGATCCTGTCGCACGGATCAAAGCGCTTTGGACAGCGCGGATGAAAAGGACATCCTGAAGGAATACTGATGGGGCTGGGAACATCGCCGGAAACAACAGCGCGTGGAACCCGGGGCATCAGCTGACCGGACTTTCTCCCCGCGGCCGCATCACGTCTCTCCCCTGATTCCCCCGTTAGCACGATTTTCGGGGCGGAGGCCAGGAGCACCTCGGCATACGGATGCAATGGCTGCCGGAAAAGTTCCGCGGTCGTCGCGTGCTCAACGATCTTCCCAAGGTACATCACGCTGACCGTGTCGCTCAGATATTGCACCACTCTGAGATCATGGCTGATAAAAAGAAAAGATATCCTCAGCTTCCTCTTGAGTTCCCGGAGCAGATTAAGGATCTGTGCCTGGATCGACACGTCAAGCGCCGAAAGAGGCTCGTCAGCAACGATCAGATCAGGCGAGACAGCAAGCGCTCGGGCAATACAGATCCTTTGCCTTTGTCCCCCGCTAAACTCATGAGGATAACGGTGAAGGATTTCAGGACCCAGCCCCACAGTTGCGAGAATCCCGGCAACGCGTTCCTTCATCTCAACGCGCGGGACGAGCTTATGAATGACCAGCGGTTCTGAAACGGTATCGTATACTGTTCTTCTTGGATTCAGGGACGCAAACGGGTCCTGAAAGATGATCTGGGCAGCCTTCCTGAATGTCTTGAGCTCCCTTGCGTCAAAGCCGAACACGTCCCTGCCCCTGAAGAGCACAGAGCCGGATGTTGGATTGATAAGCCTCAACACAAGACGGGCGACCGTAGACTTTCCGCATCCGCTCTCGCCGACAAGGGCCATTACCGTGTCTTCCTGGATAGAGAAGCTGATCCCGTCAACAGCCCTCAACACCTGCCTGCGGCCGCCCATATGACCACGCACGACAAAGTGCTTTGCCAGATCGCGTACGCTCAGGAGTTCCATGAAATCTCTGCTGCCCTGATGCAGCGGGCGAAGTGTCCTGGTGTTATTTCTGCAAGCACGGGTTCCGCCTTCCTGCATTCTTCAACAACATATCTGCATCGGTCGGAAAACTTGCACCCGGGGGGAAGTGCATCGGGCCTTGGGACAAAGCCAGGGATAGGGGTAAGCGTCTTCCCCCTTTCTTTGGGCAGCGAATCTAGCAGGCCCATGGTATAAGGGTGCCGGGGAGAACTGAACGTTTCGTCGGTCCCGGCCAGTTCCATGATCCTCCCCGCATACATGATGCCGACACGCGCAGCGTTTTCCGCTATGATCCCCAGATCATGGGTTATGAAAAGGATCGACATTTTCCTCTCTTCCCTCAATCCCTGTATGAGATCGAGGATCTGTGCCTGGATCGTCACGTCGAGCGCGGTTGTCGGCTCGTCAGCGATGAGCAGCGCAGGGTTGCATGCAATCGCCATGGCGATCATGACACGCTGCCTCATGCCCCCCGACATCTGGTGAGGGTATTCCCTGACGCGGGCCTCCGGCGACGGTATTCTGACAGCCTTGAGCAGCTCGACAGCCTTGTCGGTCGCGTCCCGCCTGCCCATTTTCATGTGGGTCATGAACACTTCAGCGATCTGATAGCCGATAGTCAGAACAGGGTTGAGAGATGTCATCGGCTCCTGGAAGATCATCGCTATCTCATTGCCCCGAATGCGCCTGATCGACTCGCGGTCCGCCTTCAGGAGATCCCTGTCCCTGAAAGATACCGTTCCGGAAGCATATGCTCGCGGTGGAAGGATGCCCAGGATTGACAGCGCGGTAATGCTCTTGCCGCAGCCGCTTTCCCCGGCAAGACCGAATATCTCTGATTCGGCAATATCGAAATTCAGGTTCGCTACGACGTTTACCGGCTGTGCTGATGATCTGAAGTAAATATTGAGATCCCTAACGGCAAGCAGGGACACGGCGGGTTATTTTTCCTCTTTTTTCAAGAGCCTCAGGTAATTTTCCGCTTCCTTAAGGTTCGGATTGTATTCAAGGGCTTTCTGCCACTCTTCAAAAGCAAGGCCGGCAAGCCCCCCCATGTAGTAACTTAACCCAAGCTGGACCCAGGCAGGTCCGTAGTTGGGGTTGATGACCTTGGCCTTGACGAAATGAACGATCGCCTCTTCCATCTTGCCCTTGTTTCTGAGCGCTATACCGAGCTTCGTATGTACATCGGCGAGCTTTGGATGAAGCTTGACCGCCTTCCGGTACTCCTCGATCGCCTCATCGTTCATATTGAACTCAAGGTACATGTTGCCGACGCGGTAGTGCTCATTCGCAAGCTTCCCTGCTATGAAAGGGTCGATCACATTCGGGTCGGGATGGGCAATCTGTGCGGCAACCGTAAATACCTCCTGGGCTTTTTTGAATTCGCCGAGATCGTTGTATGTTACGGCAAGGTTCAGAGAAGCTTCAGTGTAGCGCGGATTGAGTTCGAGCGCCTTCTCAAAGTGGCCCGCAGCGGTCTTTAGATCCCCATTGAGGTTGCTGATGATCCCGAGCTTGTTCTGCACGTCGGCGTATCGGGGATTTATCCTGATTACCTCACGGAGAACGGGCTCCGCCTCGCTGTATTTGCCTTCCTCGAAGAGTTTCTTGCCAAGCTCATAGAGCTCCTGAAGGTGATCGTCCATGGTGTTACAGATTATAGGGAGTGCGAGAATTGTTTGTCAAGAAAAGGGGTCCTGCACCAAATACCTCTGCCGCACCGCCTTTAGCTCCTGGCCTGTTCATCTTCCCTGGTTATCTTGAATGCAAGGAGTGACACCATGCCGGTCATGAACAGGGCGCTTCCGGCAAGGGCCCACAGCGCACCCGGTTCCTTGCTCACCTCTATCATGGCGACCGGAAACGGCGACAGCTTTACGGTCTTGATATAGATGCCGATGCCATCCCTGAATGAGGGTCCATTGGGCAGGATCCGGTCTTTTGCCACAGACACGCCATCCCTATAATATTCGACGTCAGCCGACCAGTCCGTGACGTATCCGGCAGCATCGACAGCTGCATCGACCTGGTTGAACCTCACCTCAAGGTTGTTGGGGAGCATAAAGACGGAGTCACGGTATGCAAAGGTGATGGCCTTGAAGCTTCCGTACGAGCTCAGCAGATGCGCAAGAAGAATGAGGAGGAACCCCATATGCATGATCTGGGGGGAAATGACCAGAAGCCATTGCCGCGCCTCTCTTTTCCTGAAAATCGAATCAAAACTGCAGACAACCGTATTTGCCGAAAGAAGGCCGAGAAGGGCAATGGATGACCATAGCCACCAGGTGATGCTGACCGGCATTTCACGCATCCAGTCAAAAAGTGCGACAGTATGAAGACCGAGGAATTCCTCATGTGCCGGCATGACAAAAGAACCGTATAACAGCAGGCATATCAGAGCAGCCGTGAGCCACAGCGCAGTTCGCAGGGATATGAAGATCTGTGTCATTTTTTTACCATGTTTCCTTCTCCAGGCTCCTGACCTTTGCTCAGAATGAATGCGAGCTCTTCATAAAGAGGCTCACCCCGAGATACGTGAATATAACGATGACAAATCCTGTCACCGCAAGTACTGACAACGGCCGTCCCAGCCACCACTGCCTGAGCCGTGCATGCAGGTAATAGCTGTAGAACAGCCAGAGGATGACGGTCCAGAGTTCCTTGGGAGTCCAGAGCCAGTACGTTCCCCAGGCCAGATACGCCCAAATGCCCCCAAATATCATGGCCGCTGAAAAGAAACAATATCCGACAAGGACCATCTTATACTGAATGCCCTCGTGCTCCTGGACACCGCGGATCAGCGATACCATGCCGAACACTGCCGCTATGCCGAAGAGGGCGTACGAAAAGAATGAGAACGCAACATGGATCTCGAACCAGAACGTTCTGAGCACAGGAGGGAGGGGACTGTTATGCGGCGGGTATAAAAAAGACAGAGCCATAAAAAAGACCGCCATTCCTACGGTAACATGCAACACCGTGTCTGTTCCCCGCATCTTATGTGCAATGGTGAGCATGAACAGCACTATGGCTGCCGACAGAAAAAAAAGCGTATCATGAGGCCCGACAAGCGGAAGACGGCCGAGGGCCGCACCGCGTATTATAAGATAACCGGCCTGGAACAGGAGGCCTGCAAAGACGAACGGCCTGCGATAATAGCCAAAGACGTAGCACGCGGCAGATAGGATCGCTATAGCAGGAAGCACTCCCTCCATGGTCCCTACCTCAGGGAAATATCTTGCCGGGATTCAGCAGGTTCTTCGGATCGAACGCCTGTTTGATCTTTTTCATGAGCTCGAGCTCTGCGGGATGGATTTCCATCGAGATATAATTCTGTTTGGTGAGGCCGATGCCGTGCTCCCCTGATATCGTGCCGCCCAGTTCAAGAGTGATCCTGAATATCTCTCCGACAAGTTCCTGGGCCTTTGCGTACTCTTTCCTGTTGTTCCGGTTCACCATGAGATTCACATGGATATTACCGTCCCCCGCGTGACCGAAGTTCACGATCCTGATCCCCGTGCTTTCGGAGAGCGTTTTCAGCTTTCCGAGCATTTCGGCAAGCTTGCTTCTCGGTACCACAATATCCTCATTGATCTTTGTGGGGCTGAGATGAAAAAGCGCCGGGGAGATCGCGCGGCGCGCCTCCCAGAGCTTCATGCGCGCGATCTCGTTCTCCGCCATAATGATCTCGCCCCCGATCTTCTTGCAGATCGCTGAAATCCTTTCAGCATCGCGTGTGATCACCGACGGGGCTCCATCGAGTTCGATAAGGAGCATTGCTTCGGTCCCGCCCGGCAGTCCTATCGTCTTATAGTTTTCAACCGCATGTATGGTCCCGGCATCGAGAAATTCAAGGGTCCTCGGCACAATGCCCTCGGAAATAATGCGCTGCACGGACTGGCCGGCCGGCTCAATCTCATGGAACAACGCCAGGAGAGTGATAACGGCCTCAGGGATCGGAAGCACTTTGAGTCGTATCTTGGTGATCATCGCGAGAGTGCCTTCCGACCCTACAAGAAGCCGGGTAAGGTCATAGCCGACCACCCCCTTGGCTGTCTTCACTCCCGTCGTGATGATCCTCCCGTCTGAAAGCACGGCCTCAAGGCCCATGACATAATCACGCGTCACGCCATACTTGAGGGCCCGCGCACCGCCGGCGTTCTCTGCAACATTGCCGCCGATGGTGCAGAAGTTGAGACTGGATGGATCAGGGGGGTAGAACAGTCCATGGCGTTCGAGTTCCCGCTGCAGTTTGCCGTTGACCACTCCGGGCTCAACAAGGACGGTGAGGTCCTCCCTGTTGATCTCAAGGATACGGTTCATCCGTTCCGTGCTCAGAACGATCGATCCCCGCGAGGGAACCGCGCCGCCGGTCATGCCTGAACCGGCTCCGCGGGGTATCACCGCTATATCATTTTCATGGGCAAACTGCATGACCTTGACAACATCAGGGACATCCTCTGCCCACACCACGGCCACAGGATGCTCGGCGCGACCCGATGCGTCGAACCCGTAACAGGTCAGGTCTTCTTGTGCGATTGATACTTTCCCGGGAAGAAGATCGGAAAGATTGTTCATGAAAGGATGCTGATGAGCTTCTTGATGTTCGCTTGTTCCGTTTCCGACATGTCGCTGAATTGCATGCCGATCTCATACAGAGGCATGTTTTCCTTTATGCCCTTGAAGGTAGCCCTGACGATAGTCCCCCTGAGAACCAGCGTCATATCACCGTGCACGATCTTAAGCCTGTGACGAGAGTTCATATCCAGCCGCTTCATGGTATTGAACCGGACACCGGTCGTGCTGATATCTTCGATCTCAAGGCTTTCGACCAGGATCATTCTCCCGCCGACCTTGCCTCTCACCCCGACCCGGACCGCACTTCTCTTGTCCACCTCAGACCTCGGCAAACTGCATCGAGATAACTTTTGAGACCCCTGCTTCCTCCATCGTTATTCCGTACAGATGCTGTGCAACACTCATAGTGGTCCTGTTATGCGTAACAACGATGAACTGCGTATCCTGCGAAAGGCCCTGGAGCATGCGCGAATACCGTTCAGTATTCGACTCGTCAAGCGGTGCGTCCGCCTCGTCAAGGATGCAGAGCGGCGTCGGCTTGATCAGGAAACTTGCAAACTGCAGGGCAAGGGCTGTCAGAGCCTGTTCTCCGCCTGACAGCAGGTGGATGTTCTGAATCCGTTTTCCCGGAGGCTGCGCGACGATGTCGAGCCCTGTTTCGAGGATATTGCTCTCATCCGTAAGCACAAGCTCTGCCTTGCCGCCGCCGAACAGCGTGGTAAAAACTTCTGCAAACTTGGTCTTAAGCGTATCGAAGGCCTCCCGAAGACGCTTCCTCGTTGTGCTGTTGATCTTCGCAATTGCCTCTTCAAGTTCGGCGATAGACCTGCTGAGGTCCTCCTGCTGCTTGGTCATGAACTCATAGCGCGTCCGGAGCTCCTCATACTCATCAAGCGTCCCGAGATTGACCGGACCTATCTCCTGGATCTTGGCCTTGAGTTCATCAGCTCTCATCTCTTCCTCAGGGCTGATGTCAACGAGGACCACCTGGTCTATCTCTTCTCCGAAGTTGTTCCTGATGTTCTCGGAAATGTTTCCGATCTTCATCTTATGTTCAGCGCGTGCAACATCGAGCTCTGCTATCCTTGCCGTGACGGCTGAAACCTGCTGTCTCAGGGACTTAAGATCGTGTTCAACAACAAGGAGTTCCTCGTTCTCGTGGGATATCTTTTCCTTTCGGCCGCTAATATCCTGCCCGAGAGCGTCGGCCTGGCCCGCCAGTTTATGCAGGCCTGTTTCATGCTCGCCGATCTCTGCTGTCCTCTGCGATATCCTTGTGCGTACCGAAGCTATCTCCTCCTGGATCTCGTCTTTCTTCCTGCCGAGTTCTTCGCTTGTTTTCGTAGAGGCTTCCATCTCATTCCTGGCAGCATCAAGACGTTCACGGTTTGCCGTCGTTTGAACCCTGAGATCAGTGACCTCGGTGCGGAGAGCCTCCTTTTCATCCCTCTTCTGAGCAATCCCTTCCTGAAGACCCCGCATCTCGGTCTCCATTAAGGTCTTTCTTGCTTCCAGTTCCTGGACTGCCGTCTCTGCCTGGGCTATTTGGCCACTGACGGTCTGCTTTTCCCTGTTGATCTGCTCGATCTCCAGGGAAAGGAACGACAGCTTCCTGCTGACCCTCTCCTTGTCAGAAAGGTAGTTCTCCACAGTCAACCGGGCAAGCGAAATATCCTTCTCGAATCCATGGAGGGCGGTCTCCACGGCCCGTGTCTCCTCCTCTTTTGCCTGTATGGATTCCTGGACAACCCGAATCTCCTGATTCATCGCTTCAATGACTGCCCTCTTCTCCTCGATCTGCTGCTCTATTTCCCGAATCTCGCGCTTCCTGCGGAATATCCCCCGTTCTCCCCCGATGATAACCGCGCCCGACGGATCGATGACCTCTCCCGAAACCGTGACGATAAGGAAGCTGCCGGTGGTCTGTCTCAGTTCCAGCCCGGCATTCACATCCGCAACGACGAGGATGCCGCCAAGGAGGTTTTCCGCGACCTTCTCATATCCGTCTCTTACCCGCACAAAGTCAAGGGCCCTGCCGACAATACCATCGGGCAGCTCGCCGGTCAGCATCACAGGAGGAGGCGTGACCGCGATAAAGGATGTCTTGTCAAGGGATTTGCCCTTCAGCGACTCGATCGCCTGTTCGATATCTTGCCTGGACTCGACGACAAATGAGTCCGCTTTTTCGGAAAGCGCGCTTTCGATGGCCTTTTCATAGGCTGCCTGAACCTCAATAACATCGGAAACTGATGCCTTAAGCCGTATCATTCCACTCGCTGACAGAAGTTCCCGTGTGGGTTTATCAAGCACGATCTCCTTCAGCGAGTCGAGCCGCGAAACATGAGAGGCAAGCTCTTCCCGGATGCCAGCAAGGTTTTGGGAGACGTTCTCAAACACCGTCTTCTGCAGTGAAAGCTCGCGGCCCAGAATCTCCTTCTTTTCCTTCAGAAACAAGGCTTCGTTGTTCCTGCCGAGTATCTCGGATTCTGCTGCAGTTATGGCCTGATCGACTTCTGAAAGCATCTTGCGGGCTTCCTCGGATTCAGCAACCGAAAGCATCTCCTTCTTGCCCAGCGACTCAAAGGCCGTCTGATGCCGCGAAATTTCGTTCCTGGACCTGCTTATCTCCTCGGAAATCCTGAATATCTGGCGCCTCTTTTCCTCGATCTCTTCTTCTTTATCGGAAAGTTCGTGTTCAATCGCACTGAAGGCGTCGGTTCTTTCCCTCAGCGTTACCGCAGCAGCCTCAATATCCTCGAAGATCCGCGTACTGCCCGCCTCCAATTCCGCATATCGGGCAGACAGGTCGGATATACGCTGTACCATCTCCTCTGTCTGGTTAAGGAGACGGGAGTGAAAATCCTCAAAGTTGCTGATATCCTGTCTGTTCACGGCGATCAGACGATTAAGCTCAGCCATATCACGTTCGACAGCCTGAAAGTCTTTCTGAATGGCATCGAGCGCCTTTTCCTGCTCCACGAGATTTATTCTTCTCGTCTGGGTCCTGTTCTCGATCTCGGTGATCTCGGCTCCGGTCACGGCTTCCTTTTCCTTAAGGGCTCCGTATTGCTCGTTGATCGAAGCCAGCGAATCGGTTATCATCTGATACTCTCTTCGGGCCATTTTCAATTCTATAGCGTTCAGCTCTGACTGAAGCTTTTTATACCGTTCAGCCTTTTTTGCCAGCCGGTCAAGAATATTGATCTGTTTCTTTACCTCGGCTATGATATCGCTGACCCGAGAGAGGTTAAGGCGGGAAGACTCAAGCTTGGAGAGCGCTTCGGCCTTCCTGACCTTGTACTTCATGACCCCGGCAACTTCCTCGATGATAAACCTTCGTTCAAGCGGCTTAGAGTTCAGGATAGCGCCGATCCTCCCCTGTTCGAGGATGGAATAGCTTTTGAAGTCGAGACCGGTATCAAGGAACACGTCTTTGAGGTCCTTCAGCCTGCACGGCTGCTTGTTGATCATGTATTCGCTTTCCCCTGACCGATAGAGCCTGCGGGTAACTGAAACGGTATCAGAGGGGCCGCCGCCATTTCCCTGGAGAGACGTCACGTTAAGACCTGAAACGATAAGCGTCACCTCGGCCATGCCCTTTTGCTTCTTGGAAACGGAGCCGGTGAAGATGACCTCTTCCATCTTTTCACCTCTGAGGCTCTTTGCGCTCTGTTCACCAAGCACCCAGCGGAATGCATCAACAATATTGCTCTTTCCGCACCCGTTTGGACCAACAATACAGGTTATCCCCGGGTGCAGACTGAACACGGTTTTGTCCGCAAAAGATTTGAATCCTATAAGTTCGATTTTTTCGATGCGCATGTTAAAAGAGATGAAAGCAAACTCTGTTTGGTTTGGTAGTATACCCTATCTCAAAATTCACTGACAAGCATTTTAACCCCTCGGCATGAGATACAGGAAAGGAAAAAAAAGGGCTCTGACGAGCCCCCGTTATCTACAGGTTTTCTTGGCCTTCCCAGAGGCCTTGGGGTTTGGGACCCCTCAGGTTGGAACACCAAGTCTGGGGAATACAAAGACCTGGAGAATGATCCATGCCGCGACAATCCCTATGCCGATGAAAATGTCGTTCACTATTCCTTTTTGTCCGCCTTTTCAGCCTTCGCTGTCTTTGCTGCCTTGCCCTTCGGCTTCTTGACAGACTCATAATCGACAAATTCGAGAATGGCCATGGGGGCAGAGTCCTTCAGGCGCTGCCTGGTCTGTACCAGCCGGAGGTAACCACCATTCCTCCCGGTAAAACGGGGCGCGATATCATTAAAGAGCTTGGACGCGACATCCCTGTCCGTAACGTATGACAGCACCTGTCTCTTTGAGTGGAGGTCTCCCTTGATGCCGAATGCTATCATCCGCTCGGCTATCCTTTTTGCCTCCTTGGCTTTTGCAACGGTCGTTTCGATTCTCTGGTTCTCCAGGAGAGCCGTAACAATCCCGCGCAACAATGCTTTTCTCTGGTTTGAAGGCCGCCCAAAGAGCCTTCCATCTACCTTGTGACGCATTCTCTATTTCCTCCGGTCTTTAATCCTGTTATTTGTTGGCAGCATCAAGGTCGATCTTCATGCCGAGATGGAGGCCCATTCGCCCCAGGATCTCCTTGATCTCATTAAGAGATTTCCTGCCGAAATTCTTGGTCTTGAGCATCTCGGGCTCAGTTTTCTGCACCAGCTCCGCTATGGTCTTAATGTCTGCATTTTTCAAGCAATTATATGAGCGGACAGAAAGCTCAAGTTCATCAACGGTTTTGAAAAGATTCGGGTTTGATGAAGCATCACCCCCTACTTCAACTGCCACCGAAGCATCCTCGGTCACACCTTCAACATACTCTTCGTCTGCGATGAACAGGTCCAGATGCTCGATAAGGATAGAAGCGGCCTGCGAGAGCGCCTTCTCCGGTGTAATGCTGCCGTCTGTCCAGACATCAAGGATAAGACGATCAAAGTCAGTTGCCCGACCGACCCTTGCTTTTTCAACCGCATAGTTCACTTTTGCGATCGGCGAAAAAACTGCATCGACAGCAATCATGCCGACCGGCAGATCTTCTTTGCCATATTCTGAAGAAAGATATCCCTTACCTTTCCTGATATGGACTTCGACACTGAAGTTCGTATCCTTATCCAGGGTCGCGATCTCCTGCCCGGGCGTAAGCATCTCAATCGTGGAATCGCACTGAAGATCAGCGCCGGTCACCTGTCCAGGTCCCTTTACACTGAACGTGGCGATCTTGGTGCCTTCACCATGAAACTTGAACCGCAATTTCTTCAGATTCAGGATGATGTCTATGACATCTTCCTTAACCCCGTTGATCGACGAAAATTCATGAAGGGCTCCGGATATCTTTACGGCGGTGATGGCCGCCCCCTCAAGAGAGGAAAGCATGACCCTTCTCAGAGAGTTCCCCAGGGTCGTGCCATAACCGCGCTCAAGCGGCTCAACGACGATCCTGCCGTATGTATCCGTTAATGTCTCTTCTTCAAACCTGATCTTTTCAGGTAGCTGAAAGCCTTTTTTCTTCAGGTTCATCAGGCCTCCCATTTGCCTCAAATTTATAGTAAGTTAATACTTGATGTCTGTTAATGGTGAAGAACTCAGCTGCCGGTACTACTTTGAGTAAAGCTCGACGATTAACTGCTCATTCGCTGTAAGCTGAATATCTTCGCGCGTCGGCACCTGAAGGACCTTGCCCTTAAAATTCTGGGCGTCCATCTCAAGCCAGGCGGGAACGCCCCGATGCTCCATTTTCGAAATGCTGTCAGTAACGACCCCTAGGTTTCTGCTGGCCTCTTTGATTTCAACCACGTCTCCTACGCGGACAACATATGACGGGATGGTCACTTTCCGCCCGTTAACAAGAAAATGTCCATGATTTACCAGCTGCCGTGCATAATTCCTGTTGGGGGCAAATCCCATCCGGTATGCAACATTGTCGAGGCGTGCCTCAAGGAGCTGAAGGAGCACCTCACCGGTGACACCCTTCTTCCTCTCGGCCCTCTCAAACGTGCTCCTGAACTGACCCTCAAGCAGGCCGTATATCTTTCTTACCTTCTGCTTTTCTCTAAGCTGAACACCATAATCTGACAGCTTGCCTCTGCGCTGCCCATGCTGTCCGGGAGGATACTGCCTCCTCTCAATAGCACATTTTTCTGTATAGCACCTGTCCCCCTTAAGGAACAGTTTTTCCGTCTCTCTCCGACAGATCCTGCATAAAGCACCAGAATATCTTGCCAATTTACACTCTCCTTCTCTTCGGCGGCCTGCATCCATTGTGTGGTACAGGGGTCACATCTTTGATAAGATTGATGTCGAGCCCTGCAGCCTGAAGAGCCCTGATAGCTGACTCTCTTCCTGCTCCCGGCCCTTTTACATACACATCCACCTGCTTCATCCCGGCGTCAATCGCCTTCTTGGCCGCTGCTTCGGCAGCCATCTGGGCAGCGTACGGAGTTCCCTTTCTGGATCCCTTGAACCCAAGGTTCCCGGAACTTGCCCAGGTGATGACGCCCCCGATCGGATCGGTAATCGTCACGATGGTGTTATTGAACGTGGCCTGTATGTAAGCAGCACCACTGCTGATGCTTTTCTTATCCCTCTTGACGCCGCGCTTCTTCTGAGCCATACCTTACGCCTCCTTCTTCTTTCCGACAACAGCCTTCCGCGGGCCTTTTCTCGTGCGGGCGTTCGTCTTCGTCCGCTGGCCTCTGAGCGGCAGTCCAGATCTGTGTCTGATGCCCCGATAGCAGCCGATATCGGTCAACCGCTTTACGCTCATGGAGATGTCACGGCGAAGGTCACCTTCTACCCGGTAATCTCTCTCTAATACGGCCCTTATCTTTACCGTGTCTTCATCTGTAAGGTCCTTCACCCTGATGTCCGGATTTACCCCCACCTCTTCGATTATCTTCCGGGAAAGTGCTCGTCCGATACCGAAGATCCGAGTAAGTCCGATCTCGACACGTTCATTCTTGGGCAGATCAACTCCGGCGATTCTTGCCAATGTAAACCTCCTTGCCTTCCTTAACCCTGGCGCTGTTTATGCTTCGGGTTTTCACAAATAATTCTGATAACGCCTTTTCTCTTTATCACTCTGCACTTTGAACAGATTGGCTTTACTGATGAACATACCTTCATGCCGTAACTCCTTCGTTCCTATTTGAACCTGTACGTGATTCTTCCCTTGGTCAGATCATAGGGAGAAAGCTCAATGGTCACTTTGTCCCCGGGCAGAATCTTAATGAAATTCATCCGCATCTTGCCGGAAACATATGCCAGAATAACCTGACCATTTTCGAGTTCCACCCTGAACATCGCATTAGGCAGAGTTTCGACTATGGTACCTTGAACCTCGATATTATCTTCTTTTGCCATGATATAGAAATTATACCCGTTCTAATTGAAATTAGTCAATATTCTTGCTGAGTTCGGCATCACAGCCACGGTATGCTCGAAGTGAGCTGACCGTTTGCCGTCCTGCGTTACAGCCGTCCATCCGTCTTCTAAGACCCTGACATCAAAAGTCCCGGTGTTCACCATCGGTTCTATAGCAAGGGTCATGCCCTGCCGTAATCTCGGTCCCTGTCCGGCAATCCCGAAATTCGGGACTTGGGGCTCCTCATGGAGCTGTCTGCCGATGCCGTGTCCTACAAATGTCCGCACGATCGAAAATCCATGCTTTTCTACATGCTCCTGAATTGCGTGCGATACATCAAACAGTCTGTTTCCGTCAACCGCCATACTGATGCCCCGATACAGCGCTTCCTCGGTAACCCTCAGGAGCTTTGCCGTATCCTGATCGATGGCGCCGACCGGAAACGTATAGGCCGCGTCTCCATAGAACCCTTCGTAAAATACCCCGATATCTATGCTGACGATATCGCCTTCTTTCAGTTTCCTTGAAGACGGTATGCCGTGCACCACCACTTCGTTGACCGATGTACAAATGCTCGACGGATACCCTCTGTATCCTTTGAAAGCCGACTTCCCTCCGAGGGCCCGTATCCGTTCGTCAGCAAACTGTTCCAACTCTTTCGTCGTTGCTCCTGCAGCGACCACACCCTTCAGAGATTTCAGGACTTCAGCAACAATCTTCCCTGCCTTCGCCATAGTCTCTATCTCCTGCGGAGATTTCAGGATAATCACTTTGGACTTAATCCTGTCTGTAACGTATCCAGCAATTGTCCAAAGGCTTTCGCGCCTCAGGCCTAACTTTTTCTTCCGCGGAGCCTTCCTTTTTTTAGGAACCCCTCATAGGAACGAGTAACGAGATGGGACTCTATCTGCGACACCGTGTCCAGCGCAACACCTACTGCAATCAGAAGAGATGTGCCGCCGAAATAAAACGGGACATTGAACCTTCTGATCAGCACCTCGGGAATTACGCAGACAATCGCGAGATAGATCGCACCGACAAACGTAAGCCGGGACAGCACCCGATACAGATATTCAGACGTCTTCTGTCCGGGCCTGATGCCGGGTATAAACCCCCCGTACTTCTTCAGGTTATCCGCAATATCGACAGGGTTGAACACAATGGCAGTATAGAAATAGGCAAAGAAGAATATCATGCTGACATACAGAAGTGTGTAGACCACCGTTCCCGGGGAAAGCTGCTTTGCTATAGCCTGAACCCAGGGGACCTCTATAAAGCCGGCTACCGTAGCCGGGAACATGATAATGGATGAAGCAAAGATGGGCGGAATCACACCGGCAGTGTTTATCTTCAGGGGAAGATGGGTCGACTGCCCTCCATAAACCTTCCTCCCGACAACGCGCTTGGCGTATTGCACCGGTATCTTTCGTTGCCCCCGCTCAAGGAGAATAATGGCAGCGACCACGGCAACCATCATCGCAACCAGAAATACTACGAAAAACAAATTCAGCTCCCCTGCCTGAACAAGGCGGACAGTGCTGATGATCGCATTCGGGAACCTGGCAACAATGCCGGCGAATATGATGAGGGATATGCCGTTGCCTATGCCGCGTTCCGTAATCTGTTCGCCGAGCCACATGATGAACGCGGTGCCGGAAGTGAGCGTAATCATCGTGATCAGCTTAAAGGCAATTCCCGGATTCTGCACGAACATGCCGCTCTGCATTTTTTCGAGCCCCGCTGCAATGCCAAAGGACTGGATCGCGCTGATCAGCACAGTGCCGTATCTTGTGTATTTGACGATCTTCTTTCTGCCCGCTTCGCCCTCTTTCGCAAGCTTGCCGATCGACGGGATGACAACCGTAAGAAGCTGCATGATGATCGATGAACTGATATACGGCATGATCCCAAGCGCAAATATCGTAACCCGCGATAGCGCACCTCCGGAGAACATATCGAAAAAACCCATGAAGGCCCCGGCGTTCTGGCTGAGGAATTTGCTCAGCGCCTCGCCGTTGATGCCCGGAGTGGGGATATGACAGCCGATCCTGTACACGGTCAGCAGCGCTAGCGTAAAAAGAATGCGGTTCTTTAGCTCTTCGACCTTGAAGATATTCTGCACTCTTGAAAGGAAGTTCAAGCTACAGCACCTCTGCCTTTCCACCTGCTGCCTGGATTTTAGCGGCCGCGGAAGCGCTGAAGGCATCAGCCTTTACGGTAACCGGTCCCTGAAGGGTGCCGCTACCGAGCACCTTAATGCCATTCTTCATGTCCTTGATGACGCCCCGGTCAATAAGCAACTCGGGCGTGACCGTCCCTTCTGCCCGTAGTTTTTCAATAACATCAAGGTTGACGATCGCATAATCAACCCTGAAGTTGTTCGTGAATCCCCTCTTGGGAACCCTCCTCTGGAGAGGCATCTGGCCACCTTCAAAGCCTGCACCCTTTGGACCGCCCGAGCGCGCCTTCTGACCCTTATGCCCTTTGCACGAGGTCTTCCCGTGGCCTGACCCAAAACCCCTGCCAACTCTTTTTCTCTTTTTCCTGCTGCCTTCAGCAGGTTGTATATCTTCAATTCTCATAGGATGCGAACCTCCGGCTATTTATCTACGCGTTCCACGGAAACGAGGTGGGAGACCTTGTGGACCATCCCCTTGATCGCGGCATTCTCATCTCTCGTTATACTATTGCCTATCTTTTTGAGCCCGAGGGACAACAGAACTTTCTGCTGCTTTTCGGGTATTCCTATATGGCTTCTCTTCAGTGTGATCTTCAGCATCAGCTTGCTGCCTCCTGTGCCTCTTCTTCGCTTCTGCCCCTGAGCTTGGCCACCACATCAGGGTCTTTAAGGTTCAAAAGACCATCGACCGTTGCTTTAACTGTATTGTAAGGATTACTGCTGCCAAGAGATTTCGCGACAATATCCTGGATACCCGAAACCTCAAGGATTGCCCTGACTGCGCCGCCGGCAATAAGTCCAGTACCTTTCTGCGCAGGATTCATGACAACGCTGCCGGAACCGTATTTGCCAATGATCCGGTGGGGGATCGTCCCGTCCCTGAGCGGGAACTTCAGAAGGGATTTTTTCGCCTGCTCAACCGCCTTCCGTATCGCCTCTGGCACCTCGGTCGCTTTGCCCTTGCCGATACCGACAGTACCTTCGCCATCACCGACCACAACAAGTGCGCTGAATGAAAATCTCCTTCCGCCCTTGACAACCTTGGCGACTCTATTGATAAAAACCACCTTGTCCTTAAGATTCAATCCTTCCGGGTCAATCCGTCCCACCTTACCTCCTTGCAACGCGTTCGATCATCATTAAAATTCGAGCCCTGCTTCACGTGCTGCATCAGCAAGGGCCTTGATTCGTCCATGATACAGGTAACCACTCCTGTCGAAAACTACCTGCTTGACACCTTTTTCGACAGCCTTCTTTGCGATAAGACCGCCGACTTCTTTTGCCATCGCGATGTTGCCCTTCTGCTTGGCATCCTTGAATGATTTATCAAGACTCGATGCGGCGACTATCGTGACTCCCTTGGAGTCATCGATAAGCTGCGCATGTATATGGCTCAAGCTTCTGTATACGGAAAGCCTCGGCCGCGCAGCGTTACCGCTCACCGTTTTCCTGATGCGCTCATGGCGCCTCTGTCTGCCTATTGCCTTGCTCTTTGCCAAAATTGCCTCCTGATTCAGGCCCATGATTTCCGTCCATGAGCCAAATGCTGATAACTATTTCTTGCCTGTCTTGCCCACTTTGAGCTTCAGCCTCTCGCCCGAGAACCTCACACCTTTGCCCTTATAGGCATCCGGACTTCTCAGAGCCCTGAGGTTGGCCGCTACCTGCCCGATCTTCTGCTTGTCGATACCGACGAGGGTTATCTGCGTCTGCTTCTGGTCAACGGCAGCCGTAATCCCGTCCGGCAGGGGAAATTCAACGGGATGCGAATATCCAAGCGTCAGCATGATCTTCTTGCCCTGGACCTGCGCACGATACCCGACACCGACGATATCGAGAACTCTCTGGTATCCCGCGGTGACGCCTGTCACCATATTGGAGATCAGGTTCCGCGTAAGTCCGTGCAGCGCCTTGTTCTTCTTGGTGTCATCTGCCCGCTCGACAACAACCTTATTGTCAGCGACCTTGACCGTTGTGCCGAAAGGAAATGCCCACTGGAGCTCTCCCTTCGGACCCTTTACCTTTATTGTATTATCCAGCAATGTGACATTCACTCCTGATGGAATATCTACTGGCTTTTTCCCGATTCTTGACATCCCGCTTCTCCTTTTACCAGATGTAGCAGAGCACTTCACCGCCGACTTTTTCGCGGCGGCATGTCCTGTCGCTCATGATCCCCTTTGATGTCGTAAGGATAGAGACCCCGACGCCACCCATTACCATGGGAACTGTGTCATGTCCGACATAGACCCTTCTTCCCGGCTTGCTGATCTTCTTCATGCCGCTGATAACAGCCTCTTCTTCCGGCGTATATTTCAGCGTTACTCTCAGTATTCCCTGTTTCTTGTCTTTCAGGATCTTATATGCCCTGATGAAGCCTTCTTCTTTCATGATCTTTGCGATCTCAAGCTTCATCTTCGAGGCAGGAATATCAACCTTCTCTGCCCGTATCATGACCGCGTTCCTTATCCTTGTCAGCATATCTGCAATCGGGTCAGTTACCATCCGTCACCTCTACCAGCTTGATTTTGTAACCCCGGGAATCTGCCCCCGGAGCGACTCGTTTCTGAAACAAATCCTGCACATCCCAAATTTTCTGAGATAGCCCCTTGGCCTGCCGCAGACTTTGCATCTGTTGTGTGCCCGCACCGCGAACTTTGGCGGCCTCTTCGATTTTTCAATCATGCATGTTTTTGCCATGAATCAATACCTCGCTTAGTTTCTAAAAGGAATGCCGAAGTGACGAAGGAGGGCTTTGCTTTCCTTGTCTGTCTTGGCGGATGTGCATATGATAACGTCAAGTCCGTGAACCATTTCTACCTTGTCATAATCGATCTCCGGGAATATGTACTGTTCCCTGAGACCAAGCGCGTAATTGCCCCTTCCGTCGAAGGACTTCCCGGATATGCCTCTGAAGTCCCTGATCCTCGGCAAGGCGATGCTGATGAGCCGGTCAAGGAACTCATACATTGACGCCCCTCTGAGCGTGACCTTGCATCCGATCGGCATGCCCTTCCTTAGCTTAAATGTCGCAATCGACTTCTTCGCCTTGCAGACAACAGCCTTCTGGCCGGTTATGGTTGCAAGCTCCTTTTGTGCCGCTTCAAGGAGCTTGATGTTCTGGATCGCTTCGCCGAGCCCGACATTGAGCACAATCTTCTGGATCTTCGGCACCTCCATAATGTTGCCGTACGAAAAGTCTTTCATCATGGTGGGGATAATCTCTTTTGTATACTTTTCTTTCAGTCGTGGAGTCATTATCAGTCAATGACCTCCTTACATTTTTTGCATGTCCGGTGCCTTTCCCCGCTATCGAGCACAGTCACGGCCACCTTGGTCGTCTTGCTGCACTTCGGGCAGGAAAGCATGACATTGGATATGTGAACGGGAGCTTCTTTCTCAATGATGCCGCCCTGGGAGTATTTCTTGTTCGGCTTCATGTGTTTCTTGATGATATTAATCTTTTCCACCAGGACCTGATGTTTGTCTTTTTTCACCGCAAGGACACGGCCCTTCTTGCCCTTTTCCTTCCCGGCTATCACCACTACCGTATCTTCTTTCTTTATTCCTAAGCTCATCTCTCCTCCTACAGCACTTCAGGAGCAAGGGAAATTATCTTCATATACTCTTTCCATCTTAGCTCTCTCGCTACTGGTCCGAAAATTCTTGTTCCAATGGGTTCGCCCTGGGCGTTGATAAGCACGACGGCATTCTGGTCAAAGCGGATGTAAGAGCCATCCGGCCTTCTCGAATCCCGTTTGGTGCGGACTACCACGCCTTTCACGACTGCACCTTTCTTGACATTGCCTTCCGGGATAGCTTCCTTGACGCTGACGACAATGATATCGCCCAGACCGGCATACTTCCTCTTCGACCCCCCGAGGACCTTCACGCACTGAACCCGTTTTGCACCTGAATTGTCCGCTACCTCAAGGATGCTCCGCAACTGGATCATTTCGTGTTACTCCTTGCCGCTTTCCCCATGATTTCAAGGACAAGCCACCTCTTGTCTTTGCTCAGGGGCCGTGTCTCGGTGATTTTAACGTCGTCTCCGATCTTGCACCGGTTCTCTTCGTCATGGGCCTTGAACTTCGACACCTTCTTCACTGTCTTCTTGTACACAGGATGCTGAAACAATCTCGTAACAGCGACCACGACAGTCTTGTCCATTTTGTTGCTGATAACTTTTCCCGTATAGACCTTGTTAATCATGGTTTCCTTCCAGATCCTTTTTATGAAGCCTTACGCTTATTCTTTTCTGTTATTACCGTCAGTATCTTCGCGATGTCCTTCTTGATCGCGCGGATACGCATCGGGTTCTCGATCTCCCCCGTTGCCTGCTGAAACCTGAGATTAAAGAGTTCCTTTCTCAGGTCCTGCTCCTTCTTCCTGAGCTCCTCTATGGTTGTCTCGCGCAGCTCTGCGGCCTTCATTGTACGCTCTCCTCCCTCTTGACGAACTTCGTGGACAGGGGGAGCTTATGGGATGCAAGCCTCATTGCCTCTTTGGCAACGGCCTCGGTCACACCGGACATCTCGTAGATGATTCTGCCGGGTTTGATAACCGCCACCCAGTACTCGGGAGCTCCCTTTCCCTTGCCCATTCTTGTTTCGGCAGGCTTCTTGGTGATCGGCTTATCAGGGAATATCCTGATCCAGACCTTGCAGCCCCTTTTGACATGGCGATTAATGGCAATTCTCGCGGCCTCGATCTGACGGGAGGTGATCCAGCCTGGTTCCATCGCCTTGAGCCCATATTCGCCAAAGGAAACTTCAGCGCCGCGATAGGCTTTGCCGTTCATGTTCCCTTTCTGCATCTTTCTGAATTTAACTTTTTTTGGCATTAACATGACATATACCCCTTATATGGCTGCTGCCTGCGTATCGGCCTTCGCGACTTCCGGCAGCACATCGCCAAGGTATACCCACACCTTCACGCCGATGATGCCGTAAGTGGTCCGCGCCTGGGCAAATCCGAAATTAATGTCAGCCCTGAACGTGTGCAAGGGTACCCGCCCCTCACGATACCATTCCGTCCTCGCAATTTCAGCACCTGCGAGCCTTCCCGAGCAGGTTATCTTGATGCCCAAGGCGCCAAACCGCAGCGCTGATGATACCGATTTCTTCATCGCCCTTCTGAACGCAACGCGTTTTTCGAGCTGGAGCGCTATATTTTCCGCAACCAGCTGGGCGTCGATTTCCGGTTTTCGTATTTCCTTGATATCCACGGAGGCCTGCCGTCCGCTCATGGCCTCGATGTCCTTGCGGAGTTTCTCGACCTCTGAGCCCTTCTTGCCGATGATGATCCCCGGCCTGGCCGTATGAATGATGAGCCTGATCTTCTGACCTGCCCGCTCAATCTCTATTTTCGACACACCCGCATGGAACAGCTTCTTCTTGATCTCCTTGCGGATAGCTATGTCTTCGAGCAGCTGATCGGCATACCCTTTCTTGAGATACCAGCGCGAATCCCATGTCTTGGTGATGCCCAGCCTGTTTCCTATTGGATGTGTCTTCTGGCCCAAAATCTCCTCCTGATTATTTTTCAGTTAATACCAGTGTGATATGGCAGGTTCTCTTTCTGATCACGTTTGCCCTGCCCATTGCTCTCTGTTCGACCCTCTTCATGGTGGAACCTGCATCGACGGCGCCGCTTACCAGCAGTGCCTCGGAATCGATGTTTGCATTCTTTTGTTCCGCATTAGACATTGCGGACTTAAGGATCTTTTCGACATGCCTCGCCCCCCTATAGGGCATGAACCTCAGCGCAATGAGTGCGTCTCCCGCCCTCTTGCCCTTGATAAGGTCTACTACCCTTCGCGCTTTCCGGGGAGTAAGTCTTGCGTATTTCTGTATTGCTTTTGCCTCCATGGAATCAGCCCTTTACCGTTGTAGTCTTGCCTGAGCCTGAATGGCCCTTGAATGTCCTTGTAGGCGCAAACTCTCCGAGCTTGTGCCCGACCATATTCTCCGTTACGTAAACAGGGATAAACTTCTTGCCATTGTGCACCGCAAAGGTATACCCGATGAATTCAGGCATTATCATGGAACGCCTGGACCAGGTCTTAATCAGCTTCTTATCTCCGGAAGAGATCATCTCCTGCACCTTCTTCATCAGACTGTCATCCACAAATGGACCTTTTTTCAATGACCGTGGCAATTTACTTCCTCCTCTTGACGATGAACATGTTAGTCCGCTTGTTACGTCTTGTCTTTATCCCCTCCGGCACGCCCCATGGCGTGCACGGCGGCCTGCCACCGGAACTCCTGCCCTCACCACCGCCGAGCGGATGGTCAATCGGGTTCATGGCAACGCCGCGCACATGAGGCCTCCGCCCTATCCAGCGGGATTTGCCCGCCTTGCCGAAAGAAATGTTCTCGTGCTCGGGATTGCTCACCTGGCCGACAGTAGCCATGCACCTCGCAAGAACTTTCCGGGCTTCGCCGGAAGGCATCTTTATCTGGACATATTCCTCATCCTTTGCAACCAGCTGGGCGGACGATCCGGCGCTCCTGACCATCTTGGCCCCTTGTCCGGGCTTGAGCTCAATGTTGTGAATGAACGTGCCGAGCGGCATGTCGCCAAGAGGAAGGGCATTGCCGATCTTGATCTCGGCCCCTTTCCCTGAAACCAGCTGTTCACCCACCGCAAGCCCCACAGGTGAAATGATATAGCGCTTATCCCCATCTTTATAGTGCAACAAAGCTATGCGCGCAGACCTGTTCGGATCATACTCGATCGTCGCCACAGTTGCAGGTATCCCGGCCTTGTCTCTTTTAAAGTCTATGAGCCTGTATTTTGTCCTGTTGCCTCCGCCCCTCTGCCATGCAGTAACGCGTCCCAGGTTGTTTCTGCCCCCTGTTTTCTTGAGGGTTTTTACAAGGGACTTGAGCGGCTTGTCCGTGGTAACTTCTGCATAGTCCATGACCGTGCGGAAGCGTTTACCTGGTGATGTTGGATTAAATTTCTTAATTCCCATTACGCACCTTCAATGAAATCAAGTTTTTCGCCCTCTTTGAGGGTAATAAGGGCTTTCTTCCGGTCAGACGTCATGCCGGTGAATTTTCCGTATCGCCTCATCTTGCCGTGTGCCTTTATCGTCGATACCTTTTCAACCTTTACCTTGAAAAGCTCCTCAACGGCTTTTTTGATCTCTATCTTGTTGGCATCAAGAGCCACTTCGATCAAAAGCTTGTTTTCTGCCTCTTTGAGAGCGCTGCCCTTTTCAGTGAACAGCGGCTTTTTTATCACATCATAAACGTTTTTCATTTCTTCCCTGCCTCCGCAAGCATATCGATCGCCTGCTTCGTTATCAGCAGCCTGTTATGCACTGCCACTTCATAGGTGTTCAGATCGGAAACCCTCCTGACCGTGACCCCCGGGATGTTCCTCGCCGAGAATAAAACGCTCTCGCTCTTCTCCGGGATGACAATCAGCGTTGTCTTACCATCAAGGCCGAGGCTTTTGAGGAGTGCCACCATGTCCTTGGTACGCGGTTTTTCAAAGGAAATGCCGTCGATCACGGTAATCTCGCCGTCGGTATACTTTGCGGAAAGAGCACCATACAGCGCAGCTTTTTTCGCCTTTTTGGGAAGGCTATACGAATAATCGCGCGGCTGCGGCCCAAACACGGTTCCGCCTCCCTTCCAGAGAGGCGAACGGCTGCTCCCTGCGCGTGCACGGCCTGTATGCTTCTGCTTATAGGGCTTTTTCCCACCACCGCTGACGAGTCCCTTGGTCTTCGTTGCATGGGTCCCCTGACGCTGGTTCGCAAGATAGTTGACAATGGAGTCATGCACCGTACCCTGCTTTGCGGAGACGCTGAACACTGACTCAGGAAGGGTCAGCTTTCCGACAGATGCGTTGTTCTTATCTTTAATATCGATCTCTGCCATCTTAGTTGTCCTTTCTGATTTCGAGGTAGGTTCCTTTTGACCCGGGAACCGCACCCAAAATGAGAAGAAGGTTCTGCTCTGCTTTCACATCGACAATTTTAAGGTTCTTCACGGTCACGACCTCGGATCCCATATGTCCGGGAAGCCCCTTGTTCTTCCATACCCTTGAGGGGAATGAACTGGCACCGATAGATCCGGGAGCCCGGTAGAACATAGAACCGTGAGATGCAGGACCGCCCTTATAGTTATGCCGTTTCATGACGCCCTGGAACCCTTTGCCCTTTGACACCCCGGAAACGGAGATGACGTCACCCTTCTGGAATTTCTCGACGGTGATCATCTCGCCGACTTTGAGGTCAGACATCGGGAACTCCTTCAGGAGCCGGTACAGGCCTGCACCGACCTTCTTGAACACGCCCTTCATGGCCTTGTTAACGTTCTTCTCTTTCTTCATCTCGCCGAAACCGACCTTTACAGCTTCATAGCCATCACGTTCTTTGGTCTTGATCTGCACAACGCAGCACGGCCCAGCTTCGACGACAGTCACAGGATACATCCTGCCGCTTTCATCAAAAACCTGGGTCATCCCAAGTTTTCTGCCAAGAATCCCTGTCATAGTTTTATCTCCACATCAACACCTGCAGCAAGCTCAAGCTTCATAAGAGCATCGACAGTCTGCGGCGTCGCGTCATGAATATCAATAAGCCTCTTGTGTGTCCTGATCTCGAACTGCTCCCTTGACTTCTTGTCCACGTGAACAGACCTGAGAACCGTGAATTTGCTGATGTGCGTAGGCAGCGGGATAGGCCCGGCCACCCGAGCGCCCGTTCGCTGTGCGGTATCCACAATTTCTTTCAGCGACTGGTCAAGGACCTTATGGTCATATGCACGCAATTTTATCCTGATCTTTTGATTCACGCTTTTACTCCAATACTTCAGTGACAACGCCGGCGCCAACCGTGCGGCCACCTTCTCTGATTGCAAATCTCAGTTCCTTCTCCATCGCGATCGGCGATATCAGC
>VEOY01000109.1 GCA_012026685.1 Nitrospirota bacterium
CTGAGGATCGTTCAGATATCCGATGTTCATCTTGGACTTATTATCAGACAGGAAAGGCTTAAAAGGATACTCAACCTGGTTAAGGAAGCTGACCCTGATATCCTTGTATCCACCGGCGACCTCGTGGACGGCCAGATCAACGGTCTGCCCGGTCTGGCTGAAATGTTCAATGAGATCAATCCGCGATACGGTAAATACGCAATTACGGGAAATCATGAGTATTATGCCGGGTTTGAGCAGGCGCTTGCCTTCATAAGGAAAGCGGGATTTGTCATCCTGCGCGGTGAGGCTATATCGATAAAGGGTGTGTTGAATATCGCCGGCATCGATGACCCTGCAGGGCGGTATCTCGGCCTCACCAGGGATGTTCATGAAAAGGAGATGCTGTCAGGGCTTCCCCGTGAGAGCTTCACCCTGCTGCTGAAGCACCGGCCTCTCATTGACAAAGATGTTGACGGCATGTTCGATCTCCAGCTGTCGGGCCATGTTCATAAAGGCCAGATATTTCCGTTCAGCATTGCCACAAAGCTGTATTATCCTGTTGATTCCGGACTTGCCAGGGTTTCCGGTGGAGCGCAACTCTATGTCAGCAGAGGTACCGGGACCTGGGGTCCTCCCATCCGGTTCCTGTCACCTCCCGAGGTGACCATTATTGATGTGGTCCGCCAATCACGCGGCGACCAGGAGACGCCGCCCCTGATCCAATGACACCCAAGCCCTTGTCTTTACAGAAGAATAGGTCATGTGCTAAACTTCATATCTTAAAAAGCACGATAAGGAAAGGTGGTGATTTTATGGCACTCGACAAAGTAAAAAAGGAAACAATAATCAGCGATTACAAGGTCCATGAAAAGGATACCGGCTCTCCCGAGGTTCAGATAGCGATACTGAGCGAGAGGATAACGTACCTTACCGATCATTTCAAGATCCATACGAAGGACCATCACTCACGGAGGGGCCTTCTCAAACTCGTTGGCCAGAGAAGAAAGCTGCTCGATTATCTTAAAACTACAAATAGAGAACGGTACGAGAAGGTGATCGCTCGACTTGGTATCAGAAAATAGGAGAATAATGACTAAGACTGTTGCACTTGAACTTCGCGGTAAGGAACTTACATTAGAAACAGGAAAAATGGCCCGGCAGGCAGACGGCTCCGTGGTCGCGCGTTATGGCGACACGGTAGTGCTGGCAACTGCCGTGAGCAGCAAGACACAGAGGGAGGGGAGCGATTTCTTCCCCCTCACGATCGACTATCAGGAGAAGGCCTATTCAGCAGGGAAGATCCCCGGCGGCTTTTTCAAGAGAGAAGGAAGACCGACAGAGAAAGAAGTCCTCACATCACGGCTCATCGACCGGCCCATCAGGCCGCTCTTCCCCAAGGGTTTCCACAGCGAGACTCAGGGCATAGCGAATGTCCTTTCGTATGGGGATGAGAATATCGCGGACATTCTCGGCATCATAGCCGTTTCGACTGCGCTGCATATTTCGGATATCCCGTTTGACGGTCCGGTCGCTGCGGTCCGGATCGGAAGAGTTTCCGGCACATTCGTTATTAATCCCGACCTCAAGGAGATCGACGTATGCGACTGCAATCTTGTGGTTGCGGGGACGGAGGACGCGGTCGCCATGGTTGAAGGCGGTTCGCTGGAAATGAGCGAGGCAGATCTTCTCGAAGCGATCGATATCGCGCATGCCGAGATAAAGAAGCTCTGCAGGATGCAGAACGATTTCAGGGCTGCGGCGGGTAAGGAGAAAAGGCTGGTGACTCCTCCTGTTGTTGATGAGGAACTGAAGAAGCGGGTGAGCGACATGGCCCTCGACAGGATCAGGGAAGCGATCATGATCCCTGACAAGATCCAGCGCCAGAACGTTCTTGACCAGCTCCTCAAAGAGATAATCGAGAAACTGAACACGCCGGACAATGATATTTCCCAGGGGATATCGACGGTGTTTAACAGCATAGAAAAGAATCTTGTCCGCAACATGATCCTGGACAATAATGTCCGGGCAGACGGAAGGGGCCCCGACAAGATCAGGCCGATAACCTGTGAAGTGGGCATATTGCCCCGCACCCACGGTTCAGCCCTTTTCATCAGGGGAGAGACGCAGTGCCTTGCCGTTGTCACGCTCGGCACGTCAGATGACGAGCAGCGGATCGATTCCCTTGAAGGGGAGTCATCAAAGACCTTCATGCTCCATTATAATTTCCCGCCGTTCAGCGTCGGTGAGGTGAAACCGCTCCGGTCGCCGGGCAGAAGGGAGATCGGCCACGGGAATCTGGCAGAGCGTGCTTTGAAGGCAGTGATGCCGGCGAGGGCGGAGTTCCCGTACACGGTCAGGATCGTTTCCGATGTCCTTGAATCGAACGGTTCTTCTTCCATGGCAACGGTCTGCGGAGGGACGCTGGCGCTCATGGACGCGGGAGTGCCGATAAAGGCGCCGGTTGCGGGTATCGCCATGGGACTGATCAAGGAAGGGGATAAGGTGGTTGTGCTTACCGATATCCTGGGACTTGAGGACCATCTCGGCGATATGGATTTCAAGGTCACCGGTACGGAGAACGGCATTACGGCCTTTCAGATGGACACCAAGATCGGCGGTATTTCCCGCGACATCATGGTGCACGCCCTTGAGCAGGCTCGGCAGGGCAGACTTTTCATCCTGAAAAAGATCAGTGAGACCCTGGCCGGACCGCGTGAGAACCTCGCCAGTCATGCACCGCGTATCTATACGATGCAGATCAAACAGGACAAGATCCGTGACGTCATCGGCAGCGGCGGAAAGGTCATTCGGGGCATCATTGAGCAGACGGGCGTAAAGATCGACATCAACGACAGCGGTCTTATCAATATTGCGGCAACAGATGGGACGGCAGCCCAGAAGGCCATAGATATCATCAACGGTATCATCGCGGAGGCCGAACTCGGCAGGATCTATCTCGGCAAGGTAAGGCGCATAACTGATTTTGGCGCTTTTGTCGAGATCCTGCCCGGGACCGACGGTCTGCTGCATATCTCTCAGCTCTCTGATAAACGGGTCGCGAAAGTGACCGATGAGGTGAACGAGGGTGACGAGGTCCTCGTCAAGGTCATAGAGATCGACAAGATGGGAAAGATACGGCTCAGCAGGAAAGAGGCACTGCGGGAGCAGGGTGAGAAGCAGCAGTAGGCCTCATTATTCAGATAATCAGACGCGGGGGGTATCGACCCCCTTTTTTATTTTCAGGCACTCGGACAGGGGTTCCGGCACATAGCAGATAGTGCCGGCACTTCACATCAAAAGGATCAGAGGTATTCATGTTCACGAAAGCACATCTCGAAAACGGTATTCCGGTAGTCATGGAATCCTTCAAGAATGTCCGCTCGGTCGCCATAGGTGTGTGGGTAAAAGTGGGGTCCCGCTATGAGGCGCACAGCGAGAACGGCATTTCACACTTCCTGGAACATATGTTCTTCAAGGGTACGAAAAAATACACGGCTAAGGACATCGCTGTTGAGATCGATACCGTGGGCGGAGATCTCAACGCATTTACGTCGCGCGAGAATACGGCTTTTTACGTGAAGATCCTCGATGAGTATCTGGACCGCGGGATCAATCTCCTTGCCGAGATCTTTGTTCATTCGACCTTTCCCGAAGACGAACTGGAAAAAGAGAAAAAGATCATCAAAGAAGAGATAAAGATGGTCGAGGACACCCCTGACGACTACGTGCATGATCTCTTCACCCAGACGATATGGGGACGGGAGGGGTTGGGACAGCCGGTGCTGGGGACCAGGGACACGATCGCGTCTTTCACGCGGGACGATATCCTGAGCCATATCCGGCGGTATTACGGCAGCAGGGACATCGTCATCGCCTGTGCTGGCAATTTCGACCAGGACCAGGTCATGACGATGCTGAACGCACGGTTCGGCGGCCTTCGGCAGGGGTCGGCGACAAAGGAAGGAGATGTCCCGGAATTCCGGTTCAGCAGAAGGGTTGTCGTCAAAGACCTGTCAGAGGCGCATATCTGTATCGGCGTTCCCGGTCTCTCGCAGGTGAGCGAGGACCGGTATGCATTGTTCATCCTGAACACGATACTCGGCGGAAGCGTGAGCTCCCGTCTCTTTCAGGAGGTACGGGAAAACAGGGGCCTCGCATATTCGGTCTATTCTTTTACCGCCATGTATTACGATACCGGTCTGTGGGGCGTTTATGCAGGTGTGAGCAGGAAACGCGTCAGGGAGGTATGCGATCTGATCGTCAAGGAGATGCTCGAACTCGGCAGCACCCTGACCGATGAAGAACTCGACAAGGCGAAGCGCCATCTGAAAGGGAATATGGTCCTCGCGCTTGAATCAACGAACAGCCGCATGAACAATATCGCGCGCCAGGAAATGTACTACGGCAGATACATCTCGCCTGATGAGATCATCAGGTCACTGGACCGGGTGAGCCTGCCACAGGTTCAGGGACTTGCCGAGCGTCTGATCGCCCGGGACAGGTTTTCTGCCACCGCGTTCGGTCCTCTGGAAAAGGACGTGCTTGAGCCTGTTTTTTGAACAATGTAACGTGTTTGTGCAATAATATCAGATGAAGCGTATACCCATCCTGCTGACTGTTTTTTCCCTTGTTTTCTTCTCTGCTGTCCGGTGCACAGGGGCTGTTGAGACCCGTGTCCCCGTCACTGATGCCTCCTATTATTTTATCCGGGGATACGCGGCCGAGATGTCCCATGACTGGTCAGGCGCAGAAGAGTTCTACCGAAAGGCAATCGAACGGGACCCCTCATCGGTATACCTGAAGGTGCAACTGGCCTATGTTCTTCTGCGCACCGGAAACACTTCCGGTGTGATGGACATAACGGACAGCATCCTGAAGGACAATCCTGACAGCGTCCCCGCACTGAAGCTCAAAGCGGAACTTTTCAAGGACAGAAAGCAGTACCGCGAGGCTGCGCGGACCTACGACCGGCTGGCCGGACTGGAGCCCGAGAACAATGAGCTGTTGTTCCTGGCCGGCGTCCTCTACTATTACAGCGAGGATTTTGACCGCTCTGTCGCGGTACTTGAGCAGCTGATCAAGAAAGATCCGAATGCTTTCAGGGCAATGGACCTTTTGGGGTCGCTCTATATCGACAGAAAGGATTACGACAAGGCCGAAGTGTATCTTCGCCGTGCCATTGAACTTCGGCCGAACCTTGATTCCGCGTATTTCAAGCTGGGCATCGTCCTGGAGATCAAGGGCAATATGGACGAGGCCGTTAAGCAGTATGAAGAAGCCGTGAGGCTTAACCCGTACAACAGCCAGATGCGTCAGAAACTGGCGCAGGCATATCTGAAGCAGAACTCGCCGGACAAAGCGATCGATCAGCTGCAGGCGGTAAACAAACAGGCCCCCGACAATGCGGATATTCATATAAAACTGGGGCTGATCTATTTTGAAGGCAAACAGTATGACAAGGCGGTCGAAGAACTGCTCGTCGCGCTCTCCATGCAGCCGTCAAGCTCCTCCATTTTGTACTACCTGTCCCTTGTGTATGAAGAAACGGGAAAATACGATGAAGCGGAGAGCGCTCTCAGGCAGGTGATCAGCCTGGAGCCGTCGAATATCAACGCATTCCTCCATCTGGCGTATGTCTATGGAAAGCAGAAGAGGGATGAAGACGCGGTAAAGGCCTACGAGGAGATACTGGCTTTTGAAAAAGAAAGGCCGGAAATCTATCAGTATTATGCAAACGCGCTCATCCAGCTTAAAAAGTACGAGAAGGCTGACACGGTTCTGAAAGACGCGATCTCGCGGTTCCCCAACAACGATGAATTGCTGTTCGCGTATGCCGTCCTGAAGGACAAGACCGGCAGGTTCGATGACATGGTGAAATATCTCGAGAAGGCCATAGCGATCAATCCGGAAAATGCCGAAGCCCTGAACTACCTCGGTTATTCGTTCGCGGACAAGAACATCCGTCTTGAAGAGGCGCTTTCCCTGGTCCGGCGGGCGATCGGGATCAAACCTGACAATGCCTACTATATTGACAGCCTGGGCTGGACCTATTTCCGGATGGGGAACTTTGACAAGGCTGCAGAGACGCTTACCAGGGCCGTCGCGATCGCCGGAGATGATCCAACCCTGTATGAACATCTCGGTGACGTGTATGCCGCAATGGGGCAGCGGGACAAAGCCCTTGAGGCATGGAAGATGTCGTTGCAATTTCATGAAAAGGAAGAAGGACTGAAAGGGCGTGTGGAAAAGAAAATCAGCGATCTTTCCACGAAGAGGAAGTAAGTTCACGGACCCCTGACCGAAGGACCGATCATGTTCCAGCTGAATGCTCCCGCCAAGATCAACTGGTTCCTCTCTGTCCTGGGCAAGAGGGAGGACGGGTACCACGAAATTTCAAGTCTCATGCAATGCATCGATCTCTGCGATACCCTCCTTTTCGAACACTGCGATACCCTCGAAGTCGTATCTGATGTCCCGGGACTTCCCGTGGAGAAGAACCTGGTGTTCAGGACTGCGACGCTCCTCAGAGAGGCCGTGAACGAACGGCGGGGTGCAAGGATTACCCTGAAAAAAGAAATACCGCTCGCGGCCGGCATGGGAGGGGGAAGCAGTGACGCGGCCTTTACCCTGACCGGGCTCGACAGACTGTGGGGGACAAGACTGGGCGCTGAGCGGCTGCGGGGGATCGGCGCGGGGATAGGGTCTGATATTCCCTTTTTCATCGATGACGTTTATGCCATTGTTGAGGGGAGGGGAGAGCGAATTACTCCTCTTGGGGACGCCTCTGAAGTGACGCTTCTTCTGGTAAATCCCCGCATCCCTGTTTCGGCGGCATGGGCATACAAAGTGTGCCAAATTGGGTTGACAAAAAAACCTATTGATATTAAACTGTTCTGTCAAACCCTTGCCAGGAAAGACTTTGACGCGTTGAAGTCCATGCTGGTCAATGACCTTGAACCGGCAGTTATCGCCGCACATCCGGAGATCGGAAGGATTAAAGAGAACCTCTACCGGTTTGGTGCATCGGCAGCAGCGATGAGCGGAAGCGGCTCAACCGTGTTCGGTGTGTTTCGCTCTGCGGACGCAGCGCATGGCGCGGCAGCCCATATGGGAACATACTGGCACAGGGTTGTCAGGACCCTGAAACATGCGCTTGAACAGTAAGAGGGGAAAAACGGTGTTGGGGCGTCGACAAACGGCAAGTCAGGAGATTTTGGATCTCCCATGTGGAGGTTCGAATCCTCCCGCCCCAGCCATGCTGCTGTGAGGAGCGGCAGGCAGTTCAGGGGGCGGATTGATGAAGAATAAGGAGATTTGATGCTGCAAAGACTGAAACTGTTTTCGGGATCGGCGAACAGGGGGTTGGCTGAGGAGGTGGCCGGCACGCTGGGGATATCCCTGAGCGATGCTACCGTGTCCACGTTCAGCGACGGGGAGATCATGATCCGTGTCAACGAAAACGTCCGCGGCTGCGACGTCTTTGTTCTCCAGTCGACCTGTGTTCCGGTCAATGACCATATCGTGGAACTTCTGCTGATGGTGGATGCCTTAAAGCGCGCATCCGCCGCCAGGATAACCGCAGTGATTCCGTATTACGGATACTCACGCCAGGACCGGAAGGTCCAGCCAAGGGTCCCGATATCGGCAAAGATGGTCGCCGACCTGATTACTGCGGTGGGCACGAACCGGGTCCTGACCGTTGACCTGCATGCGGGACAGATCCAGGGGTTCTTTAACATTCCGGTTGATAATATGTATGCCGCTTCGGTGCTGCTTGAATATATGAAAAAGAAATTCGATCATGACAATCTGGTCATCGTTTCTCCGGACGCCGGCGGCGTCGAGCGGGCGCGCGCTTTTGCGAAGAGACTGAACTGCACGATCGCTATTGTCGATAAACGCCGCGAAAAGGCCAACGAATGCGAGATCATGAATGTCATCGGCGATGTGAAGGGAAAGGACACGCTGCTGCTCGACGATATGGTCGACACTGCAGGCACGCTCGCACAGGCAGCGTCTGCTCTGATGGCGCAGGGGGCAAGGAAGGTCTCCGCCGCGTGTTCCCACGCGGTGCTTTCCGGCCCGGCGCTGGACAGGATCAACGCGTCCCCGATCGAGGAACTGATCGTCACGAACACCATCCCGCTGAACAGCAAAATAGAGAAATGCAGGAAGATCACTGTGCTGAGCATAGCCGAACTTCTTGGGGAAGCCATAAAAAGGATTCACGAGGAAACAACTTTAAGCACGTTATTTGTGTAAGCTAAAGAAGGAGGAAAAGATGGAAAAGATCAGCATACAGGCGGAAATAAGAGAGGGTGCAGGGAAGGGCTCGGCCCGCACGCTGCGCAGGGACGGAAAAGTGCCGGCAGTTCTCTACAGGGCCGGAAAAGCACAGTCGATCCAGTTGTCGCGGAAAGAGCTGTCAAAACTTATCAATACGGTTGCGGGCGAGCAGGTAATGGTCGATCTCCTGTTCGCTGACGGTGACAAGAAGCTCGCTCTCCTCAAGGACTTCCAGGTGGATCCGATCGGGGGAGAACTGCTCCATACGGATTTTTTCGAGGTGTCCCTCACGGAGACGGTAAGGGTATCCGTGCATGTTTCAACAACCGGCGAGCCGATCGGGGTAAAGCGCGACGGTGGTATGCTGCAGCATCCGATCAGGGAGATTTCGATCGAATGTCTGCCTGACAAGATACCGGGCAAGATCGAAGTGGACATATCAAAGCTTGAAGTCGGTCAGTCCATCCACGTAAGCGACCTGAAACTTGAAGAGGGCGTCAAGATTCTTACCGATCTCCATGAAGTGATCGTGAACGTCGTCGCAGCGGTCGAGGAAGCTGCCGCTCCTGCCGCAGAGGCTGTTGAGACTGTAGCAGCAGCAGAACCTGAAGTCGTGAAGAAAGGCAAGAAAGAGGAAGAAGGCGCAGCACCGGAAAAAGAGAAGAAGGGGAAATAGTTTTTGTGGCTTCTTGTCGGGCTCGGCAATCCGGGCAGCAAGTACACGAGAACGCGTCATAATATCGGTTTCATGGTCCTTGACGCGCTTGCCGATGATCTCGGTTTGACGTTCAAGGAAAGGACAGACTACAGAATGAGCGACGGCTCCATGGAGAATGAGAGGATCATCTTCCTGGAGCCGTTGACGTTTATGAACAGAAGCGGTTCAGCGGTAAGGAAGATTGCTGATAAGTACGCTGTGCCTCCTGAAAGGATCATCGTGGTGCATGACGACCTCGACCTTCCGGCAGGCAGGCTTAAGATCCGGAAAAAGGGATCCTCCGGCGGGCATAAAGGCATTGATTCCATCATTCAGAATCTCGGCAGTCGGGATTTCATACGAGTGAAGATCGGCATAGGCCGCGACCCCCTGATCCCCACCGAAGCGTTTGTGCTTTCGAAGTTCAAAAGGGATGAGGTGCCCCTTGTCAGGGATGCGGTCGAACAGGCCGCAAGGGCGATCGCCTGCATCATTGCGGAAGGCCCCGACAGGGCGATGAACAAACATAATGCGTAGCCGTCCGTTGACCGCCGAAGCTATTGCCGGTCGTAAGAAGCAGGTTCGTCTGTCTTCCTCACCGGAAGAGTTATGACGAATCTCGTGCCCTTCTCAGGTTCGCTTTCCGCTGTCATGCTTCCGTTCAGTTTCCTGATGATGCGGTAGCTGACCGCAAGGCCGAGGCCCATGCCCTTTTCATCGGTGGTATACAGCGGATCGAATATCTTTTTCAGATCTTCAGGAGCGATGCCGGTCCCGGTATCCTCGAAATCGATGATTACAGAATTATTTTTCGCTCTGCTTCGTATCGTGAGCGTCCCTCCGTGCGGCATTGCGTCAGCGGCGTTCAGTATGACATTCACAAAAACCTGGCGGAGCTGGCTGCTGTCAGTGGTGATCTCCGGAATGGCGGAAGAGAGGTCTTTCACGATGGTGATATCCTGAACCCGTTTATCATACTGTATGAGAGACAGGGAATCCTCTATAAGGTTGTTTACCCGTGCGGGTTTGAGCTCCGGCGGCGGCATCTTTGAAAAACTGGACAGCTGCTTCAGAATGTCCGCGATCCTGTTCATGTGGAAATATATGGTCTCAATGGTCTCTTTCTTCAGCTCGTCATGCTCTACTTCCCTCAGCATCTCCACAAAGGAGAAGACCGATGTCAGCGGATTTCCTATTTCCTGGGCTATGCCCGAGGTCAGACGTTCGAGGGCCGACAGTTTCTCTGAGTGCATCATCTGTTCCTCGGTCCGTTTCATCTCGGTCACATCCTGCAGCAGCTTGATATATCCGTCTATTGAGCCGTCCGGGGCCTTCACAGGAGCTGTGGTCATCTGATAGTATCTGTCACCCCTCCCGAAAAGATTCGATATGATCTCCGTCTGTAATCCATGCTCTTCATAGGAGGCGACGACCGTGTAGTCGGAGCAGATGTCCTCGCAGATCATCCCTGAAATATCCCTGCCCCCGACAATATCCTTCATGGTCTCATTTATCCATTGGATCTTGCCTTCGGCGTCGAGGAGGATGAGGCCGCTTCCGAGGGCGCTTACCACCGTATGAAGCTTTTCCTTCTCCGTCGAAAGCTCTTTTGTCCTGATATCGACCTTATGTTCAAGCTCCCCGGCATAGTCTTCGAGTACTTTCTTGCGTTGTTCAAGCTCCTCAGCTTTGACCTTCTTCCGGAAAAAGATGATGAGGACCACGGAGGTGAAGCCCATGGCCATGATGCTGAACATGATGAACAGAGAGTACACCTTCATGGATTTTCCTATGAGCATGGTGACCTCGGAATACGGGGCTGACACTGCCACGATCCACTTTGCATCCCCCACAGATGTCGTCGAGAAGGCAAGGATCTTGTCTTCACCGGACGGGGCGATGTATCTTCCCTGAAAATCTCCGCGCCCCTCAATGATCCTCTTTTCGACATCAAAGGACTTGTGGCACCTGAAACAGGATGAATCGGTCTTGTAGAGATTCTTGCCGACCATATCTGTCTGCGTCGGATGGTAAAGGAGGTTGCCATTATCATCCATCATCCATGCGTACCCCCTCGACCCCGATTTCAGGGGGCTGAGGAACAAGGTGGAGACATCCTGGATATCAAGGAAGATGACCATGGCGCCATAAAGTGAATTGGAGCGGCATATGGGCGCAGTGAGATATACCCTTTTTGCATCCTGGTATATGCGGACATCGTTCTGACAGCCATCTTTTACTGCCATGAGAAGGATCCTGTCATCAGTCTCCTGGATGGGCATCGTCCCCCTGGTGAAGCGTACCGCCCCCTGCGCATCAAGAAAAACAACACGCCTCTTGATGTCTCCGATATGCCTGCAGACAGAGTCGGTAATGATCCTGAAATCCGCCTCCCGGGGAAGGTTTATCATCGCAGCGATCTGAACAAAATGGAGCAGATCTTCCTTGACGACGTTCAGATAGCTCTCGATGCGCAACGCTTCTGTTTTTGCCAGGAGGAGCTGCTGGTGGTTGAACTGTTCCGCCATTTCCATCTTGAGCGACCGCTGATAGAAGATGTTCAGTGACACGAGCGCCACGATGCCAACCACGAACATTCCCACAACAGCACCATACCCCCTGAGTGTCTGTCTCACATTCATTGTTCGATCCCCATCGTCTTCAGTTTTTTCCATAGCGTCACCCTGCTGATGCCGAGATTTTTCGCAGCAAGGGTCTTATTGCCCTTATAGAGCGCGAGCGTTGCGCGGATCTTTTCCTGGTCAATGCGGCTCTCGCCTGCATCCGTTTTCTTCTCATACACAAGGTAGTCCGGCAGGTCCGAAACCTCTATCGTGTCTGTTTTGCAGGTAACGGCACTGTGCTCCAGGGCGTTAATGAGCCTGCGCACATTGCCGGGCCACGGAAAATTTATCAGGATTTCCATGGCTGGCGGGCTGATGCTCCTTATCTCTTTGTTGTTTACGGAAGAGATCTTTTTCAGATAGTGGAAGGCGATAAGAGGGATATCTTCACTTCGTTCCCGCAACGGAGGCACCTTAATGATGATGGAATTAATCCGGTAAAGAAGGTCTTCCCTGAATTTCCCGGACTGTATAAGGTTCGTAAGGTCCTTGTTGGTGGCGGATATGAGCCTGATGTTCACCGGGATCGGCTTATGGTCTCCCACACGCTCCACTACCTTTTCTTCAAGGACCCTCAGGAGTTTTACCTGCATTGACATGGGCATGTCGCCGATCTCATCAAGAAAAATGCTCCCGTCATGTGCTGCCTCGAATCTTCCTATCCGGTCGCTTACCGCACCGGTGAAAGCTCCCTTCTTGTGACCGAAGAGTTCGCTTTCGAGAAGCTGCTCGTTCAGCGCAGCACAGTTCATCTGGATGAAGGGGCCATCCTTTCGCCTGCTCAGTTTGTGCAATGCATGGGCTACAAGGTTCTTGCCTGCCCCGCTTTCTCCGTAGATCAGGACAGGGGCTTCGCTCATAGCCGCATTCCGTATATGCTCATATAATCTTTGCATGGGTACGCTCTTGCCCAACAGTCCCATGAACCAATATTCCTGCCTGAGTTCCTGTTTAAGTCCCTGCAGCTCCATCTCCTTCTTATAAAGAGACGTGATATCCGTCATGGACTCAACGGTCCCAATTATGTTGTCGTGTTCGTCCTTGATAGTAACCACATTCTTCAAGAGATGCACATCCCTGCCATCCCCGGACTTGATCCTGCATTCTCTGTTATATGCCGCGCCGAATCTTTCGAGCTGGGGATCCTTCAGGCCTCCCTCGGTATTAAAGACCATGCATGCATCACAGCTGAAAATCGTACATTTTTTACCGATGACCTCTTCTTTTTTATAGCCGGTAATTTCTTCGGCAGCACGGTTAAATAATACGACATTACCTTCATTATCTATCACCATGAGACCGTCCCTCATGGTTTCAAACATCTCGGGCAGGAACTGAGGGTTTTTTAATATTTTTTCTAATATATTGTCATTCATACGTGTAAAAACCGTTAAGAGCGTTAATCCTGTTAACTTGGTTAATATGTGTTAAGTACTGTTAATTAACAAATTTAACAAAATTAACGCAGGATTTTCAAGAGAAAACTACGATATTCGTATAACATATTGATATTAAAGAAGAGTTATATTTTTATTCATATGGCATGCGATTTGCTCTATAAAGAGTGTTGCATTTTAAATCATTTATCTCAGCCATAAGGAGGCACAATGAGCAAGGTTTTGATAGCAGTGGACGGCACGAAGGCCTCAACTGCGGTTACATCAACATTCTACAATTCAGTTTCAAGACCGGAACGTCTGATCCTGCTGCATGTTGAAAAGCTGGAGGGACGGTCCCTCATGGTCGATATGCTCGGCGATGCGGAAATGACCACCTTGAAAGAGTCTATGGCAGGGACTGAACATAAGGTTGCCCTGGATGAAAAAGCGGATAAGATACTGAGTTACTACAAACATGAGTTCGAAAACAGTGGTGCCGGTGAGATTGTTACCATGGTGCGGGCAGGTCATCCTTGTGAAGAAATCCTTAAGGTCGCTGCCGAGGAAAATGTTGATCTGATCCTTATCGGTAACAGCGAGAGAAAGGGACTGAGCAGGGTTATCTCCGGCTCTGTTGCCCGCGAAGTTCAGAAACACACCAAAATCCCCGTACTCGTTGCAAAAAGACCGCCGAGCTGCGAAGAGCCCTACAGCTGGAGGGACGCTATCGCAGCGGTTTCCGTTACCAGCGCAATTGTTTTTGCCCTGTTTCTCTTTGGGACATTTGTTCATAGATAATAATTGGTTACAACATAAAAAAGGAGGAAGTTATGAAAAAGGTATTGATCGCAGTAGACGACACAAAGGGTTCAAAGGCAGTGCTGTCCGTTTTTAAGAATCTGGTCCGGCCGCCTCAGGAAGTGCTGCTTCTTCATGTGCAGAGACTGGAGGGCAAGTCATTGATGATTGATATGCTCGGCGATGCCGAACTCTCGACACTCAGGGAGTCTCTCAGTGGCACTGAGTATAAGGAAGAGCTTGACAGGAAGTCCGAGCAGATACTCAATTACTATAAGAGGGAACTCGAAGACGGCGGGTTGATCAGCATCAGGACTATGATCAGGGATGGCATTGAGGCCGACGAGATCCTGAAGGTTGCTGAAGAGGAGAAGGTCGATCTCATCATAACCGGAGCAAATGAAAACAAGGGGATGATGCGGATCATTGCAGGGTGCCTGCCGAGCGAAGTTGAGAGAAGGTCCAAGGTCCCTGTTCTTGTCGGTAAAGATGAGAATGCTGCCGAAGTATATGGTCTGCAGGGAGCTGCCCAGAAGATATAGCAGGCAGACCGAAGTTGTCAGGGGAGGTGTTAACAATAGAACGCCGCTGATCGATCAGCGGCGTTCTATTTACTTTTCTTATAGGCAAATTCGTTGACAAGGCAAACGCTAAAACGTTAACATTGCTCGCTTAGCAGTAAACGTTGTGAGGATATAGGGTAACATGGTCATTTACATACCGTTAATTTCATGTAAAGAGGAGGAAAAGAGAATCGTGGAGAAGTTTTCGGCATTAATATCAGAAATCGGGAGGGCCGCTTATGCCGTTCGGTAGTGGTATATCAGCGTTGACAGCCATACTTCTGGGAACTGCTCTCGGATTTGTTCTCCAAAGAGGGCGTTTCTGCCTTAATTCTGCGTTCAGGGACATCATCTTCATACAGGACCTTACGTTTTTCAGGGCGTATCTGCTCTGTCTTGTTGTTGCTATTATTGGGACAAATGTTCTGGAAAGTTCCGGTCTCATTTTTACCTATGATCAGGAAGTCGGGCGGTTTGTTTCAACAGAGCTCATGCGTCAGAGTTTCGTGCCTGTTGCCAATATCCTCGGCGGATTCCTCTTCGGCCTCGGAATAGTCCTTGCCGGAGGATGTGCGAGCGGTATTGTTTACCGGCTTGGTGAGGGCCAGATCGGCGCTTTAATTGCTATCGTCGGCTTCTTCCTTGGTATCGGCATGACAACAGATGGAATGCTCCGTCCTGTCCGTGACTATCTGAAAAGTTTTAGGGTCGATGTCTTTGGCGTTTCGAACCCTGCCATCTGGGATCTTTTCGGAGGCAGCCCCGCAGCAAAAAGGGCCACTATCGCAGTTTTTTGTGTTGTGGCCACGGTCTTTGTATTTAAGGGAAAGCCTTCCTTCGGCAAATCCGGCAAGGGGTATGCATGGGGATTGACCGGTATTCTTGTCGGCTTGCTGACCATAGTTTCCTGGGAGATATCTTCTGTCTTTGGGGGCACGCCGCGAGGGCTCGCTATAACAACTCCCCTGAGGGAGTTATTCAATTCCATGCTTACCAACAGCACGCATTCTCCATTCCAGGAATTCAGTTTCATAGGGATATTCACCGGCACATGGGGTGTGTTCTTCATTCTCGCCGTACCTATAGGGGCTTGGCTCAGCGCGGTGGGACTCAAGGAGTTCAAATGGAAGACGCCGCCGGCCAAGGAGGTCCTCACGGTTTTCTTTGGAAGTATCCTTATGGGAATAGGGGCGGTCATCGCTGGTGGATGTAACCTCGGACATGGTGTCACCGGTATGTCCACGATGTCACTTGCCAGCCTGGTGGCGATTATATCGATCATGCTCGGAAACTGGGTAATGGTCTATTTCAAGTTCATTCGGGCAACAGAATAAGATATATATTCGAACGCTGAGGGGCCGCTCTCTTGCTGTGAAGAAAGCGGCCTTTTTTATGAGAGAGATCGACCGATCGTGATCTTAATCATGCTGGATCAGTCACGGGGCAAATCATGATCGTTGGGACCATGCTCCCATGCAGTTCTGAAAACAGGGATCCGAAAGGCCGCACTGAAACCGTCCTCGTCTCCTGATCCGTGTGCGGTGAGCAACCAGTATACCCTCCGTTCGCGCGACAGTGTATCCGTTTCCTCCGTAGTCGCCGGGATATTGAATGATACGGGAAATGTTATTCCTCCCGGTCCCATGCGCATGCTTTCAATACGAACATTTTTTTCCGATTCCCAGAGGACCGTCTCCGCAATACTGTGGAAGGACTTGCGGAAGGTGATATCCATCTCAATGCAGGAGAGCTTCAGGTCGAATCCATTACAGGGAACATGCCTGCTCCTCGTCTGAATCTCACCTTCGAGCCTTTCGCCGATAACTCCGGGAAAGGTGGACATGATGAAGGAGGATCTTTTGCATTTCCGCCACCTGTTGGTAGACGTTACCGCGTACCGGACGGCAAAAAGAGTTCCTATGGCAAATATATAGAGCATGACAAGAGTGTCTGCACGGTTCTCCTCGAAGCTTTTCAGGATCTCTTCCCTTCTTGCGAAATAGTTCAGCGCCATGCCTGCAGCCATGATTCCGGTAATGAGATAGCTGAATATCATCTCGCCCTTGTCCGAATATTCTATCGTATTACTTTGCCAGCGCCTGCTCCACTTCCGGGGGGATTCCGGATATCGCTGCCTGAGTCTCTGCAGTTCGCTCAGTTCCCTGCGCCGTTTGATGAAGAACTCATAGAGGATATTGCTGCCCGCGCCCAATATGATAAGCGCAAAGACAGCCAGCATGATCTTCCACTGGGACTGAGTACTCCCGCTGAAATAGTCATTGAGTCCTGTCCATATGATGACGCTGCCGGAAACGATGCATCCGGCGAGGACAAGCCATACAAAGATCCTTGCCAGGAATTCTCGGGTCTGTTCCCGGCGGATCCATAGGGGAGAGAATGCTCCCGCAAGGAAAAGGAGCAAGAGAAAACTGAGTATAATAACCGCCAGAGTATGTTGCACGGCAGACTTCCCCTTCAGTCGCTCAGGACATTACGATATCGGCTCATTGCCGGTTTTTCCCTGCTGCACGCCCCGGAAAGGATGCTTTCGCATAATATGCATCTCTGCCGGCAGGCGTCCAAATTATAAACAGTATCATTATATCAAAGACCACACTTTGAAGAATATCGGCAGCATAATGCGATGACGCGGCGGGGTTCACGCATCAGGGAACAACAGGGGGCCGGACCGGCCCGGGAAAAAACAGTATTGATTTCATTCGGCACTTGGTTTAGATTAACACCCATACGCGCAGTGAATCCATGCAAAGGAGGGAATACGATGAAGAAGGTCGCGGTCATTGTAAGCGATGATCAGCACGGAGGATTGAGGATGGGCGTTGGACTTACGCTGGCGGACAATGAGGTAACGGTCTTTCTTATGGACAAGCCGCTCGAATCTGCCGACGACATCGACTTGAATGTCGAGACCCTGGGGGATCTGGATGCAAAGCTTTATTCTAATATCCCGGGAAGTAAAGGTGAGATCATGACGACGGAGGCGATCGCCCGCGCACTGACAGATTTTGACGCTGTCATCCAGTATTAGTTCACCGGCGTGACACGGCGTCCGGAAAGATCAAACGAGGAGGGAATATGAAACTGGGAATACATGTCAAAACCGACAGGCATCTTGAACAGGTGATGGGCATTGTGAACGCTGCTGTTTCGAAAGGCCATGACGTGAATATTTTCACGATGGCGGGCGGAGAAAGACTTCTGGAAAATCCGATATACTCGGAATTGTGCAAAAATCCCAAAATCAAAATGAGCTACTGTGACCATGATGCAACCCACCAGGGGATCAAAAAGGATGTGATACCCGCGGAGATCGCCTGCGGAAGCCAGTATGATAATGCCGTTATGGTGGGCGAGGCGGACAGGGTGATCGTTCTGTGATTGCTGTTTTGCCGGTCAATACCGCGATCTGCGGACAAGGAGGACATTGATGAAAATTCTGCATATTCTGAGCGACGGACCGAACAAACTTGCTGATGAAATTATCAGCGTGCATGCCAAAGAGCATGAGGTGAAGGTTGTTGATTTATCAAAAGGGAATATTTCTTATGACGCGCTTGTCGACGATATCTTTGCGTACGAGAAGGTTCTTTCCTGGTGAAACGGGAAGAAGCGATCGGATACCGGACATGCAGGAAAAGGTTTGCCCGGTCATTTCCATTGCACTAGATGCCGCAACACGGATCCATATCCTCGGCTGAGCGGCCATCTTTTCGGGAAGGACCCGAGCGTTCAGTACGGTGCTCCTGGCTGAACTCCCCGACAGGCATAAAGGGGGCGTCGACTGACGTCCCCTTTATGGTTCAGGACAGCTAATCCTGCGCATTCCGATGGGTCATGGTCGCGCGGCGGACCGGATGATCTCCCGACCATGCTGAAAGCCGGAGATCGTCTGTTCCTTCCTCCCCTTTTGACGCTGGTTTCTTTCCTGATACCCTATGTCCTCCGCTCCCTGGACGATAACAGGCTTACCAGCTGGCACTGGGTTTTCGGGCTAGCCGACCCGGTAAGGGTTTTCGCTGCCCTGACGACCGGGTCTGCGCTCATCGGCCTGTTTGCCGGGTTTTTCCGGTGGAGGCAGTCCCTGCGTGGTCCCTTGCCACGCTTCCGGGAATTAGCGTCAGACTGCAGATTATGCCCGTATGTGATATTTATCGTTTATGTTCTCTGCGGCATTTTTTTCTGGAAGGTGCCGGAAGTCAATATCGACGCCTCGCGGTATTTCACTCAGGCCAAATACCTGGAGCTTTTTGGAGTCCGGTATTTTCTGAGCGAATGGGGCAAAGAGGTGAATGCGTGGACTGACTTGCCTCTGATCCCCTTGCTCTATGGCGAGGTCTTCAGGTTTTTCGGCGAGTCGCGGTTTAACGTGCAGCTGTTGACAACGACGCTTTTTGGCCTGACCGGCGTTTTGACATTCAAGACGGGACAGGAGCTCTGGGATGAGGAGACCGGCATATATGGAGCCGGGTTTCTTCTCTGCATCCCTTACCTGTACACCCAGGTGCCCCTCATGCTCGTTGATGTCCCTGTCATGTTCTTTATTCTTCTTTCCATCTTTACCCTTGTCAGGGCACTCAGGTCCGGCGGCGTCTGGATAGCGTTTGCCTCGCTGTCGATATTCTGCGCGTTCCTGTCAAAGTATTCGTCATGGCTCATGCTGTCCGTTCTTCCTGTCACGGTGTGTGTTTTTGCGCTTCGGAGTGAAGAATTCCCTAGGAAAACGGGGTTGATGAGGGCCGGAGTGATCTTTTCAGCATCGCTTGTTCTTGTTGGATTGTTTATTCTTTTTGATTACGATGTCGTCAGGGATCAGGTCAGGCTGCTCCTGTCATATCAGAAACCTGCGTTGAAGCGGTGGGAGGAGAGTTTTTTTTCCACGTTTCTTTTTCAAACACATCCTTTCTTGACTGTCTTCGCGATCGTGTCGGTCTATGCTGCTCTTGTGAAGAGGGATTGGAAGTACCTCATCATTTTGTGGTTAGTTTTGCTCGTGGTGATATTGCAGATCAGGAGAATACGCTATGTCATCATGGTGTTTCCTCTCCTCGCATTAATGGCGTCGTACGGTCTGCGCAGTGTGAAAGGAGTAGAAACACGGATCGTTATTGTCTTATGCGCTCTCATGTCTTCCCTCGTACTTGCGGTCACTGCCTACCTCCCTTTCCTGCAGGGGCTGAGCATGGTGAACCTTCAGAAGGCGGGAGAATTTCTTGACAGGAGCAGTTCGCCACGCATAGAAGTGCATGTTATCGAGTCTCCGGAGCCGGCAGGCAGCCTGCGCGTGGCGGTTCCTATTATGGACATATTTACCGGCAAGCCCCTGATCGTTGATGAACGTGGCTCGACCGTGCGTCCGGCTGCCGTGGCCGCGGTGTCTCCGTTGAGATTCACCTGGGAATTCAGGACCCCGTCCTATTACAGGACAGCCGGCGGCAGCACGGATACCGATACTGTCGCCGTCATTTCGGACAGTGCGGGAACCCAGCTGCCACCGTATCTGGTCGAACGACTTCGCGCCTTTCGTCTCGTAAAATCTTTCGAAGCATACGAAGGGATATTCAGCTTCCGGACAAGTGTTCGCATCTATGAAAGAAGGTGATATGAGCGCGTCTTGGTGACCAGTTCTAATTATAAAGAAAAATTATAGACTTATGACTAAACTCTAAAGTTGTATATTCATGTTGAATTCTCCTGGCAATTTGATTATATTTCGTCTAAATAGAGGTTCTGCTTAGTGAGCTTCATCTTGATGAAGCTCAGACACGGGGGAGGTAAATATTGCGATCGGAAGGGGGTCGATATTTGCCGAAAAATGTTCATCTCACATGATATCCGTAGTACACAATCGATCATAAGGGGGAACAGAGAACCGTGGAAGAAAAAAGAAATCAGATCTGGGCCTTTGTCATAACAGCTGCTCTGATCGTCATAAGTTTTATCTACTACAGCGTCAACGTATTCTATCTGTATACCGTCGTGTATATCTGGTTCGGCTTCGCCTACGGAATGATGCTCCAGTACGGGCGATTCTGTTTTGCCTCCGCATCACGAGACCTCTTCGCGGCCGGAGTTCCGCGCATGGCTGTGGGAGTTCTGATCGCTCTCATGTTTTTCAGCATTATTCAGGCGACCCTCGCCTCTACCAATATGAGCACGTTTCACCCCGCTCCTTTCGGAATCCATATGCTGATAGCAGGAGTTGTCTTCGGACTCGGCATGGTTCTTTCCGGAGGATGCGCTTCTGGTTCGCTCTATAAGGTCGGCGAAGGGAACATGACGAATCTTATTGCCGTCATAGTCGGGCTCTGCATCGGACAGGCCGTATTTGTTGATGTAGGCGGCATCTTCAACAGTCTCGTCCCCGCATCCTGGGAGCATGCCGCGAGGCTGAAGGGACTGCCGGAATATATCATCAGGGACGGATGGTTCGACAAGTATCTGGCCGGCTATGTATGGGATCAGCCCACCATCCAGCTGTCACAGACAGCGGCCATATCCAATGCCCTGCCCGGTGTGCTGAAATATTTCATCGGGGACGCGCTGCTGAACGCCATTATTCCGTCTGCGGTGATCCTGGTCATCATATACCGGTTCTTCAGCAGAAAAGGCTTTCTCAAGAAGAGGGCAAAGGAAAAAGGCGGCAAAACCGATTTCAGCGATGATGTCGCCGGGATCTGGAATATGATCACGGCATCAAAAAGGACCACGATCATGGGCGTGCTGATAGGCATCACCGCGGGGATGCACATCCTGGTCATGAAGGGCATGCAGATCAAATTCGGGGTAAAGAATTTCGGCGAACTGCTCACCCAGATGGGATATGCGAAGGATGTTTCCCTCATGGGGGAGGTCTTCGATCCCGGGTACTGGTATATTACCAGTCAGGAAGGCCAGTTCGGCGGATGGTTGCTTGAGAAAGTCGGCTGGAATATGCACGACAACATATTTTTTGCTATCAATAACGGGCTGCCCGAGCCGTTGCGCAATCCGGCACTCTGGATGTCCCTGGGCATCATCTTCGGGGCTATGGTAATGGCGCGCCTGAACAATGAGTTCAAGCTCAAATGGCCGAAGGGAGAACTCTGGGTCTGGGGTCTCACCGGCGGACTGCTCATGGGATTCGGTTCCCGACCCTCACTGGGATGCAACATCGGGGCATTCTTCATCAGGGCCGCAGGCGGAGACCCGAACGGCTGGCTCTATGGCGTCGGTATGGTGACCGGGGCCTTCTTTGCCGTCAAGTTCTTCAACTGGTGGACGGAAAGAAAAATGGCAAAGGAGATGGAGGCTTTTTAGCTTTGAGGCCGAGTGAACGCTTTTGTGAAGGTTCGATCGCGACGGCATGACCGTTGAAAAAACATAAACTACGTGTAAAGGAGATTTATCATGGCAATGAAATTCGAAAAGACCGGCGAAGGCACCTATTTACTCGACGTATGCGGTTTTGTCTGTCCTCATCCGCAGATATACACAAAGAAATCCCTTGAGAAGATGAACGAGGGCGATGTTGTCGAGGTCATCTTCGACAATCCTTCATCCGGGGAAACGATCATTCAGATGTGTGACCAGGCAGGCCATGACGTTCTTGAAAATAAGAAGGAAGGAAACAAGTACGTCATCAAGGTCAAGAAGTGCTGATCAGATAGCAGGATGAAATCCAGACACCATGCGGAGGAGGTTTGATGAAAACGCCTAAAGTTATCATTGTGGCGATTACCGTGATTATCCTTGGTTTCCTTCTTGTTTACAGCCAGACAGGCGTGCCGGAAAAGAAGGAAGGACATGGCGCTGCTGCTGCCGGCTATGGGGGAGGCGGTAGCATTGCAAAGGCGCCGATGCCGCGGCTTGCCTTTATCAGTCTGCCCGGAGATGAAGGGGTCATCCCTCCCGGTGCCAATCTCCAGCTGCTTGCGGGGATCGAAGATATCGAGAAGAACGAACACCACTGGATCATCGTTGACTGCCGGGACAAGGAATCGTATAACGAAGGCCATATCCCGTCTGCGATCCATCTCGGTGAAACGTGCAACAATTTTTTCAGGGGTGACCTTGAGGTGAAGGGGAAGGGGGTCTTCCCTAATCTCGGCATGAGGCCGGTGGCTGAGCTTGAAAAGAAACTCGCTCTCGCCGGGATCAGCATGGAGAAGACCGTTGTCTTTTATGACGGGAAGATGGGAGATGCCGCAGCCGGAAAGACCTACGGTATTCTGGCGGGGTATGCATTTGTTCCGTTCTGGTTCATGGAATATCTCGGGCACCAGGATGTCCGTGTCCTCGACGGAGGAATAATGGCCTGGGCCGCCGCGGGAAAGCCGCTCGAGACGAAGGAGACCAGGCTCGCGTCGACCGTCTTTAAAGCAAATGTGATGAAGGCCAGGCTCGCTACGACCGATGACCTGGCCCGTGCCGGTTCTTATCTCGCCAACTTTCAGATGGTGGATACCAGAACACCTGCCGAATATGCCGGTACTTCTGCTACGCCGCCGAACCATTTCCTCGAAGGCAAGATCGCGCATGCCGGCCATGTGCCCGGAGTGGCACTTCTTGCCCCTCACTTTTATCAGTTCGTTGATATGGAGACGATGAGACTGAGGCCCATTTGGCAGCTGAAGAGAATTTATGCCAGCCTTGATCCGGGGAAAAGGACGGTGGCATACTGCATCCTTGGCAATCGCTCATCTATGGCATATTTTGTCATGAGACTGCTGGGCTTCAAGGATCCGGCGAACTATCACGACAGCTGGTTTGTGTACGGGAACACGGATGGAGTACCCGTTGAGCAGTCGTTGTAGTCCTGTCCGGCAGAAACGGAAACAGAGGAGGTTCTGTGAAGAAGATACTGCTTGCCGTTGATGACACGAAGGGTGCTCACAGTGCATTTTCCTTCTGCAGCGATATCTGCCCCGGTTTGCATCCGGAGGGCGTCGTGCTTCTCTTTGTGGAGAGGTTCGAGGGCAAGTCGCTGATCGCGGAGATGCTGGGGGACGCGGAAGCATCCACGCTCAGGGATGCGTTACAGGGGTCTGAGTACAAGGCAACCCTTGACAGGAAGGCGAGTGCCATCCTTGACCATTACCGGAAAGCCCTTGAAGAGAAAGGGCTCACAGGGATCAAAACGATCGTCAAGTTCGGGCACCCGGCTGATGAGATCCTGAATACGGCCAGGGAAGAGAATGCAGGAATGATCGTCATCGGTTCCCGCGGGAGGCGCACCTCGCATTTGTTCATGGGCAGCATCAGCAGGGAAGTGGCCAACCGTTCCGAGGTTCCTGTGCTCCTGGTAAAATAACAAACGCAGCCGGCAACCGGTCTGCCGAATGAGTCGGGACAGGCCGGTGCCAGTTGCACGGCTGAATTGAAACTATACCCTGCGACGCGCCGACAGGGTATAGTTTTTTTTCGTGCAGATCGTCGTTTTACCTTTACTGAAAGACTAATATAAAATAACTAATGGCTATCAAATGTTCAGGAAGCGGACGTGAGGGGAAAACGATTGACGTGAATAACCACGTGCTGGTGCTCGGCGGTGGTCTGACCGGCCTTTCGGCGGGATGCGCGCTTACGCGCTCAGGATATGGCGTCAGCGTGATAGAAGCCGATGCGACTGTCGGAGGCCTTTCGAAGACCGTCCATCATGAGGGGTACCGTTTCGACCTCGGAGGCCACCGGTTCTTCACGACCGATCAGAAGCTCAATCAGTTCGTGGCAGACCTCATGGGAGACGAGCTGATAACCGTGCCGAGATCGAGCAAGATCTACATGCGCAAGAGGTTCTTTGATTATCCCCTCAGGCCGGCGAACGCCCTGTTCGGGCTTGGGATATCTACAAGCTTCAGGATCCTTTCCGATTACGCGGTCGAGCGGTGTCGCAGGATCCTGAATCAGAAGGACTGTGCGTCGCTCGAAGACTGGGTGGTGGAGCACTTCGGCCGCACCATGTTCGATATCTACTTCAAGGTATACAGCGAAAAGGTCTGGGGCATACCGTGCAGCAGGATCAGCGCCGAATGGGTGGACCGTCGCATCAACGGTCTTTCTCTTGCGAAGGCGCTGAAAAATGCCTTCTCCAAGGTGAGCGGCAAGAAGATCCCCACCCTTGTCGATGAGTTCCTTTATCCCCGGCTCGGTATCGGCAGGATCTCGGACCGGCTCAGGGAGGAGATAGAGCTGTTCAATACCGTGCTCCTTGAAACGCGGGTCGAGGCGATCCGTCACGCCGGAGGGAAAATACAGGATATCGTTGTCAGCAGCAACGGACAGACAGCGGTGATGCAGGGGAACCAGTTCATTTCCAGCCTCCCCCTGACCTACGTCATCAGGATGCTGGAACCCGCGCCGCCGCCGCATATCCTTGAGGCTGCCGCCAGACTGAAGTTCAGGGACCTTGTCGTCGTTGCTGTCATGGTCGATAAGGAACGCGTTACCGACCAGACCTGGATATACATACCGGAAACCGCTATTCCGTTCGGCCGTCTGCACGAGCCGACCAACTGGTCGGCAGAAATGGCGCCAGAAGGAAAGACCCTGCTTGTCATCGAGTATTTCAGCTTCAGGGGCGACAGCATCTGGAACGAGACCGATGAAGGTCTTGTCCGTAAGACGGTCGATCATCTGGAGAGGCTCGGCTTTATCCGGAGCGCCGAGGTCTGCGGCAGCAGCGTTGTCCGTGTTCCCAAGGCGTATCCTCTTTTTGAGATCGGGTACCAGGAACTGTGCAATGAACTTTACGAATATCTCAGCCGATTTGCCAATCTCCATATCTCGGGAAGGTCGGGCATGTTCCGGTATTACAATATGGACCATGCCATCGAGTCAGGCATCAAGGCAGCAGAGTCTGTCATGGGCAAAGTGGCCGGTCCCGCAGAACTCCTGAGCGAAGAGGAGACCCTTGCGGGGTGTGAAGGATGAGATGCGCGCTGGTCATCCCTTCCTGGGTACCTGAAGACATCTTTTCTTCAAAGACCGCTGCCTCCCAGATCAATTACTGGCAGCCGCTCGGCACGCTGTATGTAGCTTCAGTCCTCAGGCAGGCGGGCCATGAGGTCATCTTTGTGAATGGCGCGTTCATCACGCATGAACAACTCCTCGATGATATCCGGGCATTCGCCCCTCAATTCGTCGGCATCTATTCAACGACCTTTGGTTGGAGCAAGGCAAAAAGGACCGCTGCTGACCTGAGGGAAATGCTCGGAAATGTGTTCATCTGCGCCGGCGGACCATATCCTATCGCTCTGCAGGAAAAATGTCTTGAGGATGCCGGCGATCTGTTCGATGCGATCGTCACCGGCGAAGGAGAATACACCTGCCTCGAAATTTCGGAGAGGCTCGCAGCAGGCAGGGACCTCGAAGGAGTTGCAGGGACGGTTTACCGGAAGAGCGGGCAGATCAGAAAGAATCCGCCGCGCCCTCTGATGGAAGATCTCGATACTCTGCCGTTCCCTGCGCGGGACCTGCTTGGCGCCGCCATGATGTATATCCCGCCTCCTGCTACCTACAAAAGAAAGCCCGTTGCCGTGCTGATGACCTCGCGCGGGTGCAACAGGCGCTGTATCTACTGTTTCCAGATCGACAAGAACCGGGAGAAGGGCATCCGCTTCCGCAGCGTCGAAAGTGTGCTTCAGGAGATCGAGCATTGCCTCGCGGC
>VEOY01000043.1 GCA_012026685.1 Nitrospirota bacterium
AGCATCTCTGATTCGTCAGCGGTAAGAGGGGCCGATGCATCTATATAGAAACAGAACTCTGTCTCGATAGCCCTAATGGAACGGGAAACGCTCTTCCTGGCAAGGGCGAGAAGGTCTTTCTTCTGCGCAACTGTTACAGCCGGTGTCTTATATCGATATATGAGAGCCACGGTTACCCCTTCTTGTCATTGCATTCCATAGAATATCACCCTCCCTTAATCCCTCCCCTGAAGGGAGGGAAACATTTCTATCCCTCGCCCCTTGGGGGAGAGGTTGGTGAGGGGTATCTCCAAAAATAATTACGTCTACCCTATGCCTTGCCAAACACTCTTTTGAATATATAGTCAACGTTCCTGAGATACTGGTTCAGTTCGAAGACATCGTTCAACTCTCCCGGAGAAAGGAACTTCTTCACCGCTTTGTCCCTTGCGAGCAGGTTCTTGAACGGCTTTCTGGTCTTCCAGCTCATCATGGCATTCTTTTGCACCAGGGCATAGGCGTCTTCCCTGGTCATGCCCTTTTCGGTCAACCTGATGAGAACATTTTGCGAATTGTAGAGTCCGTAGCTCCTGCCCAGGTTCTCCCGCATGCGCTCAGGATAGACCTGGAGACCCGAAAGGATACCCGTCAACCTGTTCAGCATGTAATCGACCAGTATGGTACTGTCGGGAATGATCACCCGTTCGACCGAAGAATGTGATATGTCGCGCTCATGCCAGAGCGCCACATTTTCCATTGCTGCAAGGGCGTTCGCCCTCACTACCCGGGCAAGACCCGACAGGTTTTCGCAACCGACCGGATTGCGTTTGTGGGGCATTGCCGACGATCCTTTCTGGCCCTTTGCAACCGGCTCTTCCGCCTCAAGCACCTCGGTCCTCTGAAGGTGCCGGATCTCCACGACGATCTTTTCGACGGATGCCGCAACGATGGCGAGGGTCGAAAGGTATTCGGCATGTCTGTCCCGCTGCACCACCTGAGTTGCGATCGGCTCCGGCCTGAGACCGAGTTTCTTGCAGACCTTTTCCTCGATGACGACCGGTATGTTCGAAAATGTGCCGACGGCACCGGAGAATTTGCCGATGCTGATATTCCTTTTCGCCTTTTCCATCCTCTCAAGGTTTCTCTTCGCCTCTTCAAACCAGAGAGCGAACTTGAGACCGAAGGTCATAGGCTCTGCGTGCACACCATGACTTCTGCCTATGCAGACGGTCTTTTCATACCGGAAGGCCTGCTCCCTGAGAACAGTCAGCAGTTTCCTGAGATCACTGATGATGATGCCAGCGGCCTCTTTCATCAGCAGGCACTGGGCAGTGTCGACGATGTCGGACGAGGTAAGCCCCTTATGGATATACCGTGATTCCGGTCCGACCTTTTCAGCAACAGATGTCAGGAACGCAATAACGTCATGTTTTACCACGGCCTCGATCTCATCAATCCGGTTGACATCAAAACCCGCCTTTTCCCTTATCACGGCAAGGGCCTTTTTCGGGATCTTGCCCAGTTCTGCCCATGCCTCGCATACCGCGATCTCCACATCAAGCCATTTCCGGAACCTGTTCTGCGGCTCCCAGAGCCTGCCCATCTCCTTGCGTGTATACCGTTCGATCATGATTAATTACCCCTTCGGTTTCTCCGTCTGCTGCTTTCTAGTATTCGTCAAACACGATTGATGAAGGCCTGTATTTTAACAATATCGGAGATATAATGAAAACCATTGCAATACTCAACTGCTACTTCGAAAGGATTGGGGCGAGGTCTTTCACGTAGCCCTGCTTCTGGTAGTCTTTTCCCCGCGATACGATCTTTGCTCCCGCCCATGTTTCCAGGTCCGCTCAGGTGAGACTATGGAATGTCTTCGCCTGCTGCATGCCCTTCAGAGGGTCTTCTGTCTCGGCGTTGGCTCCGATCACTGCAACGGGCAAAGGCTTCGGCATATCACCCATCTTAACGCAAAGGAGGTAGTCGGTCCTGCCCGGCCCCAAGCGCCGACGACCCCTGTTGCCAACCGGTTCCACAGGCGCGGGCGTTTCAAGTTTGATCCGCCATTCCAGATAACCCTTATCCCTCAGTATTGGGTCAATGAGATGGTATCGGGTTTCAGCTTCGTTATAAGCCATTATCCACCATCATACACCGGCAGCGTGCCTTCCCGCGAAAAACTCTATTGGCAGTTCTCATTTAAACAAATCCAGATAAGGGGCGAAGACGAAAAGTCGGTAGCGGGTTTTACCGCTTACCTCTTTCAGGATTCCCTGCTTCGCAAACAGGCCTACCAAATCATTGGCAGCCTTTGTACTGAGGTCACAAATCCCGGCTGCCTGTTTAACGCTGATAACAGGACCTTTAAAGAGATGTGCAAGCAATGCCAGCGCAGAATGCGTACGCCTGCCCGCTGAATTGCGCAACGCAGTTTCAAGCCGCTCCTTCAGTTTCAGTATCTCCGAAAGCGTATTGGAGGACTGCCGGGCTGTTTCGTCCACCCCTGTTAAGAAGTATTTTAGCCAGTGCATCAGGTCGTTTTTTTCACGCACACGCGTCAGGTTATCGTAATACAGACTTTTGTTCTTCTCAAAAAAAGCGGAAAGGTAAAGCAGCGGCTGATGTAATATTTTTTGGCTGACCAGATAGAGCGTAATCAAAAGCCGACCTATTCTGCCGTTTCCGTCCAAAAAAGGATGTATGGTTTCAAACTGGTAATGGGCAATGCCGATGCGCACCAGCGCAGGCACATGGATGCCTTCATTATGCAGAAATTTTTCAAGGTCTCCCATTAAGTCATTTACATAGGAATCTGCTGGCGGGATAAAAATCGCATCACTCAGACTTGCCCCACCGATCCAGTTCTGACTGCGGCGAAATTCGCCCGGCATTTTATGTTCTCCTCTTACCCCGGCGAGCAGTCTTTCATGCGTATTACATAATAGTCGTGATGAAAGCGGGAGTTGCTCCTATTCGATTATCGCTTTCTTCATGGCTTCCGAATAGTTGCGAACTTCCAGCCAATCATTCCGTCTTTCAGGGCTGATTTCCTCTTCAGGCATCAATGCCTCATCTATGTTGGTTTGAGTGCCCTCGATTCTGCTTGATATTACAGCCTCTTTGGTGACATGCAGTTGAATAAACAAATCGATATTCGGAACAAGTCGGGCAAAGGAGTTAAGCTCACCCAGACTGATGGATGCCTTTTCAAGCAGCGTGCCAAGTTGCGGGTCTTTCCACTCCCACTGCCGATTGACCAGTTCCGGCACAAAGTAACTGTAATTGACCCCTTTTTCGAGGCGGCCTGATTTATATGTCTCTATTTCCATCGGAGTCCCCTTACATTTAAAGTAACCTTAAATGTTATTAAGTTTACTTTAAATGTATTAAGTAAACTTGTCAAGATTTAAGATTACTTTCCTCCTGGAAATTAAATCTTCGATAACTCAACATATTCCCGCGGCTTTTATCCCGCAGCCTCATATACCGGCAATGTCCCTTCGCACTGAAAACTGTAGATCAGTTCGCCCGCCACAATGATATGATCGACAACCTGCACATTAATCCCGCCGAGCGCCTGGACCAGATTCCGGGTCAGCTTTTGGTCGTAAGAGGACGGCTTGACGCTACCCGCCGGATGATTGTGGGCCAAGATCACGGAGGCTGCTTTATGC
>VEOY01000182.1 GCA_012026685.1 Nitrospirota bacterium
CGGTATACTGGAACCGGAGGCCAGCAGATGGACGAACCTGTTCGTGAACATGAAACAACAGCCAGGCCGGAGGCTCGCCAGGTGGTGTTCCGCACGATCGGGCTGACCAAGGTGTATACCATGGGAGCGGTGCAGGTCCATGCCCTGCGCGGGGTCGACCTTGAACTCTATGCAGGGGAACTGGTTGTCCTGCTCGGTCCGTCCGGCAGCGGCAAATCCACGCTGCTGAATATCCTCGGCGGGCTCGATATCGCGAGCGGCGGGACCGTGTTCTACCGTGACAAGGACCTCACCCGCGCAACCGAAAAGGAGCTGACCGATTACCGCCGGTTCCATGTCGGGTTCGTCTTCCAGTTCTATAACCTGATCCCGAGCCTGACGGCCCGCGAAAACGTTGCCGCGGTCACGGAGATCGCTGAAGCGCCGATGAAACCGGAGGAGGCGCTCGGCCTCGTCAACCTGGGAGACCGGCTCGACCACTTCCCGTCCCAGCTCTCGGGCGGCGAACAGCAGCGTGTCGCGATCGCACGCGCCATTTCGAAGAACCCTGCGGTGCTGCTCTGCGACGAGCCGACCGGTGCGCTCGATTCCGAGACCGGCATTGTGGTCCTCGAAGCGCTTGACCGGGTCAACCGCGAGCTGGGGACCACAACGGTCATCATTACGCATAATGTGGATATCGCTGACATGGCAGACCGGGTGATCCATCTCAGCAACGGTCTGATCTCAGAGGTAAAGAGGAACGTGGCAAAAAGGCCGCCCGCGGAACTGCACTGGTGAGGATGCGATGAAAGCGCTCGATCAGAAGCTCCGCAGAGACCTCTGGAAAATGAAAGGCCAGGCCCTTGCCATTGCGCTGGTTATCGCAAGCGGCGTTGCCACATTTGTCATGCTGATCGGCACCATGCACTCGCTGAACCTCACGAGGGACGGGTTCTATAAGGATTACCGGTTCGCGGACCTCTTTGCCCAGCTGAAGCGCGCTCCGGACAGCGTGATGCTGCGCATCAGGGATATACCGGGTATCGCGCATGTTGAGACCCGTGTCGTTGCCGATGTAAAGCTGGACATCCCGGGATATTCCGAGCCGGTCACCGCGAAGCTCGTTTCTGTCCCTGACAACGGCAGCCCGCTCCTGAACCAGCTCCATATCCGGAAGGGTCGGAGCATCGACCCTGCAAAGGACAATGAAGTGATCGTGAGCGAGGCGTTTGCAGAGGCCCACCGCTTCTCTCCGGGCGATACGTTCGGCGCGGTGATCAACGGCAGGTGGAAAAAAATGGTGATCGCCGGCACCGCTCTCTCTCCGGAGTTCGTGCTCCAGACGAGGCCCGGTGCCATAAGCCCGGATTACCAGCGCTATGCCATCCTCTGGATGGGCAGGACAGCGCTTGGAACTGCATATAACATGGATGGTGCGTTCAATGATCTGGTCGCGACGCTTGAGCCCGGCGCGGTCCTTGACGATGTTCTGCTCAGGGTCGACGACGTTCTTGACCCGTACGGCGGGCTGGGATCGTATGGACGCGAAGACCAGCTCTCCAACCGCTTTCTGACAGAAGAGTTCAAACAGCTCCAGCGGAGCGCTGAAATATTCCCCGTAGTCTTCATCGCGGTCGCGGCATTCCTGCTGAATGTCGTGATCAGCAGGACCATCAGCACGCAGCGGGAGCAGATAGCGGCCCTGAAGGCGTTCGGCTACAGCAACATCGCTGTCGGCGTTCATTACGTCAAGCTGGTCATGCTGATCGTGCTGATCGGCGTGGCAGGCGGCCTGGCAGCCGGCATCCGCCTCGGAGATGGCCTTGCCGGGATCTACATGGAGTTCTACCGCTTTCCGTTCCTTCTCTACGAACTCAGGCCGTCGGTTGCGTTGACCGCTGCCCTCATCACCCTGGCATCTGCGCTCGCGGGTACGGTCTATGCGGGCAGAAAGGCAGCGCTCCTGCCGCCCGCCGAGGCTATGCGGCCGGAGCCTCCTGCCAGGTACCGCAGGACGGTACTGGAGTTTCTCGGACTCGGCCGGGTGATGTCGCAGCCGACCCGCATTGTCTTTCGCAATATCGAGCGCAGGCCGATAAAGTCGCTGCTTACGGTGACCGGCATATCACTGGCGTGTGCTATCATGATAGCCGGAACGTTCTCCAAGGATGCGGTTGATTTCATGGTGGACGTGCAATTCCGGCTGTCGCAGAGGGAGGACATGACCGTCACCTTTACTGACCCCATATCGCGCAGGGCCCTGTACGAACTGAAGGGACTCAGGGGCGTGGAGCATGCCGAGGTCTTCCGCTCCGTGCCGGTGCGCATGAGGTTCGAGCACCGCTCATACCGGACCTCGATACGGGGCATAGAGCCGGGAGGCCATCTGCATTACCTGCTGGACACCGGGCTCTCGCCGATCGAGCCTCCTCCCGACGGCATCGTGCTCACCGATTATCTGGGGACGATCCTGGGCGTCAGACCCGGGGACATGCTCACGGTGGAGGTGCTGGAAGAGGAGCGGCCGGTACGGAAGGTGCCGGTGGTCGGACTCGTGAAACAGTATATAGGGCTGATGGGATACATGGACCTTGCCGCTCTCAACCGGATGATGCGCGAAGGACACGCGGTGTCAGGCGCGTACCTTGCCGCTGATTCCCGGTACCAGGAGGAACTCTACAGGACCCTTGTCGAGATGCCCCGCGTCGCCGGCACGGTGGTGCGTCAGGATGAGATACGGAACTTTTATGACACCCAGGCAGAGGCCCTTCTCTTTTTCACGTATATCGCGAGCCTTCTCGCAGGCACCATAGCATTCGGCGTTGTCTACAACAGCGCACGGATCAGTCTCGCGGAGCGGAGCCACGAACTGGCGAGTCTGCGGGTGCTGGGGTACACGCGCGGGGAGATCTCGTACATTTTTCTGGCGGAACTTGCCCTGCTTACGCTCTTGTCCATACCGCTCGGCTTTGTCATCGGACGCGGCATCGCGACCTATGTTGCGCACGCGCTCCAGTCCGACCTGTTCCGGGTGCCGGTGGTCGTGGGGTCCCAGACCTATGCCCTTGCCGCAACGGTCGTGCTGGTATCCGCCTGCCTGTCGGGACTGATCGTGCGGCATAAACTGGACCATCTGGACCTTGTGGCTGTCCTGAAGACAAAGGAGTGAACATGAGACCCCATATCCGCAGGCGCATACTGGTCATCGTGGTTTCTGTAGCGGTGGTGCTCGCGGTCGTGTATGGCTTTATGCCAAAACCGGTCCAGGTCGACGCAATAGCCGCAAAAAAAGGGCCTATGCGCGTGACCGTTGATGAAGAAGGAAAGACGCGCGTCAGGGACAGGTTCGTGATATCCGCGCCGGTTGCCGGATACCTCCGGCGCGTGGAACTGGACGTCGGTGACAGCGCTGCAAAAGGGCAGGTCGTTGCCGAACTGGAGCCCCTGAGATCAACGGTCCTCGACCCCAGGAGCAGGGCTGAAGCCCTTGCCGCGCTTTCTGCTTCACAGGCGGCACTGAATGCGGCGAAAGAGAACGCCCGGTCAGCCGCTGCATCGGAAGACTATGCACAGAAGAACCTTGAACGTCAGAAGAAACTGTACGACTCCGGATACGTGGCAAAGGACAGCCTCGACCAGGCGGATGCGGATGCAAAGCGCACTGAAGCGAACCGGCTGGCAGCAGATGCCCGGGTCAGGTCCGCTCGTGCTGATGTGGAGCGTGCGCAGAGCACGCTGGGGCATTCTGCGGCAGAGGGAGCCGTTGACCGCAGCCGTATTGTCCCGGTGCGCGCACCGGTCGACGGCAGCGTACTCAAGGTCCACCATGAGAGCGAGGGTGTGGTGGACGCGGGTGAGCCCGTAATAGATATAGGGGACCCTCGCAAGCTCGAAGTAAAGGTTGAGGTGCTCTCCGCGGACGCGGTGGCCATACGGCCGGGAAGTACCGTATATTTTGAGCGGTGGGGCGGTGAAGCCCCGCTTGCCGGCACGGTCAGGACCGTGGAACCCGAAGCCTTCACCAAGGTGTCGAGCCTGGGAGTCGAAGAGCAGAGGGTGCTCGTGATCGCGGACATCACCTCGTTGCCGGAGGAGTGGAAGCGGCTCGGCGACGGCTACCGGGTGGAGGCGAGCTTCATCATCTGGGAGGGGAAGGATGTTCTGCAGGTGCCCGCAAGCTCACTTTTCCGGAAAGGGGAGGGTTGGGCGGGCTTCGTGATCGACGGTGGCAGGGCCCGCACGCGATCAATAAAGGTCGGCCATCGCAATGGCCTGATCGCCGAGATAATGGAGGGGCTGTCGGAAAAAGATACGGTCATCTCGCATCCGGATGACAGGGTCAGCGACGGAGTGCGTGTCCGGCAGAGATCAGCCGGGAAATAGGACGCATCAGGCAACATGAAGACAAATAGATCATTTGTTATGAAGTGTGAATGGCCTCTTTCCTCGGGGCCCCGCCCCGGACCCCGGCCGCTTTCTTGCTCGCTCCAAGAAAGTCGGCGCAAAGAAGGGCGCCCCGCGGAAATCTCTTCACGCTCCGCTCGGCCGGCTTCAGGGGTCCCGCCAAAGGCGGGAAAACTTGTCCGGCAGGGAATTTTCTTTATTGTTTCCTCCGGACTTCGAACAGTCACCGCGCCTGATCCTTCATCCTCGGTCGCGGAGCTAAGATTTCCGAAGGGGTCTTCTTTACCCCGCTTCTATCTCAATCCGGCATGTCTCACGCAAATCCGGAAAGAGTCTAAGTACATTACGAGGAGGTAACTCATGAAACTCACGAGGTCCTTGCAAATAGTGCTGCTGGTGACGGTGGTCGTGATCTTTGTTTCTGCCGCCGGGGTATCGGCGGCTGACCGGAAGATCAGGGTGAAGGTGCCGGGCATTACCTGAGCGTCGTCGGCCATGGCTGCCAGTGACGCGGCCAAGTCCCTTGCCGGGGTAACGTTTGTCGACGATGACATGATGAATGCCTCTCTGACCATTGTCTTTGACGATACAAAGACAGATATGGAAAAGATCAGAGAAGCGATGAAAAAGGCCGGGTTCCCTGTTGAGGGAGAACCTGAAATTCTGAAGCAGTGATGACGGGACAGGAGGAGCCATGAAAGAAAAATGCTCGGTCTGCGTAAAGCCGACGCATACGGAAAAGTTCGACAGGATATTTGCCGCGATCCTTGATGAGCTCAGGAAAAGGGACATCAAGGGCGTCGAGGACCCGGATGAACTGGCGAAGGCGCTTGCCATACTGGTGGCAGACTCTCTGGAGATCGACATCTATATATGACGCGCCAGGGGGCTGCAGTTCACGAATGAATGACGTTGCTTGTCAGACATTTTCGCATGCGCAGATACATCAGCAGCCGGTGTTCTTCCTTTTTTCTGCTTAAATAAATTTCATGAAGATAACTTAATGGCACGCCCGTGTTTGGCATGGTATCATTTTCATACCGCACGGTCAGCGGCTCTGCTGACAAAAATCCAGGAGGCATGACTATGAAAACCATACGAATTGCTTGTCTTTTCGCGGCACTGTCCTTTTTCGCTGTTATGGCCGGGACATGCCCTGCTGCCGGATATACTGACAAGAGCGTTGTCCCCGGGCATGCAGTTTCCCCGGACAAACATTTACCTGTTCCAGGTCTTTTCGGGGGGGATCCGGGAAATGCCGGGAGCAGGGATGTTTCCGAAGGCGGCAGCGTGCCGGCGCAGCGACAGTATTCTCTTCTGGAGAAACGGGCCGATATGTTCAGGGTCCTATCTGTTCTGGAAACGCGCATCGGTGACAGCGTATTGCTCGGCAAAGTTAAGCACAAACTGCCGGAACTGAGCGAGAAACGTCTTAAAATGATCTCTTCCCTGTCAGACCGCATGGAAGGAAGCAAACAGGAGCCTGGGAATAATGTTGCTTTTCTGCTTATTGCGACCCTGATCATCTTCTCCTGATCTTTACCGATCCTTTTCATCATCAAATCCTGAAGCACAGACGGGAGGTAACCATGTTCAGGAATAAGAACCTGAAGGAACTTTTGGCTGTTCCTTCGCATATCTTTTCCCACATCGGCATCATTGCGATCAGTGCATTGATCGCCCTGTCGCTTCCGTATACCCTCGGCTATATAGCGCAGACATTTCTCATATACTGGGCGTTCATCGGCAATGAAAAGATATTCATGCTGGTCGTTGAGATCGTGACGGCCGTGGTGCTCATCGTTGTCTTTAATTATATCGCCTGGATATGGAGGGAAAGGCGAAAGGCCGCGGCAGCCCGGGCAGCAGGCCTGGTCTCCCTCTTTTCTTCCCCGGGTTTTTTCGCGCGGAAGAGGAACAGGGAACTGAAGGAGTCCCAGGGGATAGCCAGGGATATCATGGTGATCGGATCGACAGGATACCGGACCTTCGCGAACAGCGGCGGAGAACTTCATAATGTGGTGAGGAATTGCCGTGAGGCAAGGATCATGCTCCTTAATCCGTACAGCGAAGGAGCGGATATCCGCGCCAGGAGCATCAGCGACCCGGAGATCACGTCGTCCAGGCTTGCGGAGCAGATCAGGGAAAGCATTGCGTTCCTGAAGATGCTGAGGTCAGCGCAGAAAAATATCAGACTGAAGCTGTATGAAGATGTGCCTTTTTTGAAAATGGCGATATCAGGAGACTATATGTGGGTCAAACACTATCATGCGGGATGTGATGTCCTGGGCATGCCGGAATATGTCTTCAGACATATTCAGAGCCCGGGCAGCCTGCACAATATTTTTTACCAATATTTTCTGAACCGATGGAACAGTCCTGACATCCCCGAATATGACTTTGAAACAGATCATCTGGTCTATCGTGATACGTCCGGCAACGAGATGAAGCGCGAACGGTTATGGGAGGATGGTGCGGTCATCGCACCCGAAGGGGTGCCGATATCATAGCGGAGCACAAAAGACAAAGGCGCCGGCGAAAGCCTTCGGCGCCTTTGCCCCTGGATGATCATTTCTTTGTCTTTTTTGCTGTTTTTTTGCCGGTTTTTTTCGGAGCGGTCTTCTTTGCGGCAACTTTCTTCACCGTCTTTTTTTGCGCCGTTTTTTTTGCCGGGCCCTTCTTTGCCGTCTTCCCGGGGGCCGTCTTTTTTGCCGCCGCTTTACCGGAAGTGGTTTTTTTCGGAGCAGCTTTCTTTACGGCAGCCTTCGTCACGGTTTTTCCTGCCGTTGTTTTCTTTGCAGGCGCGACTTTCTTTGCC
>VEOY01000210.1 GCA_012026685.1 Nitrospirota bacterium
CTGAACATCGACCGGAAGCATTTCCTATGATCGATGTGCAGCAGCAGGCTTTCCGCAAAACGCGTCTCACCCAGAGGACCGTAATGCGCCCGCTGCATGGACTCAACACCCCAGTTGAGGTTGCCTTCCACCAGCACAGGGCCGTCACCGGTGACCGCAACATCCCATCCCACATAGGCATAACCGGAAAAGGCGGCATGTGCCTTTACGCATAATTGAATGACCTGATTCCAGTGGGGTATCCTGAATCCGGATATCCTGCAGCCGCTGGCCGGGTGGGCATCGATCCTCTCGGCATCGAGACTCTTTGATATCGCTGAACCCAGCAGTCCGCTGCTCCTGTCGACCGAAATGGCGATACCGCCGGTCGAAAAATTATCGGTGCAGCAGTCTCCTGACGGCATCTTGAATATGGCGATAATGTCCTCGCAGGTGCCGTCAGGCAGACGGCAGGTGACGACGCGGCTGGTGCAGAGCGCACTCGGGGCAACGTTGGAAATTTCCGGATGGTTCACATATCTTTCCTGCAGGATATACGGTGTCGTTCGTGAATATTCAGCGAGGTCGTTCAGAAGGTCTTCTCCAGTTCTCTGTCTTCCGTCTTCACTGCGGTAAAGACCGGGCCGCTCATACGTAAAAACTTTTACGCCCGTACCGCATTTCCCGAGGGCAGGCTTTGCAAACAGGTCTGTCTGCGGCAGATGCCCGTCACTGTCTCTCCTAACATACTTGGGGCTTCCCTGTTCAAAATCAGCGATTATCGGTATTGTCGGCAGTCCGTGCCGCTCGCATTCTGCAAAGAACCGCCGTTTGTCATCGAACAGCGTATAATCCGCAGTGGTGTTTAACAGTCGCAGCAGCGCACCTATCTCGTGGTCCTGTATGAACAGCGGGGCCCGCTTCCTGTTCTCCTGCCGATAGAGGCCGTAAAAATAATATGCCCGGGGGGCTATGCCGTGGCGGAAAGCGAGTCTGATCTGTTCGATATACTGACCGCCCAGACCGAGTCCGGTCCTCCGTTTCACCTGCAGACCATGCTGCCGCGTCATCTTCCCGGCCAATATCGCTGCCTTGACCGGCCATGCCAGAAAAGACAAGACGGCGTAGCATTTCCGCTCTCTCCAGACGGCGCGGGTCACGCACCAGTGGATCTTTGCCGTGTTGCTCCAGCGCCGAGGGAATATGTTCCAGTTAATATAGATGCCCGGGTGGTCCTGGCGGTATACATCCAGAACGCCTTTTTTCAGGGGACGATACCTGGCGAGGACGCCGTGATACGCGCGGCGGACACGGGGTGAGGTGATCCTGCTCTTTATCCGGGATAATACATGCATGACAGTGGCGGGAAAGCTATGCGGAGCGGCCGCTCAGGGGATCATGTTCAAGAGCTCTGTCCGCGGGCTTATTTCCGTTCGGGTAAAACTGTGTCGTCCATTTGAGAAGGGGCCTCACAACGCCGCCGAGTTTCTTGGCGTAATCACCGCGGGCCGAATCTCCATCCAGGTTGTCAGACACATAGAACGCTACCGCGCTGCGTTCGTTGAACTGTTTCGAGTCCGGATTCAGGGTGAGACAGTAGCAGCTTACGTAGAACATCCCTTCGGCAAGAAGATTGCCCGGGATCACGGCTGTGCTGGTATAGCGCCCTTCCTGTCGCGGCTTGCCGCGCCACTCGGGGTCCTGGTCAAGAGTGATGAAGGCGCACTGCCCGCGGTCATTCAGAACCGTGAAATGCGGAAGAAGCACATGGCCGGAACGGAGAACGTCATATTCCATCTCGAGCCTGACCGGTTGACGGATGTCGTGTGTTTCCGAGACATTGCCGCCCTCGTCCCTGACGCGGACCGCGCGAAGCCGTACGGCAGGACCGGTCGGGGCATCCTGCGGATCAGACCAGACCCGCGCCGCCGCGGTGCCGGAGCTTGCGTTCAGGTACGCGCTGACCACCTGGTCCGCGGGACCGTCAGCGACCACCTTCCCATGGCTCAAGAGGATCGCGCGGTCGCACAGGCGGGAGATCGCGGACATGCTGTGCGAGACGAAAAGAACGGTCCGGCCTTCCTGCCCGATGTTTTCCATCTTGCTCAGCGACTTCTTCTGGAAATCAGCGTCCCCGACCGAAAGCACTTCATCAACTATCAGTATCTCGGGTTCGAGGTGCGCCGCGACAGAGAAGGCAAGCCGCACCTTCATGCCGCTCGAGTAACGTTTCACCGGCGTATCGATGAACTTTTCGATGCCGGAAAAATCCACAATATCGTCGAACTTCCTGTCCACTTCCCTCTTCTTCATCCCCAGGATGGTGGCGTTCAGGTAGACGTTCTCGCGGCCGGTCAGATCAGGGTGAAAACCTGTCCCCACTTCGAGGAGACTGGAAACCCTGCCCCGGATCTCGGCGCAGCCGTACGTCGGATCGGTGATCTTCGAGAGTATTTTCAGGATCGTGGACTTCCCTGCCCCGTTGCCGCCGATAATGCCGATGACCTGCCCCTTCTTCACTTCAAAGGACACGTCATTGAGCGCCCAGATGACGTCTGAACTGTCCGCTCCATCGCCGGGCCTCATCTGATCGAAGCGGTACAGGGACCGGTAGTTCCGGTAATTCCTGATGGGACTCCGGACAAAATCCGCTATGGCAGAAGCGATGCTGTCATGCATCTTCTCTTTCAGTCCGATGCGGTAGCATTTTGAAATATGCTCGATCTTGATCGCCAGGTCTTCCTGCATCTTTATCCTTTCACCGCGGAGCGCCCTTCCCTGTCAGATGACATCGGCAAACACCCTTTCCATCTTTTTAAAATACAGGGCCCCGCCGCCAACGAGGAGCACGGTCGTGATCATGCCGGGCCATATATACTGCCATGGTATCGCTGTGCCGAGGATGCAGGACCGGAAACCCTCTATGACCGCAACGACAGGGTTCAACGAATAGAGTATGCGGTACTTTTCGGGTATTTTCGACGCGGAATACACAATAGGGGCCAGATAGATCAGCATCTTGACCACAAAGGGCATTGCGTGTTTCACATCGCGGAACCTGATCGCAAGAGACGACAGCCACATGCCGCTGCCTGCCGGTATCGCGATCATCAGCAGCATGAAGACCGGCAGGAACAGAAGGTTCCATGTCGGCATGACGCGGTAATAGATCAGGACGCCGAGAAGTATGATCAGGGAGATCGCGAAGTCGACCAGCTTTGACAGCACGCCTGTCAGAGGGAAGAGCAGCCGGGGGAAGTATATCTTGCCCAGCATCTGCTGACC
>VEOY01000143.1 GCA_012026685.1 Nitrospirota bacterium
AGGGCAGGTAGCTTTGCGTCGCCCCGATCTCTCGGGGGTTACCCTTTCGACGGCGTTGCCAATGATTTATACACAGGTAATGCAGATTGTCTAATAAATTTTTATTATAGATTTATACATCAAAAGACTCTGAACAGGCGACGTTGATGAAGCAGTCAACCTGACTACTGACCATTATCTTTGATATGGCTGCCGTGGTGACGCCGGTCTGTCGGGCAACCATTGCCATCGGTATGCCATATCTTTCTGTCAGCTCCCTGGCTATTCTTTTCCGTATCAAGCTAACCGGCTCCCGTCCTTCAGCTCTGTTTCTCTTATGCCTTCCTCTTCACATATCGTTCTGATGGTTTCTTCAACCTGCTTTTTTGCACCTTCCCCGCTCCCCAATATCCGTTCTTCTGATTTCTCCGGCGCACTTCTTCTTCTCTTTGATAGCGCCTGCGACCAGCCTCCCCGTGACCTCACGAGGCCTCCGCCGATAAGTTCAGGCCTGCTCCCCTGCCCCAGGCCGGCTTCCTTGAATACCTTTTTTCTTCCCCTCACCCTAAAGAGATTTCAGAAGGAGCCTGGCTTTCGTCCTGCCTCAGAAAATTCTTTCTGACGATCTCCTCAAGAGTGGCGATCTCCTGGTCGGTCAGCATATCAAACAGTTTTCTTTTTGCCTTCGACAGCTTTCCGCCATTGTCTATCACGCACTGAATGAATGTTCTGATGAGTCTGTCACTCATATCGACCTCATTGGACATCTGTTTTAACGCGACTTCGCAGCTGGACAGAAAATCGATCTCGTCGACAAACTCACTCTGTATTGTCTTTTCAGTAACTGCATAGAGATACTCTGCAGCGGCGGTCATGTCCATGTATCGATAGAGATCCCCCGTATTGTTCAGAACCTCCACCTCTCCATCTTCGTTCAGTCTGAAATCGATCAGCGGCAGTATCAATCGTGAGAACGTTTCCATACACCGGTCGTAGCTTGGCATATCCGACAACATGGTGGCCGACACGGGGAAGATGAGGCCTTCGGGCGTCACGCCCTCGCTGGCAAGGATGTGGTGGATGAGGTAGCGGTGGACCCTGCCGTTGCCATCGTCAAAAGGATGAAGGTAGACGAATCCAAACGCTATGACAGCGGCGTGGACAACGGAATCAACGCCGTGCATCTTCTTATTGCTTGCAAGTAGTCCTTCCATAAGCGCGGGGATATCGCTCGGTATGGGCGAGACATAGTCGACCGACGTACGCATGCCGAGTCCCCGGCCGACGTAGTTCTGCGTTGACCTATAATCAGTAGCGGCGAAGCGCTCATCGACAACAGAATTCTGAACGTCGAGCAGCAAAGCCTTGTCGATCCGGTCATAGAGCCTTGCCCTGCGCAGGTACTCGATAAACCGGGTCATCCGTTTAAGGTCGGGGTTCTCGCGTTCGATCTCGAAGGATGTGCGTGTCTCTTTCGTGTAGAGATACTGGGTCGCCCTCCTTATGACGTTCTCCGGGTATTTGGATACGATGCCGGCAGCCAGAGACTTCAGGTCCCTGCTGGTGCTCCTTGCCAGGACTTCCGTCTTCCTGACGACCGGGCAAAAATCGGGACCGCCCAAGAGGTTGTCCGTCACCCGGTGCCGGCGGCTGTTCACCGGCAACCCGGTGTAGTACCGGTCGCCATCGAGCAGGATGACGTAGTTCCCGACGGACGCGTCAGGAATGGAGAGCCTCTCTTCGGTCAGGAACTCGTAGAGGTACCAAATCATCCTGGCATACCGGCCCACCGGATGTCCTTTTATATATCGGGTGACAACATCAGGTCCCAGGGTCTTGAAAGCCGCCTTCAAGATGTTGAGGTTTATGCCGTCGTACTTGATGGCGAAGATCAGGTTGTTCATTGGGTCAAGACCCGGGTCATATTGGGTCGGGTAGATGTGCTCCTCATGCCCGTCCGTGACCCGGGTCTTTCTCTGACCTTTACTTGCAATCAGGGAATCTCGGTAATGAGTGACGACCTCAAGGCCCAGATTTCTGATGAGGAAACTGTAGCCTGCTGCCTTAAATCCTGCATTGCCTTTCATGTAGTCTCCTAAAACACTTATATTTCTATTTTAATACTTATAATATAACCATATACCAAAAATAGCTACTTAAGTGTGTGTATTGTAATCATATTTATCATAATATACCATTTTATAATTATTTTTGCAGTTTAGTAACTGTTTTAGGAAGTTGACTAACGGGCAATGTGCGAATAGGAGTTCGTACAGCTTCAGGAATCAGAAGGAGCGGACATAAACTGGCGGACCCGCTTCTTCCGGATTTTCCGATTTCTATTCAAATCACTACATTTAAGATAATCATCTGGAGAGGGCCAGATATTCATCAAGCCCTCGCGTGGTAACAACCATTTTTCGGCAACAACCGATCGTAGTCATTTTTCATCTCAACTGTCCTGTCGGTGTATTTGCCATATAAATAGCTAAATAAATATTTTTCAATACCGGAAAGCACTCCAAAATCCTATAATAAGATTTCGCATACAATATATTTGGCACTACCGAATTTCAGGGGGTCATACGGAAATGACAAAGCAGAAGGTCGCGCTCATCACAGGCATCACCGGACAGGACGGGGCGTATCTCGCCGAGTTCCTGATCAAGAAAGGCTACATGGTGCACGGCATCAAGCGCCGCTCCTCTCTCTTCAACACCCAGAGGATCGACCACCTGTACCACGACCCGCACGACAAAGGCGTCACCTTCAAGCTCCACTATGGCGACCTCACGGATGCGACAAACCTGATCCGGATCATCCAGGAGACCCAGCCGGACGAGATCTACAACCTCGCGGCGCAGTCGCACGTGCAGGTGGCGTTCGAGACCCCCGAGTATACCGCAAATGCCGATGCGCGCGGCACGCTCCGGCTCCTCGAGGCGCTCCGCATCCTGAACATGACGAAAAGGGTGAAGTTCTACCAGGCGTCAACGAGCGAACTGTATGGCAAGGTGCAGGAAACGCCGCAGAAGGAGACGACGCCCTTTTACCCGCGGAGCCCGTACGCCGTGGCAAAGCTATACTCGTACTGGATCACGGTGAACTACCGCGAGGCATACGACATTTTCGCCTGCAACGGCATCCTCTTCAATCACGAGTCCCCGATCAGGGGCGAGACGTTCGTCACCCGCAAGATAACCCGCGCCGTTGCGCGCATCTGCCTCGGGCTCCAGAAAAAGCTCTACCTCGGCAACATGGACGCAAAGCGCGACTGGGGACACGCGAAGGACTATGTGAGGGCAATGTGGCTCGTGCTCCAGCAGAACGAGCCGGACGACTACGTGATCGCCACCGGCCACCAGTACTCGGTGCGTGAGTTCGTGGAGCTTGCCTTCAGGGAGCTGGGCATCGGCATCGAATGGAAGGGCAAGGGGATCAGGGAAAAAGGCGCGATCTCGTCGATCACCTCCGCATCATCCTGCCCGTTCAAGAAAGGCGATACGGTCGTAGAGGTTGACTCCCGTTACTTCCGCCCGACCGAGGTTGAGACCCTGCTTGGCGATGCCACCAAGGCACGCAAGAAGCTCGGCTGGAAGCCTGAGGTCTCCTTCAAGGAACTGGTCGCCGAGATGGTGAGCGAGGACCTGAAGGAGGCGGAGAAGGACCAGCTCTGCAAGCGTGAGGGCTTCAAGGTGATGCGGTACTACGAGTAAGGTCCCTATGAACACTGATTCCAGAATATTCGTCGCAGGAGGCACCGGCATGGTCGGCGCCTCGATCATCCAGCGGCTCCTTCACGGCGGCTATACCAACATCATCACAAACTACTTCAGCCGGCGGCCGGGCGAGACCAGGGCGACCCGCGTGCGGGCGCTGCGGCTTGACCTGACGCGGCAGGCGGACGTCGAGGCGTTCTTCGCCCAGGAAAAGCCGGACTGCGTGTTCCTTGCCGCGGCCAGGGTGGGCGGCATCCTCGCCAACAGCACCTACAAGGCTGATTTCATCTACCGGAACCTCATGATCGCCTCCAACATGATCCACGCGGCGTACCAGAACGGCACGAAGAAGCTGCTGAACCTCGGCTCATCCTGCATCTACCCGAAGCTCGCTCCCCAGCCGATGAAGGAGGAGCACCTGCTGACCGGCACGCTTGAGCCGACGAACGAGCCGTACGCGATCGCAAAGATCGCTGCGATCAAGCTCTGCAGGTACTATAACGAGCAGTACGGCACGGACTTCATGTCGGTCATGCCGACCAACCTTTACGGACCGCACGACAACTTCGACCTCCAGAACTCGCACGTTCTTCCCGCAATGATCCGCAAGTTCCACGAGGCAAAGGAAGCCATGGAAAAAGGCGACAGGAACGCGGCCGTCACCCTCTGGGGCACGGGATCTCCTTACCGGGAGTTCCTCTACACGGAGGACCTCGCAGATGCATGCGTCTTTCTCATGGAGCGTTACAGCGCGAAGGATATCGGCGAATTCGTGAACATCGGCACAGGCACTGACCTTACCATCAGGGAGCTTGCGGAGACGGTAAAGAGGATCGTCGGCTTCAGCGGCAGCATCGTCTGGGACAGCACCAAGCCTGACGGAACGCCGAGGAAGCTCCTCGACATATCGAGGGTGAAGGCGCTCGGATGGGAGCCGAAGACCGGCATCGAAGAGGGCATAAGGAAGGCGTACGACTGGTATCTGAAGTCCCTGTCCTCATAATCCCCCCTGCCCGCCGCCCCCGCAAAGAAGTGCGGCGGTATGCTTATACCCCTGTGACCCTGCTCTCTTTTCCGCGGCATGATGTCCGCACTGCAAACAACACTTCGCCGTCCACACCGGCAATGACCGGGGGCAAGGCACGGGGCGCGTATGATGTATAATAGATGAATCAGCGGTAAAACCTGATGGTCTGTAGCTCACAGAAGCACCCGCGAACGAGGAGAATGATTGCAGCCTAACGGCAACACAGGAAGCTTGAGGGTGAGGGAACTGCTGTACAGCCTGCAGGACTTCTACCTGCTTTCCTGGAAGGCTTCTGCCGGGATCGTCAGGAAGCCCTTCTACCTCAAGGACACCGTAGAGCAGATGGATTATGCGGGCGCTGGGTCCTTTCCGATCGTTGTGCTCATATCCCTGTTCACGGGCATGGCGCTCTCCCTCCAGATATCCGCGGAGCTTTCGACCCTGGGGCTGAAGATGTACACGGGCAAGATCGTCGGCATCGCGATCATCCGCGAGCTCGGTCCGGTCGTGCCCGCGGTCGTCTACGCGGGCCGCGTCGGCTCGGGCATCGCCTCTGAACTGGGCTCCATGGTGCTCGGCCACCAGGTCGACACGCTGCGCGTCTTCGGCGTTGACCCCACGAGGAAGCTGGTGACGCCGCGCATCGTCACCGCCCTTCTGATGCTGCCGGTGCTTACGGTCATCGGAGACGCGGTCTCGCTCCTGGGCGGCTATTATGTCTCGGTCAATGTCGCGCATCAGAGCGGCACGTTCTACTGGAGCTCCATCCGCGCGGTGCTGAACTTCGAGAACGTCCTCACCGGCATCGTAAAGCCGTTCGTGTTCGGGTTCCTGATCGCAAACATATGCTGCTTCATGGGCCTTTCAACGCAGGGAGGGGCGGTCGGGATGCGGCGGTCCACCACGCGCGCGGTCGTGTATTCCATGATCTTCATCGTGATCACTGATTTCGTTCTCACGCGGGCGCTGCTGTATGTCCTTGGGTTCAGCATATGATCGAATTCGACCGTGTATCGTTCTCCTACGGCTCAAACAGCGTCCTGAAAGACCTGAGCTTTTCGATCGGCTTTGAAGAACGGGTCGCGATCCTCGGCGGAAGCGGCGACGGAAAGACAACGATCCTGAAGATCATCCTCGGCCTGGTCAGGCCCGATTCCGGCAGGGTGCTCATCGACGGCGAGGACATGACGGACCGTGACGAGGACGGTCTGAGGGAGTCGCGGATGAAATTCAGCATGGTCTTCCAGGAAGGCGCGCTCTTTGACTCGTTGACGGTCAAGGAGAACGTCGCCTTCTGCCTGAGGGAGTACGATCACCTTTCAGAAGAGGATGTGGATGCGAGGGTCCGTCACATCCTCGGCACCGTGGGGATCGAACATGCCATGGACCTCATGCCCGAAGAGCTGAGCGGGGGCATGCACCGAAGGGTCGCGCTTGCGCGCTCCCTTGCGGCATGCGACCCGAAGATGTTCCTGTACGATGAGCCGACGACCGGCCTTGACCCGATAAACGCCGACAACATCTGCAGACTGATCGTAGACCTGGCGCGCGAGGGCACGGGCTTCATCGTCGTGACGCACAAGGTGGTGGACGCACTGAAGGTCGCGAAGCGTTTCATGTTCCTGAAAAACGGCGCCTTGTCCTTTGAGGGCAGCAGTGCTGAGCTGATGGGCGCTGCTGACCCTGACATCCGGCGTTTCATCAGCGAGCTGCGGTACGGTGCGGATGCGCAGGGAGCGGAGATCCAATCATGAGGAGGCAGGGATGTATGAGGTAAAGAAAAAACTGGCATGGTCCGCGCTCAAGGCGGGGACCGTGGTAACCGTGGCGCTTCTGACGCTGGTTGTCACCGTCTTCTTCGCCGGGAGCATAGAGAACATGCTTTCACCGAAGGAGATACTCACCATCGACATCTCCGACGTCGGCGGCCTGAGGCGCGGCTCGCCGGTCTGGTTCGCGGGGCTCGAGGTGGGCTCTGTAAAGAGCATAGACCTCCATTACCAGCACGGCACGGTGGTCACCATACTGATCAACAGGGACGCCCTGAAGTACATCAGGAAGAACACGCACGCCACCATCCAGACGATGGGACTGCTCGGCGACAAATATGTCGAGCTCTCCCCCGGAACTCCCGAAGCGCCGCCGCTCAAACCAGGCGATATGATCTCAGGCAGCGTGGAGATGAGCATGCAGCAGGTCATGTCGACCGGCGCGACGTCGCTGCAGAAGCTGAATCAGGTGATCGAGCAGCTCGGCAGCCTTGCCACGAAGATCGAAAAGGGAGAAGGGACCCTTGCCCTGCTGATGACCGATCCGTCCCTGTACAACAATCTGAAGGACGCGTCTGCCCGTGTGGCAAGCCTGACAGCGGACCTTCAGAATAAAAAGGGCACTCTGGGGAACCTCATAGAAGATGACGCTCTTTACCGCAAACTGCTCGCCTCCGCGGATTCGTTCGAGAGCTTCAGCCTCAGGCTGAACAACAGCAAGGGAACGCTGAACCGGCTTGCCGAGGACAGCGCGCTTTATGACCGGCTCCTCGGAGCTGCTTCCTCTGTCGAAGAGTTCAGCCTGAAACTGAACAACGGCAAGGGCTCGCTCAGCCGTTTTGCCGGGGACCCCCAGCTGTATGAAAATCTCGCGCAGGCATCGGGACGCCTCGCGTCCATCCTGCAGGGCATTGACAGCGGCAGGGGTACCGCCGGCATGCTGGTCCGGGATGAGGAACTTGCCCGGGAGCTCGCGGCCACGATACGGGAGCTTAAGGAACTGACCGCTGACATCAAGAAGAACCCCACGCGTTATTTCAAATTCAGCGTCTTTTAACCGGCAGGCTCGAGATATGGCGGAGCGGACGATCTGGCTATGATGCCGTCGGGCCGCAGCGGCGTGACCGCCTGCCAAGGCCGTCCCGGCTTGCTTTAGGTCGGAATATTGTCTATTATGTTCGAGCTGTAATGACCATCAGAACAAGGAGTTCATGTTGATAACGCCTGTCATCCTTTCCGGCGGTTCAGGCACGCGGCTATGGCCGCTGTCGCGGGAGCTCTACCCGAAACAGCTCCTGCCGCTTGTCGGCACCCATACCATGCTTCAGAACACGGTCGCCCGCCTCAGGGGGATCGACGGGGCCGGGGCACCCCTTATCGTGGCGAACGACAGCCACCGTTTCATGGTCGCAGAGCAGATGCGGCTGATCGGGGTGAAACCGGAAGCGATCATGCTCGAGCCCGTCGGCAGGAATACCGCTCCGGCAGTGGCGGTAGCGGCGCTCCATGCATCGGCAAAGAGAAAAGACCCTGTGCTTCTGGTGCTGCCCGCCGACCATGTAATAAAGGATGCAGCATCGTTCCACGCGGCAGTCGCTGCCGGCGAACAGCTCGCAAAACAGGGCAGGCTGATCACCTTCGGTATCGTGCCCACAGGCCCGGAAACAGGCTACGGATATATTAAAAAAGGCAAAAAGCTCGGGGCAAAGGGCATCGGGCATGCGGTCGAACGCTTTGTCGAGAAGCCCGACCTTGCGACTGCCGCAAAGTATGTCTCCTCGGGCGACTACCTCTGGAACAGCGGCATGTTCATGTTCAGGGCATCGTCCTTCCTGAAGGAGCTCAAACGGTTTGCCCCGGCGATGCTCGCAGCATGCATCAGGGCATACAAGGCATCGGCGCGGGACCTCGACTTTCTGAGGCTCGGCGAAGAGGCCTTCGCCGCGAGCCCGGGCGATTCCATCGACTACGCGGTGATGGAAAAGACCGCGGCCGCTGCGGTCATCCCCCTCGATGCGGGATGGAGCGACGTCGGCTCCTGGGCATCGCTCTGGGAGGTGCACCCCCGCGACCGGTCCGGCAACGCGATAGCGGGGGACGTGATCGCAAAGGATATGAAGAACTCTCTGATCCACGCAGGAAGCAGGCTCGTGGCCGCGATCGGGTTAAAGGACGTCGTGGTCGTCGAGACCGCCGATGCGGTCCTCGTGGCCCACAAGGACCACAGTCAGAAGGTCAAGCAGGTGGTCGACGAGCTCAAAGGGTCCAGGCGGGACGAGGCACTCCTGCACCGGCGCGTCAACAGGCCATGGGGCGCATACGAATGCATAGACAGTGAGGAGCGCTTCCAGGTGAAGCGCATCACCGTAAATCCCGGGGCAAGCCTTTCTCTCCAGAAGCACATGCATCGCGCCGAGCACTGGGTGGTGGTCAAGGGCACGGCGCGCATCACCAGGGGCAAAGAGGTTGTCACCCTCAGCGAGAACGAGTCGACCTACATACCGCTCGGCGTGAAGCACCGTCTCGAAAATCCGGGGAAGATCCTGCTTGAGCTGATCGAGGTGCAGTCCGGCAGTTACCTCGGGGAGGACGACATCGTAAGGTTCGACGACAGGTACGGTCGTCACGGTGCGGCCGGGGCCGGACGCAGCCGCCTGAAAACGAAAAAACGCTGACTAGCGTCTGCTGCATGGACGCTTAACGCATTTTCGCATATACTCATACACACGTTTATGGTTATGAACTGTTTCAAGGCATATGACATCAGGGGCAGGGTCCCGGACGAGCTGAATCCGGACATCGCCTACCGCATCGGCCGGGCCTATGCCGAGTTCATCAACCCTGCTGATGTGGTGGTCGGCCGCGACATCAGACATTCCGGGAGGGAACTCTCGATCGCGCTGATCAGGGGACTGGTGGATGCGGGGGTCGTGGTCAGCGATATCGGCATCTGCGGCACCGAAGAGGTCTACTTCACCACATTCAGCAGACAGATGGGCGGCGGCATCATGATCACCGCAAGCCACAACCCTGCTGACTACAACGGCATGAAGCTCGTCCAACATGAATCCATGCCGGTCAGCGGCGACACCGGTCTCGGCAGGATCAAAGAACTGGCAGAGGGCAACGCGTTCGGGCGGCCGGCGGCAAAGGGCAAGGTCCTCGGCCTGCATCACCGGGACAGATACATTCGGCACCTGCTGGACTATGTGGATGCGGAACGTCTGAAGCCGCTCAGGATCGTGGTCAACGCGGGCAACGGGTGCGCGGGACCGGTGGTCGACATGCTGGAAGAGCACCTGCCCTTCACCTTCATCAAGATCAACCATGAGCCGAACGGTGATTTCCCCGGCGGCATCCCCAACCCTCTCTTGCCTGAAAACAGGGCAGCCACGGCAGATGCGGTGAAGAATGAGAACGCGGACCTGGGCATCGCGTGGGACGGGGACTTTGACCGCTGCTTCCTGTTCGACGAACACGGCAGGTTCATCGAAGGCTACTACATCGTGGGACTTCTTGCAAGGGCAATGCTCGCCAGGAATCCCGGCGCTCGCATCATCCACGATCCGCGCCTTACCTGGAACACGATCGACATTGTAAAGAAGGCGGGCGGCGTGCCGGTTGAATCGAAAACGGGCCATGCGTTCATCAAGGAACGGATGCGCGCAGAGGACGCGGTCTACGGCGGTGAGATGTCCGCGCACCATTATTTCCGGGACTTCGCGTACTGCGACAGCGGTATGATACCCTGGCTCCTGGTGGCGGAGATCATGTCGGTCTCGGGCAAGCGCCTTTCAGAACTGGTCGGCGAACGCATGGCGCTGTTTCCGGCAAGCGGCGAGATCAACCGCACGCTGAAGGACCCTGCAGCCGCGATCAGCAGCGTGGAGAACACCTTCATCGCGCGTGCGCAGATGACGAACTATACTGATGGCCTGAGCATGGAGTTCGAAGACTGGCGCTTTAACCTGAGGAGTTCGAACACCGAGCCGGTCGTGCGCCTCAATGTGGAGTCCCGCGGCGATGACGCGCTGATGCGCGCCATGACGTTCGAGATCCTGTCTATCCTCGACACCTTCATCTGATCTGACCGCCACCCGCGATGCTTGCGACATCCGGTGACCTCTCTCTGCTGCCTCTGCGTGCGCAGTCACATGATCACCATGGAACATCCGCCCCTGCTCCCCAAAATCCTGCAATGTCAAAAATTAAATAAATTTCATTTTTCTGTAGTTTTCTTGTAAAATTGTTAACAAAAAAAGCTGCAACATATCAGGAAGGAGAGGATCATGCAAAATTCAAAGGGGTTAGCGTTGCTCGTTTCATTATTTCTCATCTTTTCGGCCGTACCGGTCATGGCAACCACTATCGATTCACTGAATGGTCAGCCATGGGATATTTACGATGTTCTTGACGGCTATGACCACGGCTCAGTCGACGACGGGGGGCAGGATGCGTTTGATAATTGGGGATATCTGAGAGTTCGTGTTCTTGATGCCGGCGGAGCGACGATCGTCAGTGATGCGCTTCTCTGCGGTTTTGGTCTAACCTGGGACGGCGGGCGCAGGTGGGAGACGACAACCCCTGTCATGCCCGAAACCAGCTCCTGCGGCGGTGACGCTCGCAGCGTAATGGCTGCGTCCTCGGACATACGTGTGGCCAGGTCGCTGTATTCTCCTGCGACCGCGAACTATCTGCGGTATGTCGACAGCTTTACGAATATCGGGGCTGAGAGACGTACGGTATATGTGGCATGGGGAGGGAACCTCGGCTCGGACAACGGAACAACAGCAGCCGCTTCATCTTCCGGAGATTACAATTTCGACACGTCGGACACCTGGGCATTGACCATAGAAGAATACGGCAGCTTCAATCCGGAAGGGCCTGCTACTGATCCGCCTGTGGGATATGTTCTCGGAAGCCTTGGCAACAGTGCGTATCTCGGGACCGCCTATACCTATGGCGCCCCCTATGTCGAAACGTGGCCCGGAAATGGTGATGATGGCATATCTTTTCTTTACCGGATCGACCTTGAGCCCGGTCAGACAGTAAGGCTCGCTTATTTCCTGTATCGCGGACTGGAAGAGAATGCAACGGGGCCCCTCGGCCAGACGCCCGGCTCCGGCGAAGAGATCGCACTTGCAAAAACCGTTCTGCAGGATTTGTCGGACAACCCTGATTTCGGAGACCTGAGTGCAGGCGTAAGAAGTTCCATTATAAACTGGTATCTCCCCCCAGCCTTCAGCTTGATCACGCCCAACGGCGGAGAAGAGATACCTACAGGCTCTACTCACAACATAACCTGGGATGCATTCGGATCAGTCGGCACAGGTTCGGTCCCTGCAGGGTTACCTCCGGTCATGTACAAGGTATTCCATTCCGGCGACAAGGGCGCAAGCTGGACCAAACTTGCAGACGGTCTCACCTCCACGAGCTTCGACTGGTATTTGCCGGCCCAGTGGGGCAACACCAGGCAGAACCTCATCAGGGTGGTTGCATACAGTCCGTATATTGTCCCGAATGCAGTCACCGGCACCACCAAGCTGGGAGCAGACGTATCAGACGCCACGTTCACCATCGAAGTGGTAAAGCTCACCTCTCCTGAGGGCGGCAGTGTGAGCGGGGGAAGCACCGCAACCATCACCTGGGACACGTTCCTGACGATGAGGCCTGCAGCCCAGACAGCGGTGCAGATCAACTGCGGCACGGGCTGGAGCACCATAGCGACCCTGTCGGGCAACCCGGGCAGCTACAGCTGGAAAGTGCCGTCTACCCTGAAGGGGGCAACCTGCAAGGCGAAGGTGATCCTCAAGGACAGGACCCACGGGGTGCTGGGAACGGACGCGAGCAACGCAAAGTTTGCAGTGAAATAAATAAGCTCGCACAGAGACGGGCATGGCGGAGCGTTTTTGCGCTCCGCCTTTCTTTCATTTCATGCAGCATCACATGCCCGGCAAGGGCGCACAAATTAATGTAAGGGGGGTTTTTATGCTAAGGATTTTTTCGCCATTGGTATTCATCGTAACGGTTGTCTTCTTCACTGCGGCGGGGGCATTTGCCGCTCCGGCAGCTGAACTCATCGGAGATATCCCTCCGCCGCCTGCTGCACCTTCAGCATCCGGAGTGCCATCAGCGTCTCCGTATGCCGTGGCCACGGTACTGTATGACAACGGACCTCTCATCAACAGTGTCGGCACCGGCGCGGGCGGAGCCGACGAGAGCAGGCTCCAGGACGCTTCGCTCGGCATGAGCACATACGGGTTAGCTCATCAAGTTGCCAGCGGCTACCGCGTGGCGGATGATTTCACACTCTCCTCGGGCACGACCATTGATGCCATCGTCTTTTACGCATACCAGACCGGATCGACCACAACATCGACCATGACAGCGGTCAATTATCGGATATGGGATGGTCCTCCCGGCCAGCCGGGAAGCAGCGTCATATTTGGAGATACAACGACGAACCGCCTCCTGAGTTCTGCGTTCAGCAATATCTACCGGACACTCGAATCAGCCCCGGGCGGTTCGACGCGGCCCATCATGAAAAATACCGTAAGCGCAGGGGTAACCCTCAATGCAGGGACATACTGGATCGACTGGCAGACAGACGGCACTCTCGCTTCAGGGCCGTGGGCACCGCCGATCACGATAAACGGCCAGACAACCACAGGAAATGCTCAGCAGTATAATCCCGGCACCACCACTTGGACGAACATTGTGGATTCCGGGACTTCAACTCCTCAGGGATTGCCATTCCAGCTTCTTGGGAACGCTCCGGGGACCTGCGGCAGCATTACGATGACCCACTCGGTCAGTCAGTCAATTGTCTCCGGCAATTCAATCGCATGCAACTCTGGGGGCATACATACAGACAACTCTTACTGGCGGACGTTCACGCTGAGCGACTTCGGCGTGCTCGGGGACATGTCCGTCTGTTCCGTGGAGATCGGCGTTGAGCAGGCGACCGCGCCATCAGGCAGCCAGCCGCTCACCATACGGCTGTACACCTCAAGCCAGCCTTTCCCTGCAGGCTATCCCGGTTCGTTGACGCTGATCGGAAGCGTCGACACGACGGTCGCCAACGGCACTGCGCTGACCGTTATCGATGTGCCGGTCACGGCTGCAGTTCCGGCAGGCTCTGAACTGGTCGTGGAAGTGTTCACACCGAATGGCCAGGCTGCCGGGAACAGCTTCTTCATCGGGTCCAATTCTTCGGGCCAAAGCAGCCCGAGTTACATATCTGCCGGCGACTGCGGCGTTACGGCACCGACAGATGTTGCGGCCCTCGGTTTTCCGAATGTGCATATCGTTAAAAATGTAAAGGCCTCTGCCGGCGCAATAACGAACATCGCTCCTGTGGTTTCCGGGGTAGGCGTAAGCGCGGATGTGCTGAGCTGGACCTACACGGACGCTGACAGCGACCCGCAGACATCCTACGAGGCTGCGGTCTGCCCGACCTCTCCCTGCACCACGGCATCAGCTGATGTGATCTGGTCGGAAGCAGCATCAAACGCCGACACATCGACCACGATCGCCACGACCCTGATCAAGGGCAGCACCTACTATGCTGCGGTCCGGGCAAACGACGGCACAGACTGGAGCGCCTGGACAGAGACATCATTTGACTGGAGCGTCAACAACGCTCCGACCGCAGCCCCCGTGTCGGTAAGCGGCACCACGGTCTCCTGGACATACGGTGATGTCGACAGCGACCCCCAGAGCGGGTTCGAGATTGAAGTGCGCACGGGCGCAGGCGGCTCAGGCACTCTGGCATGGAGCACCAGCGGCTCAGGCACGCAGACCTCAGCAGCGGTCACAGGCTCCCTGCTCTTCAACCAGACCTACTTTGCGCGGGTGCGGGTCAATGACGGCACTTCGTGGGGGGCGTGGTCAGAGACCTCGTTCTCGTATGCAGCCACAGCGGGGATCATCACACCAAACGGCGGCGAGGAGATACCGACCGGCTCCACCTACCGTATCTCCTGGGACCTCACACCGTTTTTCGGCGGCATAACGCCTGCGGCAGCCTCAGGGGTGAACTACAAGCTTTTCCTTTCCACCGACAGCGGAACAACATGGACAAAGCTTGCAGACGGTCTCACCTCCACGAGCTATGACTGGTACCTGCCAGCCCAGTGGGGCAATCTGAAAAAGAGCCTTGTCCGAGTAGTTGCCATTAACGCATCCGGCAGCAAGGTTGCGGCAGACGTATCGGATGCCACCTTCACCATCGCAGTGGTGAAGATCACCTCGCCTGAGGGCGGCAGCGTAAGTGGGGGAAGCACCGTGGCCATCACCTGGGACACGTTCCTGACGATGAGGCCTGCAGCCCAGACAGCGGTGCAGATCAAC
>VEOY01000178.1 GCA_012026685.1 Nitrospirota bacterium
CCGCGGGCACCGTCTCCTCCATAAAGATCGCCGTAGCCCTTCCCCGGTCGCCTGCCTTGTGCGCGGCAATGATCCGTTCAGCCGTGCCGTGCAGCTTCCGGTGCGGCGCATCGAGTGCATTGAACGGCTCGGCCAGTTCGTCAGAATACGGTTTGAACGTCTTCATCCATTTGCCGAGGTTGCACTCGCCCGGGTCAAGCTTGCCGGCGAATTCCTTGCCCTGAATGAACATCCCCGTGGCTATCCCGTCCATCCACTTCAGGTGGTCGATGACCCGGGCCGTCATCAGCTCGTTGGTTTCACGCAGGTCCTGATTGCGCGCAACCGCCCGCTGCACCTGGGCTGTGGAGAGGAAAAAGAATGCCCCCATGATGACCATCAGCAGGAGCAGTGCTCCCAATACGGACCCGAGTTTCTGAGAGATCGTCAGTTTCATGTCGTTCTCCTTTCTCGCCGTCTCCAGCATCCTGTTTTTACACGTCCGCGTTTTCTGCCGTCTCGACCAGCTGTATGAGCTGCTGCATGTCGAGGATCAGGGCGACCGAACCGTCCCCCAGGATCGTCGCGCCAGAGATGCCCTGCACGCCGTGATAGAACTTGCCCAGCGACTTTATGACGGTCTGGTGCTCCCCGATCACGCTGTCCACGGCAAATCCCACGTGTCGGTCCTCGGCATTCACGATAACGATCTGTTGTATGGGCGGGGACGCACCGTTGATCGAGAATTGATCCCGCAGCCGGATGTAGGGTACGATCTGACCGCGGACGCCCACGAGGTTCCTGCCGTGGCGTTCCTCGACAGTACGTTCGCTCAGCTCGATGCACTCCTCCACCATCGACAACGGTATCACGAAATTATCTTGCCCGACCTTTACCAGGAGCCCCTCGATGATCGCGAGCGTCAGGGGCAGGTTCAGGGTTATGGTTGTGCCTTCCCCTGCCGCGCTGTCTATGCTGATCAGACCTCTCAGGTTATCGACCGCTTTTTTCACTACGTCCATGCCGACGCCGCGCCCGGAGACACTGGTCACATTGCCCGATGTCGTGAATCCCGGAGCGAGAATAAGGTTGAATATCTCGCGTTCGCTCAGCTCGTCGTCCGGATGGATGAGGCCCCTCTGTACCGCCTTTGCGCATATGGCGTCCCGGTCCAGGCCTGCGCCGTCATCCCGCACCTCTATCACCACAAAGGCGCCGGAATGGACTGCGGACAGGCGGATGGTCCCTTTTCGCGGCTTGCCGATCTCCCTCCGCGCCTCGGGCGGCTCGATGCCGTGGTCGACGCAGTTCCGGATGATATGGATCAGCGGATCGTTCAGCTTTTCTATCACGGTCTTGTCCAGCTCTGTTTCAGCACCTTCGGTCACCAGCTCGACCTCCTTGCCGAGCCCGTCTGCAAGATCGCGCACCAGACGCTTGAACTTGCCGAACGTGGTGCCCATCGGGAGCATCCGGATATTCATGGTGGTATCCCTCAGCTCTTCGATCAGGCGTTCCACCTCCTCGGAGATCAGAAGCAGTTCCGGATCGTCCCGTCGCAGGGCGGTCTGGGTGAGGCGGGCCTGGATCGTGACAAGCTCGCCGACAAGATTGACCAGCTTGTCGAGCTTCCGGGAGGCGACGCGGATGTTCATCATGGCATCGATCTTCTGCCGGGTCTCGCGGATCTGCTTCACCCGCTCCTGTTCAGTAAGCGCTGCCTCTATGCTTACGGGCTCGACAAGCCCCTCTTCGATCAGCACCTCACCGAGCAGTTTCCTCTCCCTCAGTATCTGCTCAAGGTCCTCCTTCTTCAGGTCCTTCTTCTCGATCAGGATCTCGCCCAGTTTCCGGTAGTCTTCAGCCTCGAGCATGGTCTCTCCGTCATCGATCATGTCGATGACCACCTCTGAATCATCCTGCACGAAGATGAAGACGTCCTGTATTACGTTCATCCCCCTGGTCGTGCTCAGGACGATGTCCCAGTAGACGTAGCACTGCTCGGGGTCCATGCTGCCGAGGGCCGGAATGTTCTCTGTGTGGGCTATGACCTTGCAGTCTCCCATCTCGCGAAGCTCCTGAAGCAGCAGAAGGGGATTGGTCCCGCGCAAGAAAACATCACCGGCGGGACGGAACCGGATCCGGTAGGTGGCAAGCTTTCCGAACGGCTCGGCAGCGCCGAGCACATCTTCAGCAAGGCCGGCCTTCTTCAGCAGCTTCGGGGCCTTCCCCGCATCAGGTACAAGCCTCCTGAACAACGCAATGATGTCCGTGGTCCGGTTTTCCAGGGCTTCGCTGCCGGAAAGTTCAGACGAGAGCATGTCGCGTATATGGTCGCACGCGGCCAGGGTGAGGTCTATGAGCCCCTTGTCCGCTTCGATCTTCCAGTTCCTCACGAGGTCATAGACCGTCTCTATCTGATGGGTAAAGCCGGAAATATCGTCGAACCCGCACATACCGCCCGATCCCTTGAGGGTATGGAAGGAGCGGAATATCGATGAGACCGCATCCATATTGCCGGGGTCCTTTTCCAGTTCAAGGAGCGTTGCCTCAAGCTCCGAGAGCAGCTCCGATGCTTCAACCTTGAAGGCTTCCCTGAACTGTTGCAGTTCGTCGCTCATCCCATCACCTTCCTGACCACGCCGACGAGCTGGTCAGGCCTGAACGGCTTGACGATCCAGCCGGTCGCGCCCGCAGCCTTTCCCTCCTCTTTCTTCTCGGTCTGGTATTCAGTGGTGAGTATGATGATCGGGATGAATTTGTACGAAGGGTTCTCCCGAACTTTCCGCACCAGGTTTATGCCGTCCATCTCCGGCATGTTGATGTCCGTGATCATCATGTCTATCTTTTCCTTCTCGAGCTTCTTCAGGGCATCGGCGCCATTGACGGCCTCGACGATGTCGTATCCGTGCTGTCTGAGGGTGAAGCCCACCATCTGGCGCATGCTTGCGGAATCATCGACGGTCATGATCTTCTTAGTCATTGTCACCTCCCGGGGCTCCGGCACGTTTCCCGTCCGGCGCGCAGAACCCTCCGCTGTCGGATATGAACCCCGCCTCCTGCATCACGGCCTGGACCGCGTGTGCTGCGGAGCTTTCGATGTCAAATGTCTTATCCCCCCTGACTGCGGTCCGGCGGGCCGCGCAGAGCACCTGGAGAAATGAAAGGTCAGCTACAGCATCCCTGTCCATGGCAAGGACAACGCGGTCGGCCTGCTGAAGCGCTCTGGCCAGTGCCTCCCTGATGGCTGCTGCGTTTTCGATCGTGAGCTGGCCTCCCATACGGATCGTGCCCGGCCCCTCCGACTCAGCTATTCTGAAACTCATGGAATCCCCCTTCACGTCTTTCCGTTTTTTGACGTCTGAACGCCGGCGTTCGGAGCCTTAAAAAAACTCGATGTCATCTCCGCTCCTGCTGACCCCGCTGAATCCGATCCTGCCCATCCCTGCGGCATGTCCGGAATCAGGCAGGTCGCGCCTGAGCACCGCCGCAACACTGCCCAGCCGCGTGGCGATCTCATCCGTTATCCCGTCGACGATCGTATGTATCGTCATGGTCGTGGCAACACGCTCAAGGTCACGCAGAAGTTCAGGCACCGCGTGGCCGATCTCAGCGAAGGCGTCCGCAATGTCCCTGTCAACACGGTCAAGGACGGTTATCATCGTCTCAAGCTCCTGGTCCAGCCCGGCGTCGGGGAGAGACGAAAACCGTCCCTTCACGACAGCGAGTTCGCGTGCAAGACCTTTGAGGAACGAGTGGTCGTCAGCGTTCCCTCCGGTGATGGCCTCAGATACCCCTGCCATGACATCGCGAACTACCCCGGCGATGCACCGCAGGCTCACCACCACCTGCCCGGCAGCGTGCAGAAACTCCTCCCGCGTACGCTGCAGTATGCCGATCTGAGAATCGCAGAAATGCAGAACATCCGCAAGAACGGATATTCTCCTGTTCTCCCCGGCTTCGCCCTGTTTCAGCACGATATCGAGGGCATCCCTGAGCGCGACATGAGACCTTTCGAACTGCTGCCGCGTGATATCATGAAACTGCAGGAACGTGACCATGGCAAAGATATGTCCCTTTATCTCCTCGATGCGTTCGGAAATATAAGCAGCCATGTGGGAAGCGGACCGGTACCTGTCGCTGAGCAGACCCTGCAGTTCAGCTGCCCGGGACAGGCAGGCATCCGCCGGTATACCCGGTTGATCAGCGCACAGTCCCGACTCTTCTTCGAAGATATCCATACCGACGATCACACCTGAGACCAGTTCGCCGGACAGATGCCGGACTGAAACGCCGGCCTTCTCGCATAATGTGACCGACCGCGCCTGAAGGTCCCTGAGCTCTGACCCGATCCCGAGGAATTCCTCTTCCGTGGAGTTCGCGAGGGCGTCAAGCACCTGAAGGCAGTTCCTCAGTTCGCGGGGCAGCTCATGAGCAATGAACCATGCCCGCTGCTCCGAGCGCGAAGATGCCAGCTCAGGCCCGCTGCCCGGCTCTGCCGCTAGCATGACTCTCCGATACTGCTGAGGCTTTTCCGGGCAGCGCTGCGGACTTCCTCTTCCGGATCGTCCATCAGGGAGCGGAGCACCTGCACTGCCCTGGGGATGCGCACCACGCCAAGGGCAAGCGCCACCTCCGCACGGACCTTGGGGTCGGCATCTCCGGCAAATTGCAGAAGAGCAGGCTGTTCGCCCAGCATGTCGAGCGCCTTGACCAGAAGACGGCGGTGGGGTCCGGAGGAATTCCGGATCGCATCGATCACGCCGGGCGCAGCGCGCTTTCCGAGCTGCTGAAGACCTTCCATGGCATACTCCTGAAGGTCCTTGTCCGCCATCGCATCGATCAGCCACTGCTGCGCAGCGATATTTCGCGACCAGCAGATAGCCCTGATCGCTGCTTTTTTTGACTCCGGGTCCGGGGACTTCACCATTTCCATCAGTTTCGGCATATAATGCATAAAATACTCCGGCTGAGGCCTGGTCCCGTGTCTCTCGGCAATTCTCACCGTGGCCTTCAGTGCAAGCTCGCAGAGCCCTTCGTAATCGAGACATGCCGCAAGGTATTCGATCGAATCGAGATCTCCGGCATTGCCCAGAGCGCTGATCGCCAGCTCCCGGCAGCTCTCGATCCCGAGACAGGAGCAGAGCATCCCGAGCGCGTCTCCCCCGCCGATCTCAGCGAGCGCATTGACCGCTGCCATCGCCACCCACGGCTCGTCGTGGACCGCCTTTCCGAGGATCGGGACCGAACGGACGTCCCTGATCCTTCCGAGCGCTTCTGCGGCCGCAACCCGCACGTTCACGTCGCCGTCCTGCATTGCAGCGGAAAGAAGCGGGAGTGATACGGGGTCGGCGATACCGCAGAGCACGTTGACCGCAAAGAGCCGCACTTCATGGTCGCCGTCTTTCAGCAGCGCGGACAAGGAAGCAAACCCTCTGCTTCCGAGAGCTTTGTACACCTCCATCGCGGCGTTCCTGACATCAGCGTCGTCATGATTGCGTATGCCTTTTTCGAGTTCTCCGATGAAGTCATGCTCGGGGCAGGCGAGGAGCTGCCCGATGGCCCTCTGCCGCTCCGGCCAATCCTTCTTCGGAAGCGCACCTATGATCTCCTGAGCCTGGCTCGTCATGATCAAAGCGGCCTATGCCCCGGCTGTTACCGGCGACGCGGCCGGGCCTTTTTTCCTGGCCATGATCTTCTCGATAAGCTCATGGAGCATATGGGGCTTGAAGGGCTTGACAACATAGCCTGCAGCCCCGAGCTTCAGTGCCCTGAGCGTATCTTCCTCCCTGCCCTCCGTGCTGATGACGATGATCGGGATGTTACGGTAGAGGTTCTCCTTATGAAGCTTCTCCATGAACTGTATGCCGTTCATCACCGGCATGTTTATATCCAGGAGGATGATGTCGAAGTCCCTCTCCTTGGAGAGTATGTCAAGGGCTTCGAGACCGTTCATGGCATCCGAGATCTTGCACCCCTGATACCTGTTCATCACCAGCCTGTACATATTGTGGATGAGCTGCGAATCATCTACGACCAACAACTTTTTCAGGACTGACATTTCCCCCTCCTTGATGTTACGCGGTTAAACCCTGGACACGGTGTCAATGCCGATGCTCTGCGCCTTTTCGATCAGCTGCGGGATATCGATCGGCTTTTCGAAGTAATAGAACGCCCCTCTTCGGTACGCCTCCTCGCGCATCTCTTCCGAGCCGTATGCGGTCATGATGATCACTTCTGTCCTCGGGTTGCTCTGTTTCACGAAGCTCAGCAGTTCAAGCCCTTCAATGCCATCCATGCCGCTCAGCCGGATATCGGCTATCACAAGGTCAAAGGCATAGCGTGCAAGCGCCTCCTCCGCCTCTTCGATCCTGCTGCTGGTAATGACCATGGATTCCTTGCTGCTCAGGACATGGGACATGGTCATCAGGATCGTCGGCTCATCGTCAACTATCAGTATTTTTTTCATCTGCGCTCTACCTCCATAAAAAAATCGGGACACCTTCCTATATCAATCGGCATGCCAACACGGAACGAGCGCAACAGATAAATACTCTGATCCAACTATCTGATTATGAAAGATTTTTCAGGGAGTTACCGCTGCGCTTGAGATAAGTCCGGGGAAATTGCATGGAAGGGGTGGACGAAAACAGGACGCCCTGACCGATTATCGGTCAGCTCGTATGCGACTGATAAGACCTGATCAAGCTGGCGGTGTCAGTCCGGCTTTCATCCCGGGTCAACAGATCAGGTGTTGAGACTACTCAGGATTTCCGGGCGTAACATTGATTTTCACCGGGTCACGACGAATGCGCCCCATTCCCTTCTGGCACCCGCTGCATCCTGTTGACATTAAACGGGCCGGGCATGGGACCGGGAATCAGCGCTGTCCTCTACGAGATCACTTGAATGCCGATGGGGAGGTCTTACCCGCAGCCTTTTCTTTTTTTGCCTGCCTTTTTTCTTTCAGGGTGTGCTGTGGTTTTTTCTTTGCGTTTGTTTTTTGCTTGTCTTTTTCTTTGCTCATGACGATACCTCCTTAATAAGGCTCAACGGCATCACTAATATTGGCCCAAGTCGCATTATGGAGATCCTTCGAGCCCTCAACGGGGCATATTGCTGCGCAGTACTTCTCCCCCTCTGGCATCATTGAAGATCTGTTGGGCCATGGATGATTTGGACCGCACAATATGCATATGAATGTAAAAACCGCATCCCTCACACGCTTTGATCCTTTGGGCATGACTGCCATGCACCCTGCCGCCGCATAATGTCTTTGCCACGAGCCAGCACGATCTGCCTGCCTTCTGGTCTACCGCGGGGCATAAGGCATCCTTTCCATGAACACAGTTATTGTACTCCCAGCACTGTATCTTCTTCTGACTTTCCATGATCCTTACCCTTTCTTGCCAAGGTTCAACGTTATGAGCATATACATACATTACCACAGAAGCGAATAATTGATTTTATCAGGGAGTCGCAGCAGTTAGCCTAAAGAAAAAAAGCGCGCGGATTACGGGTGCAAGCTGCACGCAGAAGATGCCCTGCCCGCCGGATCACATAACCGTAATAAGCTCAGCTGAGCTGATACTGCCTGATCTTTTCGTTCAGCGTGGAGCGGGCGATGCCGAGGAGCTTTGCCGCTTTTGACCTGTTGCCCTCCGCCACGTTCAGGACATGCCGGATATGCGACCTTTCCATGTCGGCAAGCACCAACGACGCATGCTCATGCAGCGCAGGTCCATTTGCCTGAGGAAGGATGATGTAACGGCCGGATATGTTGCCCCCGGGGCAGAGGATGGTGGCCCGTTCGATGACGTTCTTCAGTTCCCTGACATTGCCCGGCCATGCGTAGGACCCGAGGGCTTCCAGAGCATCCGCGGTGAGCACGCCGACATCATTTCTGCAGAGGGTCTTTTTGATCTTTTCGAGGAGGAACCCGGCTATCAGGGGAATGTCCTGCGGCCGGTCCCTGAGCGGCAGCAGTTGAAGCGGCATCACGTTCAGCCGGTAATAGAGGTCTTCCCGGAACGAGCCGTTCTTCACCCGCGCCACCAGGTCCCTGTTCGTTGCTGCCATGACACGCACATCGACCGTAATGTCGCGTGTGCCGCCGAGCCGCTTCAGCGTCTTCGTCTCGATCACCCGCAGGATCTTCGCCTGGGCTCCGGGCGGCATGTCACCGACCTCGTCGAGAAAGAGCGTGCCGCCTTCGGCGAGTTCGAAGAGGCCCTTCTTGGTCTTCTTCGCGTCAGTGAACGCGCCGGCCTCATATCCGTACAACTCGCTTTCGAGGATATGCTCGGGGATCGCCGCGCAGTTGATGTCAACGAATGGCCGGTCCGCCCTGCTGCTCAGGGCGTGAATGTTCCGGGCGACGAGTTCCTTGCCCGTGCCTGTTTCGCCGAGGATCAAAACGGTCGTCGACGGATTGGACCCGAGCAGGTTAATCATCTGGATGAGCCCCTGGATATGCAGGCTCCTGCCGATGACGGGATGGCCCGTCCCCCGGTAAAAGACCGCCTCTTCCTTCATCTGCCTGATGCCGATGCACTTGTCCACAAGGACAGACAGCTCATCAAGGGATACCGGCTTCTGGAAGTAATACTCTGCCCCGGACTTCATGGCCGTGACCGCCTCATCCAGTTCGCCCACTCCGCTCATGATGATGACAGGTATCTCCGGATGGTGCTGCTTGATCTCCTTCAGGATATCGATGCCGTAGCTGTCCGGGAGGCGAAGGTCGAGAATGACCGTATCAGGGATCTCCCTGACGGCGGCTTCCAGGCCTTCCCTGCCTGTTGCCGCCGTCAGGACCGTGTAGTTCCTTCCTTCGAAAAAGACCCTGAGGCTCAGTAAGATCGTGTCGTCATCTTCGATGATCAGAAGGAGGGGGCTGCTCATTACTTCTTTTCTTTGGGGGGCTCGAACAGCGTCTTCACCTCGTCCATCAGCTCGTTGATGTCCTTGAACTTCCGGTAGACCGAGGCGAACCGGACATAGGCGACCTTGTCGAGGGACTTCAGTTCGGCCATGATCTGCTCGCCGATCCACGAGCTTTCGATCTCCTTGACGCCGAGGCCGACCAGCTTTTTTTCTATGTCATCGACGATGCGGTCGATCCTCTCCATCTCGATCGGCAGTTTCTTGCATGCGATGAGAAGCCCGATCCTGATCTTCTCCGGCTGGAACGCCTCCCTCCGGCCGTCCCGCTTGATAACCAACGGCACGAGTTCTTCGACCCGCTCGTAGGAAGTGAACCGCTTACCGCATTTCAGGCATTCCCGCCTCCTGCGTATGGCGTCACCCTCCTTGCTCGCACGCGAGTCAATGACCTTGTCTTCAGGGTTCTGGCAGAATGGACACTTCATGGTCAGATAGTGACCGTGTCAGTGAATCGTGTCAGTACAGGGCAAACAGTATAAGCACGTATTGTCAGCATGTCTTTTCAGCTCCTTCGAAGGCACATTGAACATCAGCCATTCAATGACAAACAACCAGGGAATTACGGCAATCACTGAATCTCTTTATCTTTTACTGACACGGGTAACTGTTCTCAGGCACTGAACTACGGCACTGTTTACCGTCTTACCGGTAGACCGGGAACCTGTCGCAGAGGGCCTTGACCCGCTCCGCGTACGCCTGGATCGTTGCGGGGTCTGTGTTGTTGTTGATGACCGTTGATATGACGTCCGCGATCTCGACCATCTCCACCTTCCCCATGCCGCGGGTAGTGATGCTCGGCGTGCCGAGACGGATGCCGCTGGTAACGGCAGGAGGCCGGGTGTCATACGGGATCGCGTTCTTGTTCACCGTGACACCTGCCTTGTCGAGGGCCGTCTCCGCGTCCTTGCCCGTGCAGTCCTTGTTCGTCAGGTCGATGAGCATGAGGTGGTTGTCCGTGCCGCCGGATATGATCCTGAAATCCTTTTTCATGAGCTCCTCCGCAAGGGTCCGTGCATTGGCCACGACGTTCGTCTGGTAGGCCCTGAAGTCATCGGTCATCGCCTCCTTGAGCGCATCCGCCTTTGCCGCGATCACGTGCACCAGCGGCCCTCCCTGGATACCCGGAAAGATCATCTTGTCGACCGCCCTGGCGTGTTCAGCCCTGCACATGATCATGCCGCCGCGCGGCCCTCTGAGGGTCTTGTGGGTCGTCGTGGTCACGAAATCCGCGTGAGGCACCGGCGACGGATGAACGCCGGCTGCGATGAGGCCGGCGATATGAGCGATGTCGGCCATGAGATAGGCGCCTGCCTCTTTCGCGATATCCGCGAATATGGCGAAGTCAAAGACCCGCGAGTACGCGCTTGCGCCGACGATGATAAGCCTCGGCTTATGTTCCCGCGCAAGCCGCCTCACTTCGTCGTAATCAATGAGCCCCTCCTTGTTCACGCCGTAGGAAACGCTCTTATAGAACGCGCCGGAAAAGCTCACGGTCGCGCCGTGAGTGAGGTGTCCTCCGTGGCTGAGGCTCATGCCGAGGATGGTGTCGCCCGGTCTGAGCATCGAGAAGAAAACAGCCATGTTCGCCTGGGACCCCGAATGGGGCTGAACGTTCACATGCTCTGCGCCGAATATTGTCTTGGCCCGTTCAATGGCAAGGTTCTCGACGATGTCGGCGTATTCGCAGCCCCCGTAGTAGCGCCGCGACGGGTATCCCTCGGCATACTTGTTCGTGAATATCGAACCCTGCGCCTCGAGCACTGCCTCGCTCGCGTAATTCTCCGATGCGATGAGCACGATCTTCTCATGCTCGCGGTCCTTTTCCCGTCTGATCGCGTCGTATACTTCGGGGGCGGTGTCTTTCAGGCCTTTATTTCCCATTGCCGTTTACGGTGTCCTCTATATCCTTGATTTTCTGCAGTCTTCTCATGTGGCGGTCGCCTTCGAAGGCAGTGTCAAGCCACGTTCTGACGATCTCGGCCGCCAGGTCCCTGCCGATGATCCTGCCGCCGAGCACCAGCACATTGGCGTCGTTATGGAGACGGCTCATTTTTGCGCTGAAAAGGTCGTTGCAGAGCGCCGCCCTTACGTTGGGGAACTTGTTGGCGACCATGGACATGCCGATACCGGTGCCGCAGATCAGGATGCCGCGGTCGACCTCGCCGGCTGAGACCATGCGGGAGACCTTCTCGCCGAAATCGGGATAATCTACGGACGCGGTGGTGTTCGTGCCGCAGTCGATGACTTCGTGTGCCGTCCCTTTCAGGAGCTCCAGCACGTCCTCTTTGAGCCCGAAACCTGCGTGATCTGAACCGATAGCAATCTTCATGAATTGTTATCTTATCCGAGATATTAATTTCAAGTCAACAAAGCCGCTGAGAGCGATTCCAGGCCCTGTATGATGCGCACAATTTAGCTTTTTTTCAGGTACAATATGCCCATGAAACCGAAAAAAGAATCCTTCATCTCCGAAGACACGAAGAAGGCGGTCAAGGCGGAACTGGCTCATATGACCGGGGTGGTAACAGTCATCGCCGTGCTCTCTGACGAGCAGAACAAGCCGTTCAGCGAGTTCTGCAGGAAGCTCCTGACCGAGCTTTCCGCCCTCTCGGACAAGATCAAGCCCGTATTCGAGCCGGCCGGCAGCGCCGCAGCCCAAAAATACGGCGTCACCAGGACCCCCACCCTTCTCGTACAGCCTGACCGCTATGCCATCAGGTTCACCGGTGCTCCCGCAGGCGAAGAGGCACGGACCTTCCTGCTGGCGGTCCTGATGGTCTCTGCAGGCAAAACGATCCTCTCAGAACCGTCCCGGCAGCGGCTTTCGGAGCTGAAGGACAAAAGGAACATCAAGGTCTTTGTGAGCCCGACCTGCCCCTACTGCCCGCAGCAGGCGCTCCTTGCCGTCTGCACAGCGATCGAACAGAAGGACCTCATCAGCACCGAAATCATCGAGATCCACGAGAACAAGGACCTTGCGAAGCAGTACAATGCCTTCTCCGTGCCCCAGGTCTTCATCGACGACAACCTCGTCGGCCTCGGGCTTCAGCCAGAAGAGGTGTTCATAGAGGAGATCCTGACGGCTGCTCCTGTCAAGGCAACAGCGTACGCAGGGGAAGGGACGACCGAAGCAGACCTGATCATCGTCGGCGCAGGGCCGGCCGGCCTCACCGCCGCCATCTACGCCGAGCGCAGCGGGCTGAGGACCGTCGTGATCGAAAAGAGCAATATCGGCGGCCAGGTGGCGATAACGCCGGTGGTCGAGAACTATCCCGGCTTCACCCGGATCGGCGGCAAGACGCTGATGGACATGATGGCGCAGCAGGCTATCCAGTACGCTGAGATACATGAGGGCGAAGAGGTCCTGGATGTGGAAAAGAAGGACGATCTTTTTTCCCTCAGGACCAGCAGGGCGTCGTATACGGCGAAGGCCCTGCTGCTGACGACCGGGGCGCAGAGCAGAAAGCTCGGCGTGCCCGGGGAAATGGAGTTCCAGGGCAGAGGCGTCAGCTACTGCGCTTCCTGCGACGGATATTTTTTCAGGGACGGCAAGAAAGTTATCGTGGTGGGGGGCGGCAACACGGCTGCTACCGAGGCACTGTACCTGAAAAACATCGGTGTTGATGTGACGATCGTGCACCGCAGGGACGCCCTGAGGGCAGAGCTTTTTCTTCAGGAAAGCCTTACGGAACAGCATGTCCCTGTAATCTGGAACACCACGGTGACGGAGATCAGGGGTGAAAAGTTCGTGACCGGCGTGGTCCTTGAAAACACCGCTGACAAGACAAGGAGGGAGTTGCCGGTCGACGGCGTGTTTGTTGCCATAGGGTATGTGCCGATCAACGAACTTGCAACGAAACTGGGCGTGGCGACCGATGATGAAGGATATATCCTGGTGGACAAGGGCCACCGCACGAACGTGAAGGGCGTGTATGCTGCAGGGGACATCACCGGCGGTTTCAAACAGATCGTCACCGCGGTCGGCCAGGCATCTCTTGCCGCAACGACCATCTTCGAAGACATCGCCAGTCCTTACTGGAAGGCTGATACGCAGGCATCCTGACCGCGCCGTATTTCCGGCAGAATGCATTATAATGAAACATGAGGCCGAACCAGGGACGGACATGACCAGGGAACCCGGAAGACTGACAGAAGAGAACCTTCCCAAGATGCCGCTCATCATCGACGGCATCTCCTCGCGTTTCATCCGGGAGCACCGGCTCATCCCCATTGAAATGAAAAACAATGTGCTGTCGGTCGCTGCGCCCGATTCGGTCAGCAGCATGGCGATCGACGCGCTCCGGGTCGCGACCGCATCCGAGGTGGTCGTATATTCAGCTGACGACAAGCTGATCGACGACTACATCGGCCGGTTCTACGGCCAGGAATCCCAGAACATCAACAAGATCATCGAGGACATCGGCGACAGGGGCATAGAGTACCTCACGGGCGAGGAAGAGGACATCGGCCACCTCCGCGACCTTGCTTCGGAGGCGCCGATCATCAAGCTCGTCAACCTCCTCATCGCCCGGGCGGTCGAAGCCAGGGCGAGCGACATCCATATCGAGCCGTACCAGGACGAACTGAAGATCCGGTACCGCATCGACGGCGTGCTCCATGACGCCGAATCTACCCCCAAGAGGCTTCAGGCAGCGATCGTCTCGAGGGTCAAGATCATGGCAAAGCTGAACATCGCGGAGAGGCGCCTGCCGCAGGACGGCCGCATCAGGCTCAGGCTCGGAGATCAGGAGATCGATCTGAGGGTGTCGACCATTCCGGTTCTCCACGGCGAGAGCGTGGTGATGAGGATCCTGCGCCGGGAGGGCATCACCATCGACCTGGACCTGCTCGGCTTCCCTGCCGATGTCCTCAGGGAGTTCAACCGGCTCATCACCCGGCCCAACGGCATCATCCTGGTCACAGGCCCGACGGGCAGCGGCAAGACGACGACGCTCTATGGCGCGCTCGATAAGATAAACTCGCCTGACAAGAAGATCATCACGGTGGAAGACCCGATCGAATACCAGCTCAAGGGCATTAACCAGATACAGGTCAAGCCGCAGATCGGCCTGAACTTTGCCAGCACCCTCCGGCATATCGTGCGCCAGGACCCTGACATCATCATGATCGGCGAGGTCCGCGACCTCGAGACCGCGGAGATAGCGATCCAGTCGGCTCTCACCGGCCATCTCGTCTTTTCCACCCTGCATACCAATGACGCGCCGAGCGCCATCACGCGCCTTCTGGAGATGGGTGTCGAGAACTTCCTTCTTTCCTCGACCATCAGAGGCGTGCTCGCCCAGAGGCTTGTGCGGGTCATATGCCCGGCCTGCAAGACAGAGGACCCCGCAGCGCTCGACAGCGAGGAGTTCAGCCTGCTCGGCCTGCCGCCCGGCACGAAGCTCTTCATGGGCACGGGTTGCGAGAAATGCGCGTACACCGGGTACTACGGCAGGAGCGGCATCTTCGAGCTCATGACCGTTGACAATGACATCCGGAGGCTCATCCTCAAGAGCGCCGACGCGAACCAGCTCAGGGATTCCGCTATCAGCCGCGGCATGAGGACGCTGCTCAAGGACGGTGCCGAAAAGGTGAGACAGGGTGTCACCACGCTGAGCGAGGTCCTGCGGGTCACGCAGGAGGCGTAGTGCCGGTCTTCACCTACAGGGCAACGACGTTCGAAGGCTCGATCGTCGAAGGCGTCATCGACGCCCCTGACGAACAGACCGCAGCGGAACGGCTCAAGAACTCCGGGGTCATACCGCTGAAGGTCCTGTCCGCGGAAAAAGGGAGGAAACGGCCCTTTGCGATCACCTTCCGCACGGGAAGACAGAAGGACCAGATCCTCACGTTCACCACCGAACTTTCCGCGCTCCTCGGCGCAGGCCTGCCGCTCGACCGGAGCCTGAACATCCTCGCCGAGATTTCCGCGGACCGGGAGATGAAACGCATCATCACCGAGGTCCTCAGGTCCATCAGGGAAGGAGGATCATTCTCCGACGCGCTCCAGAAACACCCGTCGATCTTCTCCACCATCTACGTCAACATGGTCCGTGCGGGTGAGGCGGGCGGCGTCCTGGGCGATGTGCTCGAACAGCTCAACGAGTTCCTCGAGTCGGCAAAGGAACTGAAGGAAAGCGTGGTCTCCGCCATGATCTACCCGTCGATACTTGTGTTGACCGGAGGCATGTCGATCATTTTTCTCATGACGTATATTCTTCCGCAGTTCAGCGTAATATTCGATGAACTCGGCGGTTCGCTCCCGCTTGCGACCAAAGTGCTGCTCGCGGTCAGCTCGTTCCTGTCGTCCTACTGGTGGCTTTTTCTTCTTGCCGTCGCCGGATTTGCCATGGGGTTCAGGATTTACGTACGCACGGAACAGGGCAGATTCATGCGCGACAGGGCGATGCTCCGGCTGACCGGAGAGCTCATCCGGAAGCTTGAGACAGCGCGGTTCGCGCGCACCCTCGGAACCCTCATCAGGAGCGGGGTCCCGATGCTCCAGGCGCTGGTCAACGCGAAGGACGTGATCAGCAACCGCGTCGTCGCGCAGTCGATCGATTCGGTCATGAAGGGCGCCCGGGAAGGCAGGGGCATTGCCGTGCCGCTCGCCCAGGCAGGCACGCTGCCGCAGCTTGCGCTTTCGATGATCAAGGTGGGAGAGGAGACCGGACAGCTCGACATCATGCTCCTGAAGGTGGCGCAGACCTATGAGAAGTCCCTCAGGACGGAGATCCGGCGCTTCATGAGCGTGCTGGAGCCTGCCATGATCCTGATCATGGGCGCAGTGATCGGCTTTATCGTCATATCCATGCTCATGGCGATCTTCAGCATCACCGAACTGCCGTTCTGACCGCGCCATGGACCTTCGCAGCCCGCACCGGAATTCTGGCTTCACCCTTCTTGAGCTTATCGTCGTGCTCTTCCTCATCTCCCTGATCGCGGGCATCGCCGTGGTCTCCTTCGCCGGCACCTTCTCGTCCGGGACGCTCGATGCTGCGGCGCGCTCGCTGGTAGCGGCCATGAAGCAGGCACGCATGCAGTCGTCCGTGAGCGGGGAGCCCCAGGCGGTCTTCATAGACCTTGACGCCGGCTCCTATGGTCTCGACGGAAAAGGCAGCAGGGCATTTTCCCGCGGCCTTTCCGTGTCGTTCGTTGACCCCCTTGCCGGAAGGCAGACACGTGGCAGGCACCGCATCGAATTCGACCCGATCGGCGGCATCCGGGGAGGGACGGTCCTGCTCCAGACGCAGAAGCGCACCGTCTCCGTGAGACCAGACCCGCTCGTGGCGGCAGTGGCTGAAAACGTGGAGGGGAGCCGGTGAAGGCGCAGCGGGGGTTCACCCTGCTTGAGGTGCTTGCAGCCGTGGCCATCCTCGGCATGGCCCTGACCGTGATCCTGCAGCTCTTTTCCGCGAATCTGGGCGGCATTTCCGCCTCCGACAGTTATCTCGCCGCATCGCTGGCGGCGGATGCAAAGATGCGCGAGGTGGTCGCAAAGGACGACTTCGCCGAAAAGGCGTGGTCCGAGACCACGGAGGAAGGGTATCGGATGGACATCTCGATCAAGCCGGCTCTCGGGGAACGTACGGAATCGCTTCCCGTGCAGCTCCATGAGATAACGCTGTCGGTCAGGTTCGAAAGCGGCGCCAGGGAACGGACCTTCACCCTCAGGACCCTGAGGGTCACAGCGAGGAGCATATGACGACACACATCCGCCAGCGGGGCTTCACGCTCCTTGAGCTGGTAATAGCGATCACGCTGATCGGCCTCATCGTGCTGATCGTCACCGGCGCCATGCGCCTTTCGTACCGTTCCGTGTCATCAGGGGAAAAACGGATCGACCAGCTTGAGCGGCTGAGGACAACGGCAGGTGTCATCGACGCGCAGGTGCAGTCCTGCATGCCCCTCAGGACCGAGCCGGACACGGAGCCGAAGAGCTCCCTGAAAGGACAGAGCGACTCACTGGAGCTTGCAACGAATTACTCGCTCTGGAAAGGCCGGGCCGGCTATGTTCTCGCCGCATACCATATCGCCCTGGGCGAGGACGGCAGACAGGCCCTCAGCATCTCCGAACACACCGTCGGCGTCGACGATACCCGTGAGACCCAGCTCCTGGGCGGCTTTGACGAGATGCGCTTTTCATACTACGCCACGGCCGCAGGGGAAAGCGAAGGCTCGTGGGCAGAGGAATGGACCGATGAGACCCTGATGCCCGAAAAGGTCCGGCTCATCATGAAGAGGGCGGGCAAAAGTATGGTCATGACCATACCGCTCAGGGTGCGGGGGGCTGAGGACTGGACCTCGTTCACTGCGGTCAGCCCGGGGACCGAACAGCAATGAACGGCTGCGGACGGACAGTGCGGAGCCGCGGGATAGCGCTGCTGATGGTGCTCTGGGTGATCACCATCCTCATGGTCATCGTCTTTTCCTTCTCCGCCCTCTCGCGCACGGAGACGAACGCTGCGCTCGGGTTCCGGGAGATGCTGCAGAAGCGGAACCTTGCGGAGGCCGGTCTCCAGCGAGGGATCATGGAGATCGTCTACCGGAAAATGAAGCCCAGGGACCTGACCGAACAGGCGTGGCGGACGGACGGCACCCGGTACAGCGTACCCTTCAGCGACGGGCAGGTATCGGTCGCGGTCACCGATGAAACAGGCCTGGTCGACATCAACATGCTGACCGACGCATCTGGTATAATAGTGAAAAACCTCCTGCTTCAGCGCGGCATCCCGGAAGAACAGGCTGATACGGTTGTCGATTCCCTGCTTGACTGGAAAGACAGCGGCGACAGCGATGCCCACAGGCTGCACGGAGCAGAAAGCGATTACTACGGGGCCCTGCCGGTCCCCTATGCCGCAAAGAACGCGAACTTCGACTCGGTGGAGGAACTCCAGCTGGTGAAAGGCGTGACAGCCGAAATGCTCTTCGGCACCCGTGAAAAGAAAGGCATCGACAGCCTCCTGACCGTGCATGGTCTGGCGGGCAAGATCAATGTCAACGCCGCTCCGCACGATGTTATCGCCGCGGTGCCCGGCATCAGCCCGGAGCTTGCCGATGCGGTCATATCGGAGCGCCAGGGCAGGGACACGCCGCTGACGACCGCAGACCTGCAGCAGATCCTCGGGGAGAACTATGCAGCGGCCGCCCCCTTCATCGGGGCAGCGGAGTCCTCGACCTTCACGATCGAGGCAGCGGGATACTCTGCGGACAAGGTCCGGGCCGCATACACCATACGGGCGACCGTCACCTTCTCTCCGGACATGGGACGCTACCGCTACGTCTCTTACAAGACCCCTGCCACGGCGGCGCAATGACCACTGAGGCCGTCGCTGCGAAAAGCTCCTCCGCGGTGCGAGCGCTCAACAGCAGACTCTCCGCGCTGCTGTCTGTTGCGGGAAGAGTGCTGTCCTTCAGCCTTGCGGACGACCGTGTAACGCTCAGGAGAGGGCTCTGCGTATCGATCGAAAAAGGCTCGCTGGCAGTTGCCGCGGGGTCGCGCTTCCTGTCGCGCATATCAGTGCGCGCAGCAAAGTTTTTCCCGGTTGATCCCTCCGCGTACCCTGCCCCTGAGGAGTGCGCTTCCTCGGTTGCCATGCTCCTCGCGGAGTCCCCGATGAAGAAACCGGTGGTTTCCCTCTCGGTCCCGAAGGCCTGGACCATCGCGACCGTTGCGGAATTCCCCGCCACCATAAAAGAGAACATGCATGACGCGATGCGCCACGAGCTCGACCGTCTCACGCCGTTCAGCGCTGATGAGGCGCTGTACGATTTCCGGATACTCGGCGAGGCGGGCGGCAAGCTTTCGGTGCTCGTCCTGGCCGCGAAGGCATCGGTTGTCCTGCCCTATCTGGACGCGCTGAAGGACAAGGGCATCGCCGTGTCATGCGTCACCAGCCATAGCTCATCGCTCGCCGCGTTCTGCGGCTTCAGCAGCGGCCTGCGCGACTGCATCGTGCTCAGGGACCGGGAAGACGACTGCGAAGGCACGCTCCTGCTTGACGGCGCCGTGCGGAGCGTGTTCACGGTCAGAAAGTCCGAAGCCGCGCCGGCACAGCCAGACCCTTCCCTCCTTGCGGAGCTCGCCGCATATTCAGCGCTGATCAGGGAGTACGGCAGCGAGCCCCGGATCGTGCTTTCGTCAGAGACCGCAGGCCCGGCAGTGCGGGACCTGCTCTCTCAGAAGACCGGTGTCCCGGTCATCCCGGCAGAGGATATGATGCGCAAAGACCGCATGCTGCATCAGAACGGAGGACCGATCCTGCCTGCGTACAGCGGATTGATCGAGCTCCTCTGGCCGAAGGCCAGGCCCCTTGACCTTCTGTCGCGCGGCATCGAGAAGCGGGAGCGGACGCCGCTGCTGCTGACCGTGGTCCTTGCGTGCGCGGTGATCGCAGCCTCGGCTGTCTACCTCTATGCCCCGCTCGAACTCGAAAAGAGCAGGTCGGCGGAGATCGACCGCATGATAGCGGCGCGGAAGGACGATGTCAGAAAGACCGAGGACCTCAGGAAACAGGTCGAGTCGCTTGCCGCCGAGATCAGCACCATCAATGCGTTCCGGAAGAAGCCGCTGACCGTGAACATCGTGCGGGAGGTCACCGCCGTCCTGCCGAACAGCGCCTGGCTCACACGGCTCAGGGTCTCCGATACCGAGGTGAACATCGAGGGCTTCGCAAGCTCGGCCACCGAGCTGATCCCGAAGCTCGAGGCATCGAAGCTCCTCAGCAGCGCGGAGCTCGCTTCAGCCACGTACCGCGACCAGCGTGCGAACATGGACCGTTTTGTCATCAAGGCTGATATCGAAGGTGCGAAGAAAGAGGAAAAGGCAGCGGTCGCCAAGCCGGGGGAGGCAAAGCATGAAAAGAAATAGGCTGCTGCTCCTGGCAGTCCCGGTGATCATCATCCTCGCCTGTCTGCTGGCAGTGCAGCGGTATTCCGCGGTGCGCAAGGACCTCGATGCCGTGAAGGAGGAGGAAGCGCTGAAGGACCGGACCCTCAGGAAGTATGTGGCGCTGATCGCGGAACGGCCGGACCTGGAAAAGAAGGCCGCTCAGCTGAAAGAACTGCGCAAGGCCAATGACACGAACCTGCTGGAAGGCCAGACCATTGCCATTGTGGCAGCCTCCCTGCAGGATGCGGTCAGGACGATCGTGACGAGCCACGGAGGCACCGTAGCGAGCGAACGGGCGGGGAAGACCGAGGACCGCGAGCCGTTCAAGGTGATCACCGTGACGATCGACACGGTGCTGCCGGATGCCCGCGCACTCGCTGATGTCCTGTACGCCATCGAAACACGGACTCCCTATCTCATCGTGAGGGACCTCGACGTCCGGGTGCGGAACATGCGGGCGCCGAAAGAACTTTCGGTCAGACTGGACATCGCGGCATTGACGGCGACACGCTGAGGCCATGGTGCGGTACATCCTGAAGAGCATGAACACGGTCAACCTGCTCCTTGCGGCAGTGCTTCTGCTCATGGTCGGCTACCTGATCCTGCCGCTCACGAGGACAGTCACGGTCGTTGCCATACCTCAGACGCGGACAGCGGCCAAGCCGGCAGAGTCTCCGCAGACACCTGGCGAAACCCCGAGCGCGGCCGCTGATTATGTCATGATCGCGGACCGGAACCTCTTTCACCCCGAGCGCATCATACCGGTGGAGAAAAAGGAGGAGAAGCCCCTCCCCAAACCGGATTTCGTACTGTACGGGACGCTCATTGACGGGGACACGCAGATCGCCTTCATGGACGACCTCAAAACTCCCTATACAACACCGGGCAGGGGCAAGCGGCAACACTCCATAGCGAAGGGCGGCAACCTGAGCGGATTTGTTCTGAGCGAAGTACGCAACGACAGGGTAGTGATGACGCGCGGAGAGGAGAAGATCACCGTGCTCCTTGACGACAAGCAGAACAAAAGGACCGGCCCTGTTGAGACCACTGCTCCTGCGGCGTCAGCGGGACAGAAGCCCCCGACAGCGGCAAGGGGCGCCCGGGCCGCACAGCCGGCCCAGCAGCCTGCTGCGCAACAGGCCCAGCCGTATCGTCAATACCAGCCTGAAACCTTGAGGAGAAACATGAGGTCCATAAAACAGCAGCCCCCGAGGACTACGCAACCTGCGCAACCTTCACAACCGCCAGGCAATTAAAATTGGGGCGTGCAAGGGCAGTCTGCATCAATGAATCACCCAGTCGCTCTTCCTTATGATCTCAGGCTTTTCCCCCGGGGAGAGCTGTACAATGTAGCAGCCCTTTGACGCGTAGCGCTGGCCCGGACCGAA
>VEOY01000204.1 GCA_012026685.1 Nitrospirota bacterium
ACCAAGTCCACCAAGGAGCAGGAAAACGCGCTGAGCTACCTTCTTGAGGGAGTAGGCGACGTCAAAGAGGTTGCTGAGCTTTCGAAACGCGGTGCCGGCGAGCAGGCAGAAGGTACACGGATCATATCGAGGAACATTGAACTTGCGAATGAACGGATAAACCAGATCAACAAGAATGAGCTGAACCAGAAGAAGGTGAACACCGAGATCATCGCTGCCATGGAGAATATCAACGGCATCGGGACCGTAACCATGCAGAACATGGAGGATGTCTCGAACTCCCTGAAGACGCTCTTCAGGGAGATCGAGGCCCTGAAGCAGGAGATGGAGGCCTTTCGGATCAGCTGATGGCCAAGTTCACGATATTCAATATAAGCGACGACGTCTTCGGCATCGATATTTCCCGTGTGCTTGAGATCCTGCGGGTGCAGAAGATATTTTCGATCCCCGGGCTCCCGGGCTTTCTGACCGGGGTCATGAGCGTGCGCGGAGCGGTCATCCCGGTCATCGATCTCAGGCTGCGGTTCGGGATGAAGCCTTCCGGAAAGAAGGAGCGTATCATCCTTGTCCGGTACGGGGAAGAAAAAATAGGGTTCCTGGTCGATGAGATCAGGGAGATCCTGATGCTGGAACCGGAAGACATCCGGCCTTCCCCGTCTCTTTTCAAGGGCTTCAAGACAGAGTATCTTACCGGGCTCGGCAAGAAGGGGGAGCAGATCATCCTGCTGCTCAATATCGACAACCTGCTGACTTCGGAAGAGAAGATATGGCTCAGGGAATCAAAAGAACTGCTGGAGGATAACGGTGCAGGAACTGGAAAAGCAGCTCAATAACGACAACAATATTGAGGTCCGGCGCCGGGCAGTCGAACAGATGCGCGGCCGGGGGGATGCCCAATGCATACCCCTGCTCATCAAGGCCATGACCGATGTGAGCTGGCGCGTCAGGAAATCGGCTGTCGACATCCTCTTTGAGGAATATGAGCTGGCCCAGTATATCGGGGGCATGATCGAGCTTCTCTATATTGAGGAAAACGCCGGTGCCAGGAATTCCGCCATCGAAGCCCTTATCAAGCTCGGCAGGAAGGCCACGCCCTTCCTCATCGAAGGGTTCAAGACCTCGAACCGGGATGTGCGGAAGTTCATCATCGATGTGCTGGGGGAGCAGATGGACACGAGGTCCCTCCCGCTGATGCTGGAGGCCCTGAAGGACGAGGACGAGAATGTCCGGGCGACCGCCGTGGAGCATCTCGGCAAGGCAGGCGAGGTCTCGGTCGTTGATGCCCTGATCGAGATCCTTGACAGCGGAGACCTCTGGACCGCATATCCGGCTGCAGATGCGCTCGGCAGGATAGGCAACCGGAAGGCAGTGCCCCATCTTCTTGAGGCCATGAAGCGGAAGCCTCTTCGTGAGCCGGTGCTCAAGGCGCTGGGCATGCTTGCCGATCCGGCAACGCTCGGACCGGTAATAGCGCTGCTCCAGGACAATTCGAAGAACATCCAGGAACAGGCCCTGCGGACCCTTGAGAAGATGTACCACAATGGGATCAGCGCAGAGGTCATTACCACGGAACTCAGGCAGGGCCTTGGCGAAAAGACAATAGACCTTCTTATCGCCCATGCCTGGTCAAACAAGAATGAAGTGCGGGTTGCGGCGATCCTGATGCTCGGCCTCATGAAGGACGAGGCAGCGTACGGTCCGCTCCTGGACATCTCCCACGAGGAAGAATATGCGGAGGACGTAAAGGGCGCCTTTGTCTTTATCGGCAAAGACCGGCCGGAGTCGCTCCTGAAGCTTTTTGCTACCGGTAAACCCCATCAGCTCCGGTTCATTGCGGAAGTGGCGCGAGAGATCGTCTCTCCGGTGTATTACGACATATTCGCACGGCTTCTCGACGATGAGGATGGCCATGTGCGTTCCATTGCTGCGCGGAGCATTGCAAAGCTGAACATGTCCGATGCCGTGTCCATGCTCATAAAACGTCTTGCCGACCCCTATGAAGATGTGCAGGAAGCGGCTGTTGACGCTCTTGGCATGCTGCAGCATTATCTGCATATTGAGGAACTGCTCGGCATGCTCAGGTCGGATTCCGCTGTTCTGAGAAGGAATGTTGCACGCCTGCTGGGGAAGATGAAGGCTGACGGCGCCGTGAAGGCCCTCGGCTTTGCCTTAAAGGACGAGAAGGTGGCGGTCAGGAAGGCTGTTGTGGGGGCGCTTTCCCAGATCGGTACGGAAGAGGCGGTGCGCTATCTCAAATATGGGCTTACCGACGAGGACCCTGACATCAGGATCTCTGCTACCCTGAGCCTTGGCGCGATCGGCGGCGAGGGTATTCTTGATGCCCTGAGCATCCTGACCGTTGACCCGGACAATTTCGTGCGGGTGTCTGCTGCGCGCGCACTCGGCATGCTCAAGGACAGGAACTCCATCATTATCCTGGTCCCCCTCCTGCATGACGAGAGCGGCTTTGTGGCCACCACGGCCATTGAGGCGCTGCAGGCTGTGGGCGGCGAGGACGCATGCAAGGCAATAGCAGGCATGCGTGCCTCCACGGATGACGAGGGCAAGCGGACTGCCATAGCGGCGCTGGCCGAATTTACCGGCGTCACAGACCTTCTCCTGCCGTTTCTGCATGATCCGGACTGGGCTGCACGGATCGCGGCGGTAAAGGCGCTGGGCAGGCAGAGCCAGCCGGAGGTCCGGATGGAGCTTGAAAAACTTCTTGATACCGAAGAAGATCCTACTGTAGTCAAGGCCGTGGAGGAGATCCTGGGTGTTTGAGCAAGAAGAGATCATTCCTCTTCCCGAAGATGTATTCCGGCTGGTCCGGGACATCATTAAGGATTATTGCGGCCTCTATTTTGACGATGCCTCCCGCTATCTCCTGGAGAAGCGGCTTTCACGCCGCGTCAGGAACCATCACCTGAACGACTTCAGGGATTACTACCGTTTTATCCGTTATGACAAAAGGGCGGAAGAAGAGCTTACCGCGATCATGGATATCCTCACGGTGAATGAGACCTATTTTTTCAGGGAACAGAACCAGCTCAATGCCTTCAGCGAAGAGATCCTTGAAGAACTGAAGACCGTGAACCGCGACACAAAGACGCTCAGGGTCTGGTCAGCCGGATGCTCCACCGGCGAGGAGCCCTATACCATAGCCATGCTCATCAATGAGCGGGGGCATTTTAACGGATGGGACATCGAGATCCACGGGAGCGACATCAACCAGCGGGTACTTCAGACAGCGCGGCGGGGCGTGTACCGCAGAAACTCGTTCCGAACAACAGAGCCCTATTTTCTGGGCAAGTATTTTATTGAGGAGGACGGTTCGTTCAGGATCAGCGACGCGGTGAAAAAGAATGTGAACTTCAATTACCTCAACCTGCTGGACCCGTTCAAGTCAAAGTTCCTCGGGAAGATGGATGTCATCTTCTGCAGGAACGTGCTGATCTATTTTGATAATGCTTCGAGGAGGCGTGTGATCGAGAACTTCTATGACCGGCTTGTGGACGGCGGATATCTGCTTCTGGGCCATGCAGAATCCCTGATCAATATATCGACCGCCTTTACCCTGAAGCATCTGAAGCATGACATGGTCTATCAGAAGCCGAACGGCACGGCGAGGACCAAATGAAGACAAAGGTACTTATTGTAGACGACTCGGCGTACACGCGTCAGACGATGAAGAAGATCATCGAGGAAGACACTTCCCTTGAGGTCGTCGGCATTGCCACGGACGGCATCGATGCCATGGCAAAGGCCCTGCGGCTCCAGCCTGACATCATCACCCTTGATTTTGAGATGCCGAACATGGACGGGTTCAGTTTTCTCCGCTGGCTGATGCGGGAGCGGCCGACACCGGTCATCATGGTCACCTCCCATGCGGATTCAAAGACGGTCTTCAAGGCACTTGAGCTTGGCGCTGTCGACTTTATCGCGAAGCCGACGCGGCGGGCATCGATCGAACTGCAGACCATCGAAAAAGACCTTCTCCGGAAGATCAAGGGCCTCAAGAACATCAGGCTTGATATACTGAGCAAGAACCTCGAACTGCTCGATCACGAGGAAGATGAAGAGATCGTCCAGGCGAAAAAGGCGAAGACGGACAGGCATGCGGTCGAGATCGTTGCCGTAGGCTCATCCACCGGCGGCCCTGCCGCCCTGCAGATCATCCTGACGAGACTGCCTGCTGATTTCAAGGCCGCCATGGTCATCAGCCAGCATATGCCGAAGGGCTTTACCGCTCCCCTGGCAGAGCGGCTGGACCGGATGTCCGAGGTCAGGATCAAGGAAGCGGCGGACGGTGATTTTATCGAGGCAGGCACGGTGTATATCTGCCCCGGCGGCCAGCACCTGGGCCTGAAAAGGCGCGGGAACAGGAAGCAGATATCACTGCGCGAAGGCAGGTTCGAAGATAAATACATACCGTCTGTCGACCACATGATGTCCTCGGTTGCGGAGCATTACGGGGTTGCTTCCATGGGGGTGATCCTTACCGGTATGGGCAATGACGGCAAGCGCGGGATGCTGGATATTAAAACGCAGGGTGGTTATACTATAGCAGAATCCGAGGAGACGGCAGTGGTGTTCGGTATGCCTGCAGAGGCGATCAAGAACGGCGCAGTAGAGACGATCCTCCCGCTTCCCGAGATCGCGGGAGCGGTCATCAGGATCGTAAATAATCCGTATTTCAGAGGGAGAGAGTAAGTGTCAGACAAAGAGACCAGTTATCTGAATAAGGCTGAAGAATTCATCCAGATGTTCAAGAAGGGTGAGGAATTCACCAAGGATATTCTCAAGGAAAATGAAAAACTCCGCTTCAGGATCGCCCAGCTTGAGGAGACGGTAGAACGCTCCGGCGACGAGGCCCGCACCAAGCTCTATGACGAACGGATACGGCTTCTCGAGCTTGAGCTGAACTCCCTGAAGGATAAGTTCATCCAGGTGGAAGAGGAGAACAAGGAGCTTGCCGAAAAGTATCTCGGCGGCGAGGAGGAGAACAACATCCTGGCGAACCTGTATGTTGCCAGCTATCAGCTCCATTCCACGCTCGATTATTCGGAAGTGCTGCGGATCGTTGTCGAGATCGTGATCAACCTTATCGGCGCAGAGAAGTTCGCGGTCATGCTTATTG
>VEOY01000107.1 GCA_012026685.1 Nitrospirota bacterium
GCTCGGCAGAATGCCCTCTGCGGTCGGATACCAGCCGACGCTCGGTACAGATATGGGCATACTTCAGGAGAGGATCACGACAACCAAGAAAGGCGCCATCACGTCCATGCAGGCGATCTATGTGCCTGCGGACGACCTGACCGACCCTGCTGTTGCGACTGCCTTTACGCATCTCGACGGTACGGTCGTTCTTTCTCGCCAGATCTCGGAACTTGGTATCTATCCTGCCGTTGACCCTCTGGATTCAACATCGCGAATCCTTGACCCCAAGGTCATAGGCGATGAGCACTACGCGGTCGCCAGAAGCGTACAGAAAGTGCTTCAGAGGTACAAGGAGCTTCAGGACATCATTGCGATCCTCGGTATGGAAGAGCTCTCAGAAGACGATAAGCTCATCGTCTCGCGTGCCAGGAAGATCCAGAGGTTCCTGAGCCAGCCTTTCCATGTTGCCGAGGTATTTACCGGCAGGCCCGGCAAATATGTTAAGGTTGCTGACACCATCAAAGGGTTCAAAGCGGTTGTCGAAGGGCAGTATGATGACGTGCCTGAGCAGGCATTCTATATGTGCGGCGGCATTGAAGAGGTCGAGGAGAATGCTCGCAAGCTTGGCTGGTCGAGGTAGGAATGGCTGAAGGAAAATTTCTTCTTGAGATAGTCACGCCTTATGGCCTTATCTTCAGCGAAGAAGTCGAAGAGGTGACCGCAAATGGCAGTGAAGGCGAGTTCGGTGTGCTGCCCGAACACGTGCCCTTCGCGACGACGCTTAAGGTGGGAATGCTCACCTGCAGAACAGGGAACCAGACGCTGATCTTCTTTGTCAACTGGGCCTACTGCGGGGTTGGTCCAAGGGGGATGCTGGTCCTTGCTGATAGCGCTGAAAAATCCGATGAGATCGATGTCGAGCGGGCAAAAGCCGCCATGAAGAGGGCGGAAGAAAGGCTCAAAAAGGCAGAAGAGGTCGACTTCAAGAGAGCGGAAACCGCTCTGGAGCGCGCGGTCACCAGGATTCAGGTCGCGGAGATCAGAAAAATAAAGTAACCGCATAGCGATAAGAGGGAAATGCAGGGCTGACCGGATTGGTCAGCCCTTTTTTATTTCAGGTAAGACTCGCTGCCAGAGCGGGATGGGTTATCTTTCCTTTATGGATATTCAGGGCGGTTTTCAGGGTCTCGTGACCGGCAGCCTTTTCAGCACCCATATCGGCAAGCAGCATCACATACGGCAATGTTTCATTCGTCAGCGCTATGGTGGATGTCCGGGGATAGGCTCCCGGCATGTTGGCTACGGTGTAATGGATGACGCCATCAACTTCGTAGACAGGGTCGTCGTGGGTCGTCGGCCGCGAAGTTTCTGCACATCCACCCTGATCAATGGAGACATCGACAATGACCGAACCTTTTTTCATTGATCTGAGCATGGCGCGTGATATCAATACCGGTGTTGTTCCTCCCGGGATGAGCACGGCCCCGATGATCATATCCGCTTCAGCGATTTCCCTGCTGATATTGTCCGCGGTGAGTGCGAGCGTCCTTACCTGTCCGCGGTAGATTTCATCGATCCTGCGAAGTCTTTCGGTCCCTCTGTTGATGACAACAACGTCCATGCCGATGCCGAAGGCTATGCGGGCTGCGTTCGCTCCCACGACGCCCGCACCGAGTATGAGGGCTTTGCAGGGCATGACCCCCGATACTCCCGACGGAAGAATGCCTGTGCCGCCATGGACCTTCTGCAGATACCATGAACCGACGAGAGGTGCCATTCTCCCGGCAACTTCGCTCATGGGTGCAAGGAGAGGCAGGACATTGTCCTTCTCAAGCGTTTCATATCCAAAGGCTGAGGCATGCTTTTCGAGAAGAAGGTCTGTTAATGTGCGATTGGAGGCCAGATGCAGGTATGTGAAGAGGGACTGACCTTGGCGGAGAAGGGCGTACTCCTCGGGCAGGGGCTCCTTGACCTTTACGATGAGCTCAGCGTTTTCGAAGAGCGCGGTTCTTTCTAAAATATCGGCATCAGCATCAAGATATTCGGCATCAGGGAAACCGCTGCCGATGCCTGCTTCAGTCTCCACCAGCACGGTATGGCCGTGTTTTTTCAGTTCCGCCGCCCCCGCAGGCGTTACGGCGACACGGTATTCCTCTTTCTTGATCTCGCGTGGTATTCCCACTATCATGGCGTTTTTCTCCAGGGATTATTTTTCCCACATTGTATCACATTTCATAACCGCCGGAATATCCGACAAGAAGCGGTCTGCTGATGGCGGGATATGGGCAGGCAGCGAAGATGAGAGTTGAGGCATCCGATACCGAACAGCAGGTGTCGGATGCCTCAGGAGATTATTTCTTCCAGATGCCGTCGATTCCGCAGAGTACGGAACTCTTGTCGCCGAGCCCCACGTTCTTATGACAGTCAACGCATATGGAAACGGGCTTGCCTATGATCTTCTTCGCTTCAAAGTCATAGACCTGAAGTGTGCCGTCGGTGATGGTCTTGCCGGGGATGGCCTTGCCTTCTGCATCGCATCCCTCGGTGTTGGTCCTGAGCGTCAGGACCGCGTATTTGCCGTCCGGCGTGGGCATTGCATCATGGTTTTGGCCTTCGGTCATCTTTTCGTCAACCAGCCTGAGGCTCTTTGCATCGATCAGCCAGAAGCGGTCTCCTGCAGACTCGAAGATATACTTGTTGTCTTTGCTGAAGAACTGCCTGAACGTGATAGTCTTTCCCGGTTCTCCCGTCAGGGTATTTTTCTTCAGGACCTTCCATTTTCCCTTTTCCAGGGAAGGCAGGTCCACGAGGAGAAAGTCGACCTTACCGTTTGCCTTTCCGTCATCACCCTTCTGGTTCATTGATATGACGAATGTCTTCATGTCATTTGAGTTGATCCCGTGAACAAAGACATACGACCCTTCCTTGTATCCGATATCGCTGACGAACATCCTGTGCTTAAGCTTCAGGGTCTTTTTGTCGAACACGTCAATGTAGCCCTCAACGCCCATGAATACCGGCAGGTAATTATTAATGGTTTGGCCGGACGCGCAGTAAAGCGGTGGCTTTTCACCGGGTGCGCGCTTGTCCGGATCAAGTGCGATATCGGTGATCACATTGCCGGTCCTGAGATCGGATTTCCCGACATGCATCTTCTTGCTTGGGTCCAGGGTGTAGGTGGACCAGAAGAGGGTATTAGGGTCCTTCACGTCGATCCGTGCATCGTGGGTCGGGTGCGTTGTCTTATCGCCGATGACCACCCGGTCAAGGCTGCTTACCGTCAGAGGCTTATCCGCGTTATTCGGATCGATCGTTATGTCCGCCTTGGCAAAGTGTCCTCCCATGCCTGCAATATACATGGTCGCAGTATAGGTCTTTTTTGATGCAATAACTGAAGTTGTTGATAGTCCCGACACGGAAAATGCGAGATATGAGGCTGTGATGAGCGCCAATACAAGAACAACGAGCAATATTCTTTTCATGTGATCCCCTTTTTTGGTATATGTAGTATGTATCCCGTTTAAAGCTCATGACTCTCTGATATGATGTTCTTTTTTTATCACCCCCCATGCCTATCACGACTGCACAACCAAACTGCAAATATTACCATATCTATATCTGTGCTTATCTAATAAAATAAATCTATAGATTGATAGTTAAGGTTTATTGAAACACGGCGATCGTGATGTAAGCTCAGGCAATATTCCGTTATAATGCATAATCATGATTAAGCTCATCATCTTTGACCTTGACGGAACGCTTGTTGATTCAAGCGTTGATCTGACCAATGCGCTCAATTATGCGATCGAACCCTATGATATTGACCGGTTGACCGTGCAGAAGACGATAGGCCTTGTCGGTGAGGGAATTACGCGCCTGATCGAAAAGCTGCTCGGTCCCGGGCGGGAAAATATCCGGCAGGAGGTTATGGACAGATTCATGGACTATTATTCAGCGCACCTTGTCGATTTCACCAGGCCCTATGCCGGAGTGCCGGAAACACTTGCACTGCTGAGGCCCTACCGCAAGGCTGTCATTTCGAACAAGAGAGAATCACTTTCAAAAAAAGTGCTGCAGGAACTCGGGTTGCTGGAGAGTTTCGACGCGGTTCTCGGCAGTGACAGTGTCGGCGAAAAAAAACCGTCGCCCCGGCCTCTCCTGAAGGTGATGGAAATGTTCTCCTGTGGGGCGGCCGAGACCGTGATCGTAGGGGACAGCAATTTTGATATCGAAGCAGGAAAGGCCGCAGGGATAAGGACCATCGCAGTTTCCTACGGATTCCGCGAGGTAGGCCTTCTTCAACAGGCAGATCGCATAATCGCGCACATTCAGGAACTGCCGCCTGTCCTGGAAACGGTCGGCAGATAGTGGAAACAACGCTTGACGGCATCCGGGACATCAGGGTCTATCAGAACAAACAGGGCTACCGGTTTTCTGTAGATGCGGTTCTCCTGTGCAGCTTTGCGAATATGCGGTACGCGAGGAATATCGCTGACCTGGGAGCAGGCTCAGGGATCATCGGTCTGCTTCTTGCCCGTAAATATCCGAAGGCTGCTGTTATGCTTGTTGAACTCCAGGAGTCTCTTTACCGTCTCGCGGTCAGAAATATAAAACTGAATGAACTCAGCGACAGGGTAAATGCGGTACTCGCGGACATAAAACATCTGAAGGAGACCTCCAACTATATGACATATGATCTTGTCGTATCTAATCCGCCTTTCAGAAAACCGACAACAGGCAGGCTCAGCGTTGGACAGGAAAGGGCGATCGCCCGCCATGAGCTTGCCCTGAAGTTTTCAGACCTTGCGGATGCAGCATCCCATCTCCTTAAGAGCAAGGGAAGATTCTTCATGATATATCATCCTGAACGCCTTCTCGAGGCGCTCGATTCGCTCAGACAGAGCCGGCTTGAGCCTAAGAGGATACGGTTTGTGCATAATGATATCAATGCCGAATCGAAGATCGTCCTGATCGAGGCCGTGAGGGACGGAAAAGCAGGAATAAAGATAGAAAAACCTTTGTATATCTACAAAGAGGATGGGTCCTACACGGCGGAAGTGAGTGGGATGTACGGGGATGGCAGGTGATCATCAACTGTTCCGGCATTATTGTCTCATTTAGATAATTTATGGCAATATCATCCGGCCATTCGGTATAATAACAAAACTTTTATCAAGGAGGAGATCTTATGGTACTTTTAAGGGTTTTGGGGGTAGTGATTCTTGCTCTTGTTGTGCCTGCATTTGCATTCGCGGCTGGAGCGCACGATGGTCTTAATTGTGTCGGTTGCCACGGCATCCATTCCGCAAAGGGGGAGATCATTTTTGCGGTGGAGCCGAACAAGAAGGCGATCAATCCAAGGACAAAACAGCCTTTTACCGGCGTTACGGCCCTTTGTCTCGGCTGCCATGAGACGATCGAGAGGGGCGGCATGGGCATCGCAGCGGTATCCGCTACGCACAGCCATCCTTTCGGCGTTGCGCCGAACGCGAAGGTTGCCAACGTTCCGGCGGTCTTCCTGAGGGACGGCAAGCTCGAATGCGTCGGCTGCCACGATCCTCATCCGTCAAACCCCAACTTTAAATATCTCAGGGTCGACACTGCCAAAGGCGGCAAGATGGGCGACTTCTGCGCAATGTGCCACAGCTCAAAGGCAGACCCCAGTGCTTCCAAGAGCATGAAGATCTTCAACAGCATGAATGAGAACGGAGCCTCTGCTCCTGCTGCACCAGCAAAGAAGTAATGGATGATACAAAACAGTTTCTGCATCCTTGACGGCATCGGAGAAAAGAAAGAGCGCAGGCTCTGGAAGGAAGGCATCGTGACCTGGGATGACTTTCTGGATGCAGATAAACTGCTTACATTCAGCGATGAAAGGAAGAGGCTCTTTGACGAGAGCCTCTTCCTCTTTCAGAAAGAATTCGATGCCCGCAATGCCGGCTACTTCAGCCGGGAGGTCAAACGCAGGGAGCAATGGCGCCTGTTCGAAACGTTCCGGGACGATACTGTCTGCCTTGACATAGAGACCAGCGGGCTGCAGCCCCAGAGCGGCGGATATGTCACGGTCGTCGGCCTCTACGACGGCCACGACTACAAATGCTTTGTACACGGCAGGAACCTTTCTACAGACATCCTCAATAAGGAACTGAGCAACTACAAGTTCCTTATTACGTTTTACGGCGCGGCCTTTGACATCCCTTTTCTGCAGAGGACATTCCCGGGCATAGATTTTTCGATGCCGCACTTCGACCTCTGTTTCGGCGCCAAGAGGCTGAAGATACAGGGCGGTCTGAAGAAGATCGAACATGATTTCGGCATCGAGCGGGACGAGTCGGTCCAGGGACTTGACGGATACGACGCGGTAAAGATGTGGGAGCAGTCCAGAGCCGGATCGACACAGGCGCTGGACCGCCTGATCCAGTACAACAGGGAAGACACGGTCAACCTCATGCAGATCGCACCGGTCTTATATGAACGGCTGAAGCAGTCCACAGGGATCGAGGAATACCTTGCCTGCGGAGTTGCCTGATCTTTTCCTTACCTACCTTTCCGTAGAAAAAGGCCTTTCCCGGAATACGGTCAACGCTTACGCCACGGACCTCAGGAAGTACCTCCAGTTTCTCAAAGAAAAAGGCAGGGAAGCGGCAAAGGCGAAAAAAGAGGACATTGTCGATTTTATGGAGCTCCTGAGGAGCGGCCCATA
>VEOY01000112.1 GCA_012026685.1 Nitrospirota bacterium
ATACGAGGTCAGGATGTTCTCCCGGTGGCCCTTGCTCTGCATCCAGCGCCTGACCACCGCTGCAGCGATCTGGTCCTCGCTGTTCCAGTCGTAGGAAGGTGTCCCGTTCAGATAGGTGACAGAATGGAAGGTGTTCTCCTGAGCTATATTTTCAGCACCAAGACATATCTCATTGCCGTTCCTGAGCTTGCATTCAAAGCCCCCTTCCCGGTATCTGTCTATGAATGACCTGCCTTCAGGATCGTTGTGGGAAAAAAACCTTCTTTCAGCCATGGCCCCGCTGTAATTCCTGGCTATCCTGTTCAGTTTCTCATTCCAGGCGAGGACTGAGAGCCCCTTCTTCTTCCGCTCAAGGTTGATCAGGTCATGGATCTTCTTTTCGGTCCGTCCGATCTCAATATCGTGTCCCCGGGCTTCGGACCGGGGGGGCGAGGCGGTCTTTTTGGTCCTCGACGGCAGGTCTCTCCCCTCAACGTACCCGGTCAGGAGGACAAGCGCCCCGATGCCCAGGATGACAAACCTTCTTCCATATGACAGCATTTTCATGCTCATAGTATACCTTTCCGGCCTATATATCTGCCTCTTTTCAAAACTCTTCTTATGGTATAAACTTCTTGGTATATTTAACCTATTTCCACGAGGAGGGTTTCATGGCATCGATAAAGCGTATAGGGATCATCACCAGCGGCGGGGACTGCGGGGGCCTGAACGCGGTGATCAAGGGTGTGGCAAGAGAGGCATATGCCCTCGGCATCGAGTCCGTTGTCATCCCGAACGGTTATGCCGGACTGTACAACCTCGTTGAGCTTCCGGAAGTCGTCTTCCTCAATGCGGAGCGCGTCAGCCGCATCGAGGCGTCGCTCGCAGGATCGGAAGCAGGTCATTCCCGGGTAAAGATCAGCAAGATCAAGGATGAAAAGAAATACGACCGTATCAAGGACGGCCTCAGGAAATTCGGGATCGACGCCCTTGTCATCAGCGGCGGCGATGACACCGGGAGCGTTGTGGTCGACCTCACATCCAACGGCATCCCCTGCATCCATGTGCCGAAGACCATGGACCTCGCCCTTCAGCCCTACAGCGTCGGCGGCGACTCGTCGATCAACCGGATAGCGGTCTTCACCCGTGAGCTGAAGACAACAGGGCTGAGCCACAACCGCGTGCTGGTCATCGAGGTGTTCGGGAGGTATGTAGGCCATACCGCTATGCGCGGCGGCATCGGCGCAGAGGCTGACTGCATTCTTATCCCCGAGATACCGGTCGACTTCGACGTCGTATACTCACATATGAAGACAACCTACTTCGGCAGGGTCATGAGGAGCGATGTGAAGGCAGGGACCTATATCATCGTCGTTGCCGAGGGGCTGAAGAACGCAAACGGCGAAATGCTCTATGATGAGTCTGCAGGTGTGGACGCCTTCGGCCACAAGAAGCTGGCAGGGGCAGGCAAGTTCGTCCGTCAGCAGCTCGAAAAACGCCTGAAGACGGCCCCCGAGGTCGTCGAGTTCATGAAAAAGACCGGCTTGTACGCGCCGGGTGTTTATGAGACTCCCGAGGTGAGGGAGGTCATGCCGGGCCATCTTGTCCGCTGCGGCGGTTCCTCCGCCTTTGACGTAACATTCGGGTACAAGACCGGAGCAGCCGCAGTGTTTCTCCTTCTTGAGGGCAAGGCCGGCGTTACGGTCGTCAATGTCGACGGTGACCACATATATTATGAAGACACCTCTGCGGCCATCCAGCGGCGGGAGGTCGACATCAAGGAGATCGCTCTTTATGAAAGTCTCGGCACCTGCTTCGGCAGGAAGCCTGAGAAGTATGCGCACTCATTCATAGAGGTGAAGGACAGGATCGTCCGGCACCTGTAAGCCCTTTTCTGAAATAAAGAGGCAGCAGCGCATCGTGCGTCGCTGCCTCTTCTTCTTCGCTTCACGGCAGTCTGTGCTAAGATTGAACCAATGGCAGGCATCAGCGAGAAAATAGATGCGTTCTTCGTAAAAAAGCTCTGGAAGAAGGATACGGGGCCTTCCGGCAGGGCAAAGACCCTCGAGATACGGGTTTTTCGTCTTCTGTATATCGTTGTCAAGGGCGTTTCCGAGGAGCAGCTTGTCCTGAGGGCCATGAGCCTTGTGTATACCACCCTTCTGTCCATCGTCCCCCTGCTTGCCGTGAGCTTTTCCGTACTGAAGGCCTTTGGTGTGCATGCGCGCTTCCTGATCTTCCTCTATTATTTCCTTGAGCCCCTGGGGCAGAGCGGTGTGGACATCTCCATGAAGATCATCGAATTCGTTGAAAACGTTAAGATCAGCGTTCTCGGGTCGATCGGTCTGTCAACGCTCATCTATACCGTATTGTCCATGATCCAGAAGATCGAAGGCTCGCTGAACTATATCTGGGACATAAAAGGGACAAGGGGATTTTCCCAGCGGTTCAGCAATTACATGAGCGTCCTGCTCATAGGGCCGGTCCTGGTCTTTTCGGCCATCGGCATCACGGCAACGCTCATGAGCAGCACGGTCATGTAGAAGCTCATGGCGTTCCACCTCTTCGGGTTCATTTTCTACATCGTCAGCAGGCTTATGCCCTACGTATTGATCAGCGCTGCCTTTACCGTGGTCTATATCCTCCTTCCGAATACACGCGTCCGGTTCAGGGCCGCCCTGACGGGCGGCATCGCAGCAGCTGTCCTCTGGCAGACGATCGGTTGGGTCTTTACGTCCTTTATTGCGACGTCCGCACATTACTCAGCCATCTACTCAGGATTTGCGACTCTCATCCTCTTCCTCATCTGGCTTTACTGGAACTTTCTGACGCTTCTCATAGGCGCCCGGGTTTCATTCTATACCCAGCATCCCCACCTGCTGGACGTAGGGGGCAAGGCCCAGAAGCCGGGAGAGCAGATGAGGGAAAAACTCGCCCTCTCGGTCATGTTCCTGATCGGCCGGAGTTTCCATACGGACGGACGGCATTGGACGTTCGCTTCCCTGATACAGCGCCTCGGGAGACATCCGGACTTTGTCAGGGAGGTCCTTTCCATTCTTGAAAACAAGGGACTGCTTGTCCCTACGCACGACGAACCGCCGGCCTATCTCCCCGGCAAGGACATAGCGGTCATGACCCTGCATGAGATCGTCAGCGCCGTAAGGATAGCAGGAGAGGACGGCCACATTTCCGGGAAAGCCGCCTCGTCCGTCGCCGAAGTGGATCACATTATGAACGACATTGAGACCGCGGTTGCTGCATCCCTGAATAACAGGACTCTAAGGGAACTCATCCTTGCGGCAGATGCCAAAGGCTCCTGATCCTTTCCTACCCATTTCCCTGTCCTGAAGGTAAAATGTTTCTATGACGCACGAGAGAAACAGGACATGCACCATTCTGTCCGCATTCCTCGGGACATTCCTGATCCTTACCGTTATTATTGCCTATTCCCAGTACCTCACGCTGAAAAAGACGCTCATCGCGAAGCTCTCGAACAAAGCCACTGCTCTCATCGGGCAGAAGGTCGAGATTGGCGACATCTCCCTGAGCACCGCCGCGGGAATTACCATCCGGGACATCGTCATTCGCAACCCGGAGGGCTTTATTCAGGGAGATCTCCTGAGGATGGACAGGGTGCATCTCGACATGAGATATGGGGAGCTGTTCAAGGGAAGGTTCTCCTTCAGGGGCATCGAAATCGATTCTCCTCAGCTTACCCTGATCACCGGAAGAAACGGAAAGCTGAATGTGGCAGACGCGTTCATACAGCGCCTTTCAAAAAAAGGCTCGTCAGCGTATCAGGTGGACGGACTGAAGATCAGGAATGCACGGTTCGCTCTTAATACCGATCCTCTTTTTACGATCGGGGATATGGATCTGACGATGAATGGGGTATCTTCCGTGCCGGGCACAAAAACGACCGTGAAATTGTCAATGGCATATCTGGGCGGCAACAGGCTCACGGCCGACGCATGGGTTTTTCTCAATGACCGGGCGAAGCAGTTC
>VEOY01000057.1 GCA_012026685.1 Nitrospirota bacterium
CAGGAGAAGCTTTCACGGGCCGTACGGCATGATAGCTGAAAAGATCCAGTGCACGATAGAACAAGAGCTCGGCTTTACCGTCTCGATCGGCGTGAGCCTTTCGAAGGTCCTCGCGAAGATCGGCTCCAAACATAAAAAACCCCACGGCCTCACCCTCATTCCGGGCAGGGAGATCCATTGCTATCTCGAACACCTTCCTGTGGAGAAGATCTGGGGCATCGGGCCGAATACCGCGGCTTTTCTGAACAAGCACGGCATACGCACGGCGCTGCAGTATGCACGCAGGGATGAACGCTTCATTGTACAGAACCTGTCAAAACCCTTTCAGGAGATATGGCAGGAGCTGAACGGCCGCTCTGTCTACCCGGTCGTGGTCGAGGCAAAGGACAGCTACCAGTCGATAAGCAAGGCAAAGACGTTCACGCCTCCTTCCACGGACACCGGGTTCATCTTCGCCCAGCTGTCAAAAAACCTTGAGAATGCCTGCATCAAGGCAAGGAGATATCATCTTGCTGCGACCCGGCTCATCGTATTTCTGCGGACGCAGGACTTCAGGGACTCAGGCGTAGAAGTGAAGCTGAGCCTTCCGAGCGCCTATCCCATAAACCTCATGGGGCCGCTGCGCGAGGCGTTCAGCAGGATCTATAAAGCGAACACCCTGTACCGGCAGACAGGCGTAGTGCTTGCCGGGCTTGTGCCTGATGACGGGACGCAGTATACGCTCTTTGATGACACGACAAAGATCGAGAAGATGGCCCGCGTCTATGAAGTTGTGGACAGCCTTTCGGAAAAATACGGCAAGCACACGGTGCAGCATGGATCAAGCCTTCTGACAAAGCTGCAGGCGCAGCATGAGGGCGACAGGGGGGATCTGCCGCTGAGGAAAACGGACATGTTCAGGGGGGAGAACAAACGACAGAGGCTCGGGCTTCCCCTGATGCATGTAAAAGTGTGAGCGTAAAAACGTGAAAGCGTAGAAGTGTTAATGCGCAAATGCGGAGAAAAAATGCGAGGGAAGGGGCAGAAGGTAAAAGGCGAGAGGCAAAGGGCGGGAAACGTGCAAGCGTGAATGGGGAAAAGCGTGAAAACGCAGATGCGATAAAAAATGGCAAAAGGGCAAATGGCAAAAGGGGCGAGGAGTAAGGCGATAATGGAGGCTGCAATGAAGGCTTTGATCATCAGTGCGGACAATTTCGAGGATTCCGAACTCCTTGTGCCGTACTACCGGCTGAAGGAAGAGGAGATAGATGTGGATGTTGCCTCGATGAAGACCGGCAGCATCAAGGGAAAGCACGGATATGAGGTGGAGGTTACGAAAGCGCTGAAGGATGTGAATGCCGGGGACTATGGCATCCTTATCCTTCCGGGCGGAAAGGCGCCGGCAGCAGTGCGGAAGGAAAAGAAGGCGCTCGACCTGGCGCAATACTTTTTCGAAATGAACAGGCCGGTTGCGGCGATCTGCCACGGAGGGCAGACTCTTATCAGCGCCGGTCTGGTAAAAGGCCGCAGGGTCACCTGCTACAGGTCTGTCGTGCCGGAGATGAAAGAGGCCGGGGCCCTCTACGAGGACGCCGAAGTCGTAGTGGACGGCAATCTGGTCACTTCCCGGCAACCTTCGGACCTGCCTGCCTTTATGCGGGAGATAATGAAAAAGCTCAAAGCGTAAAAGCGGGTAAGCGTAAAGGCGGCAATAAAGGGCGAAGGGCTAAAGGCAACGGGAAAAAGACTAAGAAGCAGATGCGTAGAGGCGTGAAAGCGTAAAGACAACAATAAAGGGCAAACGGCGAGGGGTAAAAAATATTAACGGTTAACTGCAAACGGTAAACGGCTAAGGGCGAAAACGAAAGCAAGAAAGCTAATTCTGATACCACTCCGCAGGGTCGACCTTGTAGAACTCTTTAAGCTCCGCGTAGAGGTAGGGTGACTTCTTTTTTAGCTGGAGGGGTTTTTCGAAGAAGGTCTCGGTCGCAACGGCAAAGAACTCTGCCGGGTCGGTTGCGCCGTATTCGTCCATGACGCTTTCCCCGTTGTGTTCACTGATTTCTCTCAGACGTTCATATTCCTCGTTCATGATCTCTGCCCAGACCGCATATCCCGACTGTTCCCCGAGTACGGGTGCGCCGTCCGCCAGTCCGTCTTCCTGATCGAGCTGGTGCGCAAACTCATGGAGTACGACATTGTGACCGTCCCCGGGATTCAACGCTCCCTGCTTCACATTGTCCCATGCAAGGACCACGGAGCCGTGCTTCCATGACTCTCCCAGACGGACCACGGGCCCTTCCACATACACGCCTCCGCCGATATGAGCAGTCTCTTCCGCCACATAAGCGCCGGGGTAGACAAGAATGGAGATGAGGCCGGGATAATTCCTGTTCTCGCGGTTCAGCAGGAGCAGGCATGCTCCTGCCGCAATGGTGACCCTTATCTCGTCTGTCATTTCGAGCCCGCCAAGCCCCTCAAACCGTTTTTCGTCCAGGAATATCCTGATATCGCGGCGGAGTTGTTCCCTCAGGTTATCCGGCAGTCGACGGTAGAAGGCCACTTTTTTCTCAAGGATGGTATCCCACTCCGGGGGAAACGGCGCAGCAGACAGTTGCCTGCGCCTCCGGTCACGGAGCATCTTTTTTAGGGCAAGGAACAAAAGGAAACAGGCGACTGCTGCGATGAAGAGAAAGAAGATACGCATCGGTCACATATCTGTGAGGCTGCCGCAGCAAGGGTATGACCGTGAAATGACTAAGCCTCGCCTTTCAGGTACAGATCATACAGGGCCTTGCCCACGAAAAAATCTGCCCAGGCGATTCCGATATCCGGCAGCGTCGATTTCAGGAGCATAGCAGGGAACGGTATGTTCTTCGCGACGATCTCCGCAAGGCTGAAGTGGGCCATGAAGATCGTGCCGTAGATGACGAGCACGCCGTTCAGCAGGTAGCCGTATGCTGCGGTCTTTCGTTGCAGGAAAAGTGCGGTCACCACGATCACGTCGATCAGGGGAAGGAGCGTGGCAGGCAGCTTTGAGCCGTCAAACACGGAAATGTAGGGGTGAAGCCTGTCAGGGACCAGGAACGGATGGATCCGGTAGTGGAGCAGCAGCCCGGAGACTGCCAGAAGAACGAGCGCTGTCAGGAGTGCGTTCTTTTTCATGGGACGCCTAAAACGAGAAGGTCATCATGTGACCCAGATAGAATGTCAGGAGAACAGCGACGATGTGAAGGACCCACCATCCCGGCTTGTATCTCATGAAACGTTTCAGCATGTCATCTCCAGAGGATATGGCCGAGGAAATAGACAACGGTTATTCCGGCAGCATGCACCAACCACCACCCCGGCCGCAGAAATCCTATCTTTCGGAAGAGACTTTCCTTTTCCATAGTATTGCTCCTTTCGCAGAAACTGAAGAACCGGGATATATACTCATATTACCACAGGGGTCAGTTGCGGGAGCGTGGAATGTCGCGGCGCCGGGATGCGCATGGGTGTCAGCAATTGTTGACCGCGTCCAGGAGTTTTCTCAGCTGACCATAGTCGCACCGGTTGAAATCCACAATGAGCCTCTGGAGTCCGGCTATGTCCGGTTCATCAGCTTCTTCGGGCAGATGCCCCGAGAGGTATATGTCACCGCCGGGCACAAGCAGGCTGCCGAAATCCTTCTTCAATGTTTCTGCATGTTCCACGCCAAGGGGTGTTGCAAGACGGATGACCGTCTTTCCTTCGACATACCTGATGCTGTGATACCGGCGGTAAAAGCGGGAAATTTTCTCCACAGCTTCGTCAGCGGAATTCACGCGCTCAAAGAGCTGGAAATCAGAGTCGCTGATATAATGCTCGGTCAGCAGCTCCTTTTTGAAAAAAGCGATCCATCGCTCCCAGTAGGTTCCATCCGGCTCGTCGATCAGTATGAGGGGAATGATATTGTGCTTGCCGGTCTGAAGGAGCGTAAGCGTTTCCATCGCCTCATCGAGCGTGCCGAAGCCACCCGGGAAAAGTGCGATGGCATCCGCTTCCTTGAGGAATGCCACCTTGCGGCTGAAGAAGTACTTGTATATGATGAGCCTCGGGTTTCCGACGAGAACGGGGTTTGCTCTCTGCTCAAAGGGCAGCCGGATATTGACCCCAAAGGAATTTTCAGCACCTGCGCCTTCATTGGCCGCCTGCATGATCCCGCCTCCCGCACCGGTGATGACCATGTATCCCGCCTTGGCCAGTTTTTCCCCGAAGTTCTTCGCCATGAGGTAGACCTGCTCATCCGGCCCTGTTCTCGCTGAACCGAAAACCGTTACCTTCTTCCTGCCCCGGTACGGGCCGAATATCTTGGAGGTGAACCGCATCTCCTTCAGGGTGGTGTTCATCAGCTTGAGGTCAGCCCTGTCCTCATTCCCGGTGTTCTCGATGCCTGCCTTCAGCGCCGCAATGATCATCTCGCGCACCATGTCCGGGTGCCGGATATCACCCGCGAAATGCATAAGCTCTTCAATGCGGTCGTCCAGCTTTCCGTTCGTTCTGGTGAAATTGATTTCCAATTCAGTGGCCTCCCCTGCGATCAAAAAAATAGTTTACCATGTTATCATGCCCCCGAGTTCAAGAGCGGGAAGACAGCGCTCAAGGCCCGTGCAGATCGTTCAGGACTGTTTGAGGTCGTACTTCCTGATCTTGTAGCCGTTCTGGCGCGCAGTGATGCCGAGGGCGCGGGCCGCTTTTGCCTGGTTCCATCCGGTCCGCATGAGCGCCTCAATGAGTCTTGCTTTCTCGATGTCTTCGATCGTGGAGGGCAGGGCGTCCTTCAGCTGTGCGGCAAACTTCACCTTGAATGAATGGTCGCGTATATTGATCGGCAGGTCCGCCTTCGTGGCGGTCTTCCCGCTGCTCATGACCACGAGCCGCTCGATGGTGTTCTCCAGCTCGCGGACATTGCCCGGCCAGTCATAGTTGATGAAGATGTTCAGCACGTCAGGCGAGATCTGGACAGACTTGGCATTCTCTTTGTTGTATTTCTTCAGGAAGAACTCCTGGAGCAGGGGGATGTCCTCCCTGCGCTCGCGGAGCGGGGGCAGATAGACCGGCACGACATTCAGCCGGTAGTAGAGGTCTTCCCTGAAATTGCCTTCCTTCACCAGGTCCTCAAGGTTCCTGCTCGTGGCAGCAACGAGGCGAACATCGACATGGATCGTCTTTTCACCGCCCACGCGCTCGAACTCTTTTTCCTGGAGCACGCGCAGGATCTTCGGCTGGAGCGTTATCGGCAGGTCGCCGACCTCATCGAGGAAGATCGTCCCTCCGTGGGCGAGCTCGAACCTGCCCTTGCGCATGGCCATGGCGCCGGTGAAGGCCCCCTTTTCGTGGCCGAACAGCTCAGATTCGAGAAGCCCCTCGGGAATGGACGCGCAGTTGAATTTGATGAACGGCCCCTTTGCCCGCTGGCTCATGAAATGGATCGCCTTGGCGACGAGTTCCTTTCCGGTGCCGCTTTCGCCGCGCAGCAGCACGTTCGCCTTCGAGGGAGCCACCCGGTGGACCGCCCCGAAGACCTCCTGCATGCTGTCGGACTGGCCGATGATATTTTCTACCTTGTATTTGCTCTTCAGCTGCTGCCGGAGCCGCTCCTTCTCTTCCTGCATTGCCTCGCGTTCTTTTTCGACCTCCAGATGGAGCTTGACGGACTGCGCGATCAGCGAAGATATGATCTTGAGCAGCCTCAGGTCTTCCTCAAAGGAGATGTTCTTTGCGCCGAACAGGCGGTCAACGCTCAGGACGCCGAGCACTTCGTTCTTGAACTTGATGGGAACGCAGAGGAACGCGATGTTCTCTTTCCTGATCATTTCCCGCGCGCCGGTCTTGTTCAGAAAGAGCGGTTCGTCGCCGATGTTCGGGATGACAATGGGCGCGCCGAGCTTTGCCACGCGGCCGATGATGCCCTCGCCGAGCCGGTATCTGCCCCGTTTGACCTCCTCTTCCGACATGCCGTGAGCAGCGAGGATCGATACTTCGTTATTGCTCCTGAGCGATACGGTGCCGCGCTTCATGTCGAGATACTCTGCAAGAACGCGCATGACCCCTCTGAGGTTCTGGCGGAGATTGAGCGATGAGCCGAGGAGTTTGCTGATCTCGTACAACGCGGTCAGCTCTATGGTCCTGTCGTAGTTCTTCTGCATTGTGTCCCTATAGTACACTTTTGTCGCAGGTATTTCAAAATAATAGTATTTTCCAGGAGCACCGGCAGCGGAAGAAAATGCATCGCATCGTCACATATTTCTCGCTGACCTGCCTGATTAACGGGCAGACCTGCCTGATAAATAGGCAATATGCAGATCCTGGCATATTGCAACTGCCTGATTTTAATGGAAACAGATACTGGCAATCATATTGCAAAGTCAAGAGAGACATGTCAGTCCTTATATTAAAGAATATTGCTGCCGAAGGACCGGGAACGATCGAGGACTTTCTGGCAAAAAGCGGGATCGGCTATTCGGTTGTCGATCTGACCAGCAGCGTATTTCCGTCTGCTGCGCCCTATGATACGCTGGTGATGATGGGCGGTCCGATGAGTGTGAACGAATCGGACATCTATCCCTATATCGATACTGAGGCCGAACTGGCACGTGCGTTCATGAAACAGGGGAAAAAGGTCCTCGGGGTCTGCCTCGGCGCCCAGATCATGGCAAAGGCCCTTGGTGCGCGGGTCTATCCCGGACCCGAAAAGGAGATCGGGTGGTATGACATCGGACTTACGCCGGAAGGCTCGGAAGACCCGTTAATGGAAAAGCTTGCCTCCGGTCCGCGAAGCGGCAGCGCCGGGGGAACATGCAAGGTCTTTCACTGGCATGGAGAGACATTCGATATCCCCGAAGGTGCTGTCCGCCTGGCACAGTCGGTCCTGTATCCGAATCAGGCATTCCGATATGGTAAAAACGCGTATGCGTTTCAGTTCCATATAGAGGTGCGCAGGCAGATGATCTACGACTGGCTGAAGAACGAGCCGGTGGACATGGCTGAGATAGAGAGGGAAACCGAGTCATTCTACGGAAATTACGCTGAGAGGGCGATCAATTTCTATGAGGCGTTCTTCAGGACGGAACAGGCGTAGAAGAGTGAAAGCGTACACGCGCGAATACAGAAGAAATAGACGTATGGTCTTTTGCGCATTGACGCTTTTACCCGTCTGCGCATAAACGATATATTCCTAAACGACAGGAGGTGAGATATGAAAAAGATCGAAGCAATCATAAAGCCGTTCAAGCTGGACGAGGTGAAGGATGCCCTGAATGAGATCGGCATACAGGGCATGACCGTTACCGAGGTCAAAGGGTTCGGCAGGCAGAAGGGCCACACGGAACTGTACCGAGGGGCAGAATACATTGTTGATTTTATCCCCAAGATCAAGCTCGAGATCGTCACCTCGGACACTCTTTCTCTCAAGGTTGTCAGCGTTATCGAGAAGGTCGCGAAAACCGGGAAGATCGGCGACGGCAAGATCTTCGTCTCCTCTGTTGAAGAGGTGATCAGGATCAGGACCGGGGAACAGGGAGAGACAGCAGTGTGACCCGTGTCACGCGTGAACACATTTACGCATAAACCATATTAAGGAGGAAGTACATGACAGCAAAAGACGTAATCAAGATGGCCCAGGAGAACAAGGCCGTAATGGCAAACTTCAAGTTCCTTGATTTTCCCGGGATCTGGCAGCATTTCGCCGTTCCTGTCGCAGAACTGAAGGAGGAAGTGTTTGAGGAAGGACTCGGCTTTGACGGCTCGTCCATCAGGGGCTGGCAGGCGATCAACACCTCTGACATGCTCATCATCCCCGATGCAGAGACCGCCTTTATGGACCCGTTCATGGAGTACCCGACCATCAGCCTTATCTGCAATATTGTAGATCCGATCACCAAGGAGCAGTACACCAGGGACCCCCGATACATTGCGCAGAAGGCAGAGGCCTACCTGAAGTCTACCGGTATCGGCGACGCTGCCTATTTCGGTCCCGAAGCGGAATTCTTCGTTTTTGACGGCATCCGCTTTGACCAGAACTCGCACAGCGGCTACTACTTCATCGAATCGACCGAGGGCATCTGGAACTCGGGCCGCGAAGAGAACCCGAACCTCGGCTACAAGCCGCGTCACAAGGAAGGGTACTTCCCCGTCCCTCCGACCGACAGCCAGGTGAACCTCAGGACCGAGATGGTCATGGAGATGCTGAAATGCGGTATCTACGTTGAGCGTGAGCACCATGAGGTTGCGACCGCCGGACAGGCAGAGATCGACATGAGGTTCGATTCCCTGGTCAAGATGGCTGACAAGAACATGCTCTTCAAGTACATCATCAAGAACGTTGCGCGCAGGCACAACAAGACCGTTACCTTCATGCCGAAGCCGCTGTTCGGTGACAACGGCTCAGGCATGCATGTCCACCAGTCCATCTGGAAGAAAGGCAAGCCCCTCTTCGCAGGCAACGGCTATGCCGGCCTGAGCGAGATGGCACTCTACTACATCGGCGGCGTGCTGAAGCATGCCCATGCCCTGGCAGCGCTCACCAACCCGACGACCAACTCCTACAAGAGGCTGACGCCGGGCTTCGAGGCCCCGGTCAACCTTGCATACTCCGCGCGGAACAGATCTGCATCGATCCGTATCCCGACCTATTCAGCAAACCCGAAGGCAAAGAGGGTCGAGGTCAGGTTCCCCGATCCGTCCTGCAACACCTACCTGGCATTCTCCGCAATGCTCATGGCAGGTCTTGACGGCATCGAGAACAAGATCCATCCCGGCGAACCGCTGGACAAGGATATCTACGATCTTGGGCCGGAAGAACTCGCGTCAGTCCCGACCATGCCGGGCAGTCTCGACGAGGCGCTCGATGCGCTTGAGGCAGATCACGAGTTCCTGCTCAAGGGCAACGTTTTCACTGAAGACGCGATCGAGACCTGGATCAAATACAAGAGGAAAAACGAGGTCGACGCCCTGAGGCTGAGGCCGCATCCGTACGAGTTCTTCCTCTATTTCGACATCTAAACCGAACACTTTCGCACGATCGGACAGAAAAGGGAAGGCGGCAACGCCTTCCCTTTTTTATTGGGGGTACTACTAAGATTGTGTGAAAAATTCTATTCTGTCATTCCGGCTTGCCCGGAGGGCAACATTTTTAAGAAGGTATGATATAATATACTACCAAACAGGGAGGTGTTTATGGGCAAAGCAAAGATTGCAATCACCTTGGATGAAGAATATATTGAGCAAATAGACAGACTTGTTGGCAAACATATCTTTCAAAGTCGCAGTCAGGCAGTTCAGGAAGCAGTCGGTGATAAACTGCAAAGGATAAAACGCAGCCGTTTATCAAAGGAATGTGCCAAGCTCGATCCGGTTTTCGAAAAGGCGATTGCTGAAGAAGGATTAAATGAGGACATTGGCGAATGGCCAGAATACTGAGGGGCGAGGTCCGCTGGGCTGACTTAAATCCTGTGCGCGGCCGTGAACAGGCAGGCTTACGGCCAGTGTTAATTTTAAGCCATGATGTTTTTAATGAACGTTCCGGGACTGTTATAGCGGTCGCAATTACAAGCCAGCCACAACGGGCCGGATACCCATTGACTTTGGAATTACGAACAAGCAATCTGCCCAAGCAGTCATGGATTAAGATAAGCCAAATTCGGACACTGTCTACAGAAAGAATCGGGAAGTTACTATGCAGGGTCTCAGAAGAGGAACTGAATCAAGTCATTGATGGATTGAATGAAATAATTGCATAACGACGCTCCACTGAACACTTCCCAGCGCTATGCATGAATTATTTTCATGCGGATAGCTCTCGCAATAATTCCCTCCTTGGAGGGGTGCCGGGGGGTGGGTTATTTTCCTTGA